>CAYYGX010000066.1:0-2770 GCA_964471805.1 uncultured Gammaproteobacteria bacterium | reverse complement strand
AAGCATTACTTAAACCTTTTATTTTAGCCATAATATGGGTTTTGAGATGACTTCTATGCGTTTCCATCGTATTTCCTATGTTGCAACAGGAGGAAAACCTAATAGTGAAGAAGATTATGTCTCCTTTCTGAAAAATTATATAAATGATCAAGTAGGTATGGTAAGTATATTAAACCCGCAAGAGGATATGAACGGTCAAGCAAACGAAGGAGAAGAGTTATTGCCTGGGGTGAAACCGTTAGAGCTAGCCGAGGTATTTGTTACATCAGAAAATTTTTCTCTGGAGAAAAAGTATTTACCAGACCTGCTTTCCACATTCAAGTTTATGAATACGAAGGAAATGGAAAAGAAAAATATTGCCTTATGTTTTGATGTTCAACAGGGAATATGGATAAATCAGTATTCCGAGCTAACTTGGGAGTCTTTAAGAGCAATGCTCAACAATGCTTGTTATGCGATGCCAAATGGAGGAAAAATTGAGATAAAGGCGAAACGAGAAGGTAGCAATACGGTGCTAACTTTTGCAGACACTGGTTGCGGTATGACATCTGAAACATTGCAAAAAGCATTAGGCGGGGGATTCACCACACGCCCCACAGGCACGGGACGAGGGCTTGTTTTAGTGCGAACATATTTTGAAGACATTTTACAGGGAAAGTTTGACATAACAAGTGAATTTGGAAAAGGGACAAAAATACAAATAACTCTCCCTTGTATAAAAGTGTTGTGAATTTAGCTGTTGCGCAAAACAAAAATTTCCCGTACAACGCGCTGGCCTGGGCGGCGGTAAACAAACGAAGCACGTTTCTGATCATTATAAAATTTGGTGAAAGATGGATATTGAGTAAAGCCGCTCTGCATAAAACATTCAAGAGAAATGCGTTTGTTTTGAATAATGGGAAAAACAATGACGAGCATTCCTTCAAGTTTCAAAATTTTTGCGCATTCCTCAATACTTTCGCGATATAATTGTTCCAAATCGCGCATTGTGCGGAAGAGACCGCTTTCTTGTTCATTGCCCTTCAAAGGAGGGCCAAGATACGGTTCGGTAACGATCGCGTCAATTGAATGGGGAGGTATGACGCTTTTGAGAGCGCGGGCGTCCGCAATTATAAGCCGCGCTGTATTAGAATGCGCTGACGGTATGACTGATGAAAGCCACGTGAGATTATTTCTTGTTCTCTCAATCGCTTTTTCTGAAACGTCCGCGCCGATCACATTTTTATACCCCATAAGAAGCGCTTCTTGCATAATCGTGCCTGATCCGCAAAATGGATCTAAAATCGTTCCGCCATGCAAAACCCGAGCCATGTTAATCATCATCCGCGCGAGTTTCGGCGGAATCATGCCGGATTTCGCATCTCGCGCCGGTCTTCCGTAATCGCGCAAAGATAGTTCCGCAAATGGCTGAACGGCCTGCGTTACGCCAAGCGCCGTCTCGCCATGGGTTTGCATCGCCACAAGCTCGCATCCGCTATCGGTTAAAAGTTTATTAGTTTTAACAACAACAGAAGAAAGATTTGGCTGTTTGGATGTAACGAACCGAGACGCGACGCCTTCATCCTTGAACCTTTTTTTCAAAGATAGCCCAAGTTGTTGAATAGGCAACAAAACTCCGTACGCGCTTATGCCAAAAGAAAATTTTTGGTTCCCCTGCGCCGCTTCATGAATGTGCTGATACACATCATCAAAAAACGATGTCCGAGACATATTCTTTAGAACAACACCGCATTTTACAACTCCGCCAAAGCGTTCTTGTAATGTGGCAAGGTTGAACTCTCGGATTGATTCAACAATCGCATAATTACCTTCAAACCAAAAGTGAACATCATCCAAAACCGCCGCAAGTTCAGCAGATGCGAGGCGCGGATGGTTGCCGAAAATAAAAAAGTAGCGCATAAAAAAACTTCAACGAAAGAGCGGCCCGCACACCGCCTCTGCGGCATTCAAAATTCGCCTCCTTAAAGTTTGTGAGAGCGCCTGATACCCCCGCTTCGTTAAAGCATTATCTTCGGTAAAATGTTCGTCAGAGAGCCCAAGCGACACGAGTTCGCCCGTCTCGCCCTTTGTCTTTATTTCGCGCACTCTGTTCTCTACAACAGAAATGAGTCGTATGTTTCTTTTTGTGTCTGTAAGTAACGAGGCGGCGTTTGCAAGATTCAAAACGTCAAGAGGCGGAAAACAGCGCTCCAACGTTTCTCTATCATACATATTCAAAAATATAAGCGCAAATACTCCTCTTCCGCGATAGAGCTGGCTTTTTATTGCCGGTTCTTTTTTTTGAAGACGTTCTGCGATCATCTGTATAAGATTCCTTTTTTCACCTTTAAGGACTTGAGCCGTTTCCAATACTCTGCGATACAGCGATGGAACACGCTTTAACGCTTCTTTCATATAATAGACAATTTCCTCTTGCTCCAAACGGTCAAGCGGGGAAGGATGTGTATCGGAAAGAACAACGGATTCGCCTGTCGTCTCCTCCGCATCGCGATCATAAACGATCTGAATTTCACGAGCGGCCCGCCTTCGCCGCCATTCCGGAGATCTCACAAAATCTATCGCTTGATTTTTTGCAACTCTTTTCATCCACGCGCGCTCGTGCGCTGGAGTTGGAAACACCGGAGCCACGCCTTGCTTGCCACTTACAATCAGAAAAATCTTCTCCCATATCTGTTGGCTTAAATCCTCCCTGTCTTCTTGTTGAAGTCCTTGTATTTGGGCCAACGTCATTCTCACAATGTCTGAATAGTCGCTGTGCAGTTGATCAAAA
>CAYYGX010000065.1:0-3002 GCA_964471805.1 uncultured Gammaproteobacteria bacterium | reverse complement strand
GTCGCAATCGCGGGGAGGTAAAGGGGTAAAGACAATGCAGATAACAAAGAAAACAGGAAAATTGAGAACGTCATGGGTTGTATATCCAAAAAATCTCCCGGAAGACGCAAACGGCGATCTTATTTTAATTTCAAAATTAGGGCAGGTGATACGAATATCTCTGTCTTCTGTCCCGCATTTAGGCCGCGCGACACAGGGCGTGCGATTAATGCGATTAAAAGAGGAAGGCGATACTGTGGCGCAAGTGGCGCTCGTGTAAATGCAAAATGCAAATTTTCAAAAAAAAATCTCTTGTCGCCCAAGAAACTCTTGGCGAACTGTTCGCCAATGTTCGCTGTGGTAAAAATTGGAGCATCGAAAAAGCGGCCACAGAAACGCGAATAGCTCTCCATTACCTTAAAGCTCTTGAAGAAGCCCGATACGATGACATCCCAGGAGAGGTGTACATCAAAAATTTTATCATTGTCTACAGCAAACGGCTCGGGCTTAATCAAGAGAAATCGCTAAGAATGTACCTTAGAGAACGGCATATTATGCGCGGCAAAAATTTCCGCCGTTCGCTTAATGAAATCGGCTCGCAGTCGTTTATCCAATCGCTCTTAAGTCCAGGGCTACTTAAAACAGCGGCTATTTGCTTTGTAATTTCTGTTATGCTAAGTTACATAGCCGTCAATGTGTATCGCACAGTCGCTCCGCCGTCGCTCATAATTCTCCATCCGAAAGAAAATATGGAGACAAAAACTCTTTCGCTTACAGTCGCGGGAAAGAGCGATCCAGAGGCCGAGGTTATCATTAACAGCGAACCCGCAATTATGAATAAAGACGGGATGTTTGAAGAAACTGTGCGCCTTCGCGACGGATTAAACCTTATTGTTATCTTAGCAAAGCGCAAGCACGGCATGGAGAAAAAAATTATACGCCATATCCTTGTTGAACAAAATAATTTAAATTTAATGTATGACTAAAAAAGACGCGACAGCTACAAGCGAGAAAATGCGCGCTGTGGAGGAGGCGCTCTCGCACATCAAAGAACAATTTGGGGAAGGGTCTATCATGCGCCTGAAAGATGCAAAGATGATGCAGGTTGAGGCGGTTTCAACCGGATGTTTATCTCTTGATCTTGCGCTTGGAGTAGGCGGTCTTCCGCGCGGACGCATTATTGAAGTTTACGGGCCAGAATCATCCGGTAAAACAACAGTCGCGCAACATGTAATTGCCGAATCCCAAAAATTAGGCGGCATAACAGCGTTTATTGACGCAGAGCACGCGCTGGATCCAGAATACGCGGAAAAAATCGGCATCAACATCAACGATCTTATTATTTCACAACCTGACACAGGCGAGCAGGCGCTTGAAATTGTTGAAAATCTCGTGCGTTCAAACGCGATTGATGTCATTGTTATTGACTCTGTTGCCGCGCTTACTCCTAAAGCCGAGATTGAAGGCGCAATGGGAGATACTCATATGGGGCTTCAGGCGAGGCTAATGAGTCAGGCGCTACGAAAACTCGCCGGGATTGTCGGAAAATCGCGCACGATCGTTGTGTTTATAAACCAGACAAGGCAAAAAATCGGCGTATACTTTGGAGATCCGACAACTACGCCTGGCGGAACCGCGCTCAAATTTTATTCCTCGGTGCGCATTGAAATTCACCGCGCCGCGAAAATCAAACAAGGCGAGGCGATTATCGGAAATCGCGTGAAAGTGAAAATCGTGAAAAATAAAGTGGCGCCGCCGTTTAAGACATGCGAGTTTGATATTATGTATAATGAGGGTATTTCGCTTTCAGGCGACGTGATTGATCTTGGAGTTCTATGCGGAGTTATTTCCAAAAGCGGAACGTCGTACTCTTACAAAGACTTGAAATTTGGCGTTGGCAGGGAAAAAGCAAAACAAGCGCTTCGCGACGACAAGAAACTAATAAGCGAAATTAAAAAGAAAATTTGGGAGGAAATAAAGGGGCGGCAACAAGAGATTGCGCAAGAAGCGCCTGAAAGTACGGAATGATATTTATTGTTTGGCATTAAACATTTCTTTATGTTCAGAGCAATGCTTCAAAAAATTACGCAATCAAAAAATATCTTCCTCACATCCCACAAAAACTGCCCGGACGCGACTGGAAGCGTATGCGCGCTTATAGATTTCTTAAATGAGCAAAGGAAAAACGTGTACCCATATCTTGCCTCGCCTGTCCTAAAAAACTTTAGGTACATCCCGGGAAGCGGCACCATCAAAACAGAAATACCAGAGCTTTCAAATTACGACCTCTTTCTTATTCTGGACGCCGGGGACTTAAAACAAACCGGCGTAAAAGAACAATTGGAAGAGGTGCGGCGACTCGGTTTGGATCAGTGCATCATCAACATTGACCATCACAAAACCAATGACTACTTCGGACACATCAACATCGTTGATAAAGACGCCTCGTCAACATGCGAAATGCTTCATAGCTTTTTTGAAGAAATCGGCGCGTTTGTTAGCCCTTCCGCGGCAGAGTGCCTTTTAACCGGCATTATAGGAGACACTGGAAACTTCACAAATGCCGCGACGACAAAAAAATCTCTGAAAATCGCCGCAAGCTTGATTTCACAAGGAGCAAACATCTTTCAGATCATTCAAAATATCGTAAGCGCGGAAGCGTCAATCAATACTTTACGGCTTTGGGGCGCAATTTTTGAACGTTTGACATATAATAAAAAATATGATATTGCTGTTTCGTATGTTTTACAAAAAGATCTCACTGAATGCAAAGCTAGCGAAGAAGCAGTGGAAATAGTGTCTAATCTTTTGAATTACATTAATGGAATTAAGGCTGGAATTCTTATAAAAGAAACGCGCGAAGGCGCATACAAAGTAAGTATGCGTTCAACAAACGATTCGGTTGATCTAGCTATTCTCGCGCGCGTTGCAGGCGGAGGAGGGCATAAAAAAGCCGCGGGGTTTACCGTGAGGTCATCTCAAAACCCTAATTTTCTGCTATAATACAAGCAATTAATGGGACA
>CAYYGX010000064.1:3190-4644 GCA_964471805.1 uncultured Gammaproteobacteria bacterium | reverse complement strand
CTCGCAATGACAAAAAACTAATTTTCGGACAGTCTGTCCTCGCAATGACAAAAAACTAATTTTCGGACAGTCTGTCCTCGCAATGACAAAAAACGATTTGGGACAGTCTGTCCTCGCAATGACAAATTAATGTTTCTTTTGTGTCATTGCGAGGAGTGGAGCGAAGCGGAACGACGAAGCAATCTAGAACGTCATCATGCACACGTCAAATCTTTCCATTCTTTTCTTTATTTATACTTTCAATCAATTCTACTTTTCTCTCTCTAGATCCTCCCTTGATTTGTTTTTCTCTTGTAATCGCATCGCCGATATACTGATATTCCTCATAATACACCAGTTTGACTACGTTATACTTGCTTGTAAACCCTTTTATCAATTTATATTTATGCTGATAAATCCTCCGATCTAAATCGTTGGTAACTCCAGTATAGATTACTGTGTTATCTTTATTAGTCATCATGTAAACGTAGTATATGCGTTTCATACATTTGAGATTGCTTCGCCATGTAAGCTTACATGGCTCGCAATGACAAAAAACTAATTTTCGGACAGTCTGTCCTCGCAATGACAAAAAACTAATTTTCGGACAGTCTGTCCTCGCAATGACAAAAAACGATTTGGGACAGTCTGTCCTCGCAATGACAAAAATCACATTTTCGAACAGTCTAGGTTATTCTGTATCCGCTCGGAGCCATATCTGCTCCTGATGCGCAAAGCCTCTCCCAAAAAACACTGCGCCGTCCGGCTTCTCTCCAGGCAAAAGCAATTCTTTCTTCGAGCATGTCGCATCTTTACAGAGAACATATCTGTCTATTCCAGCCCCCTCTTCAGAAACAAGCGCTATTTTAGTATCAAGCGAAAATCGCCCTTTTCCTCCGGCCGCGCGTTCAATAACAATAACTCCACCTTTTTCGGAATTCGGATCAGTCGGATCAAAAAAATTGAGAGGTATAAATCCTTTGCGGAACTCTTTTTCCACATCATTATAGAGAGTATTTATAAACAAAGCAACGGAGCGTTTTCCTTCCGAGTCCAGCTCTCCAAACGAAACAGCGTCAACCACGTTGCTTCCGGCAAACGCGCGCGGGTTTTCCGAAGAAAGAGCGGTTTTGAAACTAATTTTGATGTGCGTTGCGTAATCGCCGTAATTGCCGGCGCACGCGTTAAAATTAAATGTTGCTCCGGTTTGCGGGCATTTTACCGGGGCGACGTTTGCGGGAGTGATAATCGGCGAATCCTCTATCAACTCTCTTCGGTCAACAATTGCAAACGCGCCGTCCCAGTTTGAAACAATAAAAGTTACAGGATGATTCAAAATCGCCTCGCGTTCATTTGGTAAAAAGAAAGTAAACGGCGCATAATCATAAAGATGATAGGTGTCGGGCGATGTGCGGCTTTCATCAGGAAACATATATCCCTTCGCGCTCCACATCTCAATTTTTGGCGTGATTCCC
>CAYYGX010000064.1:0-3180 GCA_964471805.1 uncultured Gammaproteobacteria bacterium | reverse complement strand
GTGGTATGAAATGCGCCGTAAAAACCGGTTCCGTAAAAACTCGCCCGATCGCGCTTTTTAATTTCCCGCGGACTGATGCGCGCGATAAACGGAGCTTTTGTGAATGCAAAAGGAGCTGATACAATGCCGTCGCGCCTTTTAATGGTAACGCCGCCGGAAATCGCGGAAGACGGCACTTCGGCGCGAACCATAAACGGCGTTACATCAAACACGCGCGCTCTAACTCCAGCGAGATCAAAAGGCGGATCCGCAAGATGCCAAACGCCGAATCGCGCGGACTTCATAGGAAGAGCGCAATTATTTTCCGCGCAAAAATCGTTTCCATAAATCTCAACGATTTCTCCTTCAATGCCAAGAGGCGGAACAATTGCCGTGATGTTTGGCTCTGTATTGTCATCGTCAATAAAAAAACTTCCGCCAACTGTAACTGTGAGATTAGTACTGCATCCGTATCGCGTGCATACGCGGATTGGCAAGCCGCCGGCAGACACTCCTGTTTCAAACGTTTTACCGGGTTCGCCGTACACCTCCTCAAATGAAATACGCGGAGGAAACGCGCGGATTTCAGTGTCGCTCCACGCGCTATACGATAAAGCCGGCAAAAATCCAAGCTCATCGCTGTAAAATTCAACATAGGCAGAACTTCTAAAATCGGATAAATTCGCTCCGGCGTCGCTGAATTCTCCCTTGTTACGAGCATCAATAAAGCTAGAGCCGGTAATCACTACTTCTTCATCAGTAAGATATTGTTTGTTTGTAGGATCGGTAAATTTTTTCATCTTGACAGCGCTTATGTCAGTTGGCGGAAGAGGATTTTGCGCCGAGAGCGGGGAAACAGAATCAACAATGCAGCCCCTAGAACACATAGGAAGCGCCGGGCATAAAACCGCGATATCGCTCAAAAGACCCGCGCTTATTGTTGAAACAATGCCAAGAGACGGGTTTTGCCGCGGGCATGCGGGGCTCCATTTGCCGCTTGAAACCGAGGGAGCAGTTACAATAATTTCTGTATCGCTCCATTTGAGATATTGCGCCGGCTCTGCCCCGCGAATAAGCACGCGCGCTCCCAGCCTCTCCCAGCCGAAATCGCGCCCGCGAATCGTAATCTCGTCTCCGATACAATAATTTGGCGACGAACTAGCAAGATACGGAATGTCGCCTTGCATTTCCATTGGCTCCGCATCGAAGTGAGTGAGAGGCGAGACTGTTTGAATGCGCGGTGGCGTAGCTATGTAATCGCTTGCAAGTTCTACAATCGGATCGCTCGCAACTTTTGTCGCTGGCATATTATCCCCGCTGTCCCAACCGCTCCCAGATTGTTGATAAATTTTTGGTTTTACAACCGCTGAAACTGTAATCGCCGGAATGCACGCCGGCACCTCTGGCACGTTTACTGTAAGCGAACACTCTTTTGCTTCATCCGGTTTCGCGCAATTTGGAGGAGATACAATGACAAGCGCAAGTCCTCCGGCTGAAACTTCTATGTAACTTTGACTTTTCAATTGATTGATTGCTGTTTGAGTCGGATAAAAATTCTCGCCAAAAAGCGTGATCTGGCGATTTTTATATGCAAACGGTTTTGTGAGAACAGGTCTTAACTGACATCCTTGCATTTCTGTAACCTGATTTGTGGAGCAACTGGGATACGAAAGACGAACAGTGCGATATTGCTGTCCAGCCGTTTTATCACACGAACCCCAGTCCGAAAGAATATCTTTGCGAATCTCGCACTCGGTATCAACGTCAATCGTGTGGGTCGCAAAGTCCTCCACACCTCCCGAATCTCGCGCGGTAACACGGATCGTATGCGTCGTATCCTCGCCGGCGCCAAATGTAATCGAACATTCTTTTGAACACGAATTTTTGCCGGCGCAATCAGCAGTTTCCGCGAAACATCCTTCAACTCCGCAACTCGTAAGTATTTCCTTATCGTCTGAAGCCGCGCATGTAAATGAAATATCAACCGTTACCGATGATCCGCTTGAATAAGCGCTATCGGGCCCTGAAATATCAACCATGCCGACTCCAAGTACGCGAAGCGCGGCAAAAATAAAGATGCCGACAAAAAAGACGGCGCTAAAGGTCAATATTAATATATTATGAGCGCGGAAAATGCGTGGCATAAAACGACGAGTAATCGGTTATATGATTATAAAAGTTTTGGTTGCGGAGAAATTATTCCATTACGATATTTTCCCGTATTTCCATTATTACTTTTTCTGTCCGCAAATGTTTTTTCTACGACATGTTTGGATATTTCCTCATCTACTATATTTTTGTAATTCAAATAATTTTTTAATCTATTTTCAGCATCTTGAACATATTCTTTTGAAATATCTATACCGATATAATTTAAACCTAATAATTTTGCGGCTAAACAAGTTGTTCCGCTACCAACATAAGGATCTAAAACTACTCCTTTTTTATCATCTAAAATAGAATAAATTATTCTTGTTGGTAAAAGCAATGGGAATGGCGCGGGGTGTCCATTTTTTCTTTCTGGTGGAAATCTCCAAATTGATGTTAATAACGCATGCTTAGATTTTAATTCCTTGCCGATTTTGTTTCCGTCTATAGGCTTATAAAGCCAGTAAATTCTTTCATCAATTTGCCAAAACCGCCAACCTCTGATATTTGCCGCAATCATTCGATCCCAAATTATCTCTTGTCTGATATTCCATTTTGTTTCTCGAAGCCATTCAATTGGGTGTAACATTTGACCTCGTAGCCATCTTGTTTTGTGATTATAGAAAAACGAGCCACCTGGTTTTGTGACCCTAAAAATTTCATTTAATATCTGGATTTGTTGCTCTTGATAAACTTCCTCAGGGATATTGTCCTTCGCTATATTGTATTTGACATTTTTGACCAACCAACCCTTATTTTTCTCGCCTTTATTGTAAGGTGGTGAAGTAATTCCTAAATCAACAAAATCATCATCAATTTTTTTTAAAATTTCAAGAGCGTCACCTAAAATTATTTTATCCTTCGGTTTCATGTTTCTTTTTTTTAAATAAGAAGTCGTAGTATTTTTGCGTGAGTTGTTTTTTGTGTTTTTCTAATTTATCCTTTTGGAGATAGATAATTTTCAATTCTTTACAATTTTTGTAATGTTCAAATGTGAAATTTGCGCTACGCAAAAATTCACCGGATTTGTCTCCGTTCGGGAATCTTTTTTTG
>CAYYGX010000063.1:4714-5011 GCA_964471805.1 uncultured Gammaproteobacteria bacterium | reverse complement strand
GATTAAGAGAAAAAGAATCAGCAGAGTAGCGCCGATAATGCCGGTTCCTTCGGCGATGGTCGCAAAAATAAAATCGGTCTGCTGTTCGGGAAGAAAGTTGAGACTGCTTTGGGAGCCGAGGCCAAGTCCTCTTCCAAAGATGCGCCCCGAACCGATTGCAATGATGGACTGCGTGACGTTATAGCCAGTGCCAAGCGGGTCGCGCGCAGGGTCAATAAAATTCAAGATGCGATTTTTTTGATACACTGCGAGGAAATTTTGCCACACTTGATGATTCGGGTATAATCATAGACAGAC
>CAYYGX010000063.1:3670-4704 GCA_964471805.1 uncultured Gammaproteobacteria bacterium | reverse complement strand
ATTTTGCCACCCAAAAATGCCGATAGCGATGCAGAGGCCGCATAAGATAAACGCGTAAGATTTTGGAATTTTTGCCAAAAAAAGAAGCACAGCCCATGCGCCGAAGAATAAAATTGTTGAGCCGAAATCTTTCTGTAAAATGATTAAAAAAATCGGCGCGAACGCGATGACTGCCGTTCCGATCACAAAGAGAATCGGCCGCGTTTTTCAATCATTCCCGCAATAAATCTGGCGAGCGCGAGTATGGTAAAAATTTTCGCAAATTCAACCGGTTGCAATGAAAACGCGCCAATTTTAAACCATCCCGTGGTTCCGCGGATTGTATTTCCATACGAGAGTACCAGCAGTAAAAGTATGAGTCCGATTGCGTATGCGAGATAGGCGCCGTCGCGGTACCATCTGTAGTCAATCACCGCGAAAAAAAGCATGCACGCGGTGCCAATGAAAAGCGCAATGACCTGTTTTTTAAAATTAAAGAGTTCGCCTCCAGCCGTGTTGATTTCAAGCGTATAGATGTTAATAAGGCTGAAGAGGATAATGAGAAATGTTGCCGCAAGGAGTACAAAATCTATCTTTTTTAGTTTGCCGAAAAATGTACGCAGTTTCATATTCGTGAGCCAATACTATACGATTGATGTGCGTTTGTAAAAGAACGTCCGCCGCGTATGCTTGCAAATTTGTTACGGAGTTTTGGTTTCATCGCGCCGCGCGCTCACAGGCATGAAGGCATTGTCGTCAAGGAGATTGACGCGCGGGACAATAGCGAGAGTAGTGTTTGCGAGGCTATTTTTGCCAAGCTGAAGGGCAAAGTCGCGAGATGTTTTGGACAGAAACGCGGACGCGGTTATCTGCCCGAATTCTATGATATCACTGCCGCGCCGCGCAATTATCAAAAAAGGGGCATCGTAGAAGCTGTAAGCGGAGTTATTGAGAATAGTGAACGAGACGTTTTCAAAGCCGGTTGACGGAGTGGATTCTGCCGCGAGCGCGCTTGTTTGAAATTTCACAAGCGCTATTTTTTCCCGTTCTTGCTG
>CAYYGX010000063.1:2105-3560 GCA_964471805.1 uncultured Gammaproteobacteria bacterium | reverse complement strand
TCCATCCACCACAAAGCGGTATGAAAATGACCATACCACCCAGTCAGAATTTTCGTTTACAACTTTCGCGATGAGTTTATATATTCCTGGCGATCCCTTCACCGAGTAAACGCTTTCAATGTGCGGCGGCGTTGTTTTTGCCACAAGCGTAGGATCGTACCATGCAATTGATCTTGCTGAAAAATCGTGTTTGTTTTGCCCTTCAAAGCGGAGGGCGCGGAAAAACAGCGCCATCTGAATGAGCATGAGGATTACTAATAAGGCATTTATCACAACAAAGAACCCCAGACAGAATTTAATAAACTTCTGTCTGTGCAGAAACACAAAGTATCCGACATGAAGCTCTGAATCAGAAAGGTTTTGCACCATATTCCTATTATATCGCCTTTGCTCATTTAGGGAAAATTGTTTATAATGTGTATATATTTTTTTAACCCTTGGGCGAAAATCCCCTCATGACGTAGGAGTTATTGAATAAAGAAAAGTTTGACAAATTCGTATGTTGCTATAAAATAAATGTGTATCTGAATAAACTATAGTTTAATCAATTCCTATGTTATCGCAACAGCAAATCATTCAATATCTCGCTGACGCAAATCCGTGGTGGGTAACGCCAGCGCCTCCCAATGAATACCAACTCTATAAACGCCCTGTCTTTGACAATCTTGTTGGCGAAATAGCGCTCAAGCAAATAACCTCAATTGTCGGTTTGCGTCGTACCGGCAAAACAACGCTTCTAAAACAACTCATCGGGCACTTATTAGAAAAAGAACGCGTCAATCCCAAACGGATCCTTTTTTTTAATTTTGAACAAAATTTTATTGATTTAAAATCGCAATTGTTAGAACAAATTTTGTACACATACCTTCAACTCGCATTACAGACATCGCTGACGGAATTGCGCGATAAAATATATGTCTTTTTTGATGAGATCCAATATATACCGTCGTTTCAAGCGACGCTCAAACGTTTTTATGATTTACAACCGCTCATAAAATTTATTATCTCCGGATCTGCCTCGCTCTTTATCCGCGCAGGGGCGAAAGAAAGTTTAGCTGGGCGGATATTTGAAACGCACATAAAACCTCTTGGCTTCAGCGAATTTTTAGCGCTCCAAAACAAACCTCAAGAAACATTGCCGATGGATATTATGCGACTCACGCCTCGTGAAATAGAAAAAAGAAAACTCACTATTATTCCGCGTCTTGCCTCGTTAGAGCGGGATTTTACAACCTACATCCTGAAAGGGCAATTCCCGGAGACACTCGCATTTTTTGACAACGAACCAAAAATACGAGAATATCTGCGCGATTCCATTCTGAAAAAAATTATTGAAAACGATCTCCCGCAATTTGTTCCGGTTGACAATCCGGGCGAATTTGCGACTATTTTCCGCGCGCTTGCAAGCGAGACCGGAAACCTTCTCTCCTATCAAACGCTCGCAAGCGAAACGAG
>CAYYGX010000063.1:1307-2035 GCA_964471805.1 uncultured Gammaproteobacteria bacterium | reverse complement strand
ACTACTCAAAGAGCGAGCGGCCGAAGAAAAAATTTTTAAAAAAGCACTATCTCGCAAGCACCAATTTTGCGCATGCCATAATCGGATTAGACGCGCATACCCTCCTTGAGACTGGCGCTTTCGGACACCTTGTTGAAACACAGGTGTTTAATACTATCAACACAAAAGAACATGCCGTGGAATTTTGGAACAAGCGGGGAGTGGAAGTTGATTTTATTATTGATAAACGGCTATGCGTAGAGGTGAAGTATAAGCGCGTGATTACAGCGAAAGATTACAAAGCGCTCACTCTCGTTATGGAAACTCTTCACGCTCCGTACGGCGTTTTGATTACTAAAAATGATTTTGACGTCCGCACCGTTAACGGAAAGTCTGTCTTTCTCCTCCCGGCATTCATGCTGTAACTGTGTATATGAGTGATAAAAATAAACACATGAAAAATCATACAACAACTGTCACTGATGCCAAAAATTTGATAAGCCCGGACAGACTGCAATCCGCGCTTTTTGATATAGAAACGGCATATCAGGAATATGCATAAGCTCACCTACATCTTGCACTCTTTATTTGAAATGTGATGTCTCTATATCGCCTTTGCTCATTTAGGGAAAATTGTTTATAATGTGTATATATTTTTATTTATTTTTAAACAAAAACAAAAATGACTTCACAAGATTTGTTTTATGTAACGCTTTCGGTATGCGCGCTTGTCGTGAGTTTTCTCATCC
>CAYYGX010000063.1:0-1297 GCA_964471805.1 uncultured Gammaproteobacteria bacterium | reverse complement strand
GTATTATATTTTTCGTTTAAGCCGTGATTTGCGGGGTGTATCACGCGACCTGCGAAAAAAAATAGGAGATTTTTTAAGCATTGTGGATGTGATACGCGAGAAGCTGGAGCAGTCGGTCAGTTCAGCGCAAGAGATCACCAATACGGCGAAGGGGGTTGTCCATTTTGTAAACGAACTGCGGAGCGGCGGAAAAGAGGCGCGGCAAAGCAAAAAACGCAAACACTCTAAAACATAAACAGGGTGCCTTACTTCATTGACGTTTTTAAACCTTGTATTTAGTATAGGGATACTTCTTAAAATTTCTGATTCCGCATGTTTACACACTTGCACGTACATTCTCACTATAGCCTTCTTGATGGGCTTCCTAAGCTCGATGACCTCATTCGCCGGGCAAAGGAGTGCGGCATGACATCCCTTGCGCTCACTGACCATGGGGTCATGTATGGAATCATTGAGTTTTACCAAAAATGTATTGCCGCGGGCATAAAGCCCATTTTAGGCATGGAAGCGTATGTTGCGGTGAATAAGCGGACAGAGAAGCGCCCGCATATAGATAATCGTAGATACCACCTCACTCTGCTGGTGAAAAACCAGATTGGTTATAAAAATTTGATTAAATTAACTTCCCTTGCCCATTTGGAGGGATTTTATTACAAGCCAAGAATTGATAAAGAGCTTTTAAAAAAGTATTCTGAAGGACTCATTGCGCTTTCCGGGTGCCTCGTTGGAGAGCTATCGCAACAGCTGATTGCGGGCGGCATTTCGCGCGGGCTTGACGTGGTAAAAGAGCATCTGGAAATTTTCGGCGAGAAAAATTATTTTTTGGAAGTGCAGGATATTCCAAAACTTCCTCAATCAGTCAAAGCGCGTGAAATGATTATAGAACTTCATAAGCAGACTGGTATTCCCCTCGTGGCAACGAAAGACGTGCATTACATCAATCTTGCAGACAAAGAAGCGCACGACGTTCTGCTCTGCGTTCAGACTGGAAAAAAAGTTAGTGATGAAAAGAGAATGGATTTGAAAGACACAGACGCGTATTTCGCCTCCGAGAAGGAGATGCGTTCTTCGTTTTCGGATATTCCATCATCGGTGGATAATACCCAGCTTGTGGTGCAAAAGTGTACGGTTGAACTTGAAGTTGGAAATTGGATATTCCCCAGTTACGATGCCAGCAATGGGCTCACCGCGGACGATTATTTGCGCGAGAAAGCATTTGCTGAATTGCCCGAACGCTTAGGCAGGAAACTGCATCAAGACGAGATAGACCGCATGGAATATGAGCTTACTATTATTA
>CAYYGX010000062.1:3700-5017 GCA_964471805.1 uncultured Gammaproteobacteria bacterium | reverse complement strand
GAAATTAAGTGACGTTGTCCGAATTTTCATAAAGCCCGATTCACTGCTTACGCTTCGCAAACGAATGGGGCGCGCCAAATTCACGAAACAGCAAATCACCGATCGCCTTAAAACTGCGAAACGCGAACTTGCCGAATCAAAAAAGTATGATTATATTGTTGTGAATCGGGAGGGGCATCTTCGCCAAACAATTGCTGAAGTGTCAGCGATTATCAGAAAAGAAAGTGAAATTTAATCTATGGAACCTAAAGAACAAACTTCAAAACAAATTCCAAAAGACGATCGCGAACTTGTTCGCTCCGGCATGACAGTGTCTGTGCATGAAAAGGTGGTTGATATTACGCCAAAAGGCGAGCCTCGGGAGCGCATTCAGATTTTTACAGGCATGGTGCTTGCGAGGAAGCACGGGCGGGAGCCGGGCGCGACCATCACGGTCCGAAAAGAAAGCGAAGGCGTGGGAGTTGAAAAAATTTTTCCTGTGTATAGCCCGCTTATTGTTAGGATCGTTATTCTAAAAAAGTTCAAAACTCGCCGCGCGAAACTCTACTTTTTGCGGGATTCTAAAAAACGGTTGAAGGAAATTAAAGCGTCCAAGTAAAATGCCCTCGTGGCGGAATCGGCATACGCACTAGGTTGAGGACCTAGGCTCATTGAGCGTGTGGGTTCGAGTCCCACCGAGGGCACCAAAATTATGAAAACCTGCGTTTTCAAAACCAATCTTCTGCGAGACAAGAAGATTATCCGTGAAATTGAAATTCCGGAAAACATTAGTCTTTACAATCTTGCCTTCTCCAAAGCATAGGCAAAGCTCCGGAGCAGTATGAAGATTATGACGAGGAATGAGATGACAAAAATTATGAAACCACTTACTATAACAATAAAAATATGGCAACTTTTGATGACTTCCAAAAATTAGATATTCGCGTTGGTAAAATTATTGATGTTGAGGAGTTGCCAAACGCGAAATACACTACGCATAAATTAACAATTGATTTTGGCAGTGAGATTGGTAAAAAAGTTTCAGGCGCTCGCGTCATCCGATATACTAAAGACCAGTTAATCGGAAAACTGGTACTTGGCGTTGTGAATTTGCCGCCAAGACAAATCGGTAAATTAAATTCCGAGATTTTAACCCTTGGTGTACCTGATGCCAACAAAGAGTGTATTTTAATTTCGCCTGATAGTTTTGATGCTGTCATAGGTGGTAAACTTTATTAAGAGCCACTAAAAAAAACTTGAAACCCAAATGAAAATTTTAGTCATCCACGGACCAAACTTAAATGAAATAGGCAAAAGAGACACTGCCCATTATGGAAC
>CAYYGX010000062.1:0-3641 GCA_964471805.1 uncultured Gammaproteobacteria bacterium | reverse complement strand
AGAGCGCTCTCTTGCCGACGGCATACTCATAAACCCGGGCGCGTTTTCGCACTACAGCTACGCGCTTGCGGACGCGCTACGAGATTTTCGCGGCAAAAAAGTTGAGGTTCATCTTTCCGACATCAAAAACCGCGAACCGTTCCGCGCGAACACGGTTACGGCGGAAGCGTGCGACACGGTTTTTTACGGCAAAAAGGAAGAGAGTTACCGCGAAGGGCTTGACTCATTATATCAGATGATCGCGGGCGCTTAGCTCAGACTAGGTTAGAGCGTCTCGTTTACACCGAGAAGGTCCGAGGTTCGAGCCCTCGAGCGCCCACCACCACTATGGACACTAACGCCATGGAAAGTATCGCCCGCCTTATCCGCTCTTGGATTTTACGATCTACAACTGCTTTTGTATGCGTTATGGGCGGGGCCGCGGGCGCGATTGATGAAAAAGAGCTGATGACGCTCAGAAAATTCGGCAGTCGCCTTGAAGGTCATCCGACAATGGAATTTCCTTGTTCTTTTGGGAGACAGCGAAATGGCTGAAGGGTCGGTCTGGGAAGCGATCGCAAGCGCGACGCACTACAAATTAAATAATCTTATAGCAATTTTAGATGTGAATCGTTTGGGGCAGAGAGGAGAGACAATGTATGGGCATAATACAGAGGAATATGAAAAGCGCGCGCGTTTGGCTGGGATACTGTTGTAGTAGACGGACATAATTTAGATGAAATTAATGACGCTTTTAGCCGCGCGCGTTTGACAAAAGAAAAGCCATTTATGATTATCGCCCGCGCTATTAAAGGGAAAGGCGCGAGTTTTTTAGAAGATAAAGAAGGGTGGCACGGGAAAACGCTTTCACAGGAAGATTCAAAAAAAGCGCTTGTGGAAATTGGAGAGGCGGATACAACATTGCGAGGCAAAATTCCAAATCCCAACCATGAAATCTTTCATGGCAAATTTTCAAACACTCGCTTATAATAAAAATATTTCAGTTGCAACACGGAAAGCTTATGGAAACGCGCTTGCGCGTATCGCGCCGCAATTTCCAAATATAGTAGCGCTGGATGCCGAGGTTTCAAATTCTACATTTTCAGAAACGTTTAAAAAGGCATGTCCGGAGAGATTTTTTGAAATGTATGTTGCAGAGCAAAATATGGTTGGTGTTGCATTAGGGCTTTCGCGGCGGGGGAAAAACCGTTTGTTTCCAGCTTTGCCGCGTTTTTAACGCGCGCCCATGATCAGATTCGCATGTGCCAGTATTCAAACGCAGACATCGTGTTTTGCGGTTCGCACGCCGGTGTTTCTATCGGCGAGGATGGTCCATCTCAAATGTGGCTTGAAGACATTACGATGTTTCGCGCGATTCATGGAAGCGCGGTGTTATATCCCTCTGATGCCGTTTCAACCGAAAAATTAGTTGAACAAGCGGCGAATCGGCATGGCATCACTTATATCCGCGCAACACGCGCAGACACTCCTGTTTTATATGATGCATCCGAGGAGTTTCCGATTGGCGGATGCAAGGCGCTTCGACAGAGCCATAAGGACTTTGCGACAATTATTTCCGCTTTGATCACGAATTTTTATGCCCGCAAAAATTTTCCTTGACAGTGGTGATGACGGATGGAAATATGATTCAAAAAATCTACGCCCGATTCCTTATTACGATTATAATATGAACCTTGGATGGCAAGAGTATAATATCGCGCATCCGTTAACTTTTACCGGGCTTAATCAGTTTGCCGCGGATTGGAATTTGCTAATGGCATAAATATGTTAAAACGCATTATCATCGGAATTATTATCTCTACGATTTCCTTTCTCCTTCTCAAACACAACGAGTGGCTCGTTTCGCAAACTGGCACGTCCCAATGGGCGGAAAAGTGGTTTGGCTCTGAAGGCGGCACTCGGTTGTTCTTAAAACTCATTGCGCTTTTCTCGTTTATTGTCGGGATGCTTGTGATTCTCAATATGCACGAGCGTTTTATCCGATGGATACTCTCGCCGCTTTTTGGATACCGTTGACATAAAACGCGTCTATTGCTAAACTTGCCTCTGACTAGAAGTTGTGTTAAAAGGTCGGCAACTTTATATACAGCTATTACGATCGCAGGTTGGTTTACAAGGCATAAGTAAGCTATCCAAAGAATCCTTACACAATGGCAGAAAAACATACAGATCAGCAGTTTCTTGAATCTATCATTAAGGAAATCGTTGAATATCCAAACGATGTCCGATCCGATCGCACAGTGGACGAGATGGGAGTGCTTATCACGCTCCACATCAATCAGGCCGATATGGGCCAGGTGATTGGGCGAAGCGGCAGAACCGCTCGCGCAGTCCGCACCCTTCTTCGCGTCGTTGGAGCAAAGAATAACGCGCGCGTGAACTTAAAAATTTACGAGCCGGAAGGAGCGCGGCGTCCGATGGGCGGCATGCGCGTTGGAATGACTGGTTCAGGAATGGCCAGTTCAGCGCCTCGCGCAAATGATGAGAACGTTGACGCAGGCGTTGATGATTTGAATCTATAAATTTATATCGCGTTAAATCTCCTCGCTCAAAGTTTGCGGGGGGATTTTATTTTTATGCTCATTTTTTGTATAATATAGTCATATGCATTTTGACATTCTGACAATTTTCCCTAACATTCTTGACTCTTACGTTAACGAGTCCATCATCAAGCGCGCGCGCGATCGCGGTTTTGTTACGATCGCTTTTCATAATATCCGCGATTATGCTACTGATAAGCGCCGCTCTGTAGACGATACTCCTTATGGCGGTGGTCCTGGAATGATACTAAAGATAGAGCCGGTATACAAATGTTTAGTTGATGTAATCAGAAATCATTATTTTGGCGATAGGGCAAGATTAAAAATTATTTTACTCTCTCCGCAAGGCTCGCAATTGACGCAAGAGAAAGCAGAAGAATTTATTAAGTACGAGAGAATTATTTTAATTTGCGGCAGATATGAGGGCGTTGACGCGCGAGTAAAAAATTTCATTGACGAGGAAATCTCAATCGGGCAATATGTGCTCTCGGGCGGTGAGTTGCCGGCAATGGTTCTTGTTGAAGCCGTAACTCGTCTTGTTCCAGGAGTTTTAGGAAGCGCGGACTCGCTTACTATAGAGTCGTACGCGTCTGATTCTAAAAAAAACGACACACATCAAGTGAGTCGTCATGTAGTTGAACATCCGCAGTACACGCGTCCGGAGATATTTGAGTCTACACACGGCGTTTCATGGCGCGTGCCGGAAGTGTTGCTCTCCGGAGATCATAAAAAAATAGATGAGTGGCGGCGCGGGGAGATGAGAGAACGATACTAGCGGACCCCGTGCACAACGGTCTACGTGAGTTCTTCGTAAATCGGAAATTGCGCGGTCAGTTCTCGCACTGTTTCTGCCGCGTTATGCTTTACGCTGTCGCTTCCGGCATTCTTGAGCGCCCGCGCGATCGTCGCGCCAACCGTTTTCATCTCTCCATCTTTCATTCCGCGCGAGGTCAAGCCCGGAGTTCCCAGACGTATGCCTGACGGATCAAAAGGCGTGCGCGTGTCAAAAGGAATCATATTGAAATTTGTGTAAATGCCGCACTCGGCAAGCGCGTTTGCGCCTTGTTTGCCGCTGATACCAAGATTCGTGCAGTCAATAAT
>CAYYGX010000061.1:0-5120 GCA_964471805.1 uncultured Gammaproteobacteria bacterium | reverse complement strand
GAGTGTCTCCAAGCGGATTTGCGCCTAATTCTTTGATAGACTCAATGACGAACACATCGTTTTTATACGTCTCTTGTAAAAGCCGCACGGAATCCTCTCGTGAAATATAGCGCGCGTCTTGAATCTCTGGAAACTGCTGGAGTTTCGTTTGAATCGTTTTTACCTCAAGCGGCGTAACCTCTGGCTTAAAATACACGCTGATGTCCACCCGCTCTTTTACAGCCGCAACAGCTTCAGAGGCAAGCACGTTCACAAACGCGAGAAAACTAACAGAGATGAGCGTCAACACAATAACGCTAACTGTCGCAAGAGAGAGCCAGATATTCCTCCAAAAATTTTTGCACGCGAATTTAAAGACGCGAATCAGCGATATAAACATAAATTATAACATATACCTTCCGTGTTCCTGATCATTAACAATCCTTCCGTTCTCAAGCGTAATCACACGTTTCCGGAGAGAGTTCACCACTTCCCTGTCGTGCGTTACGAGAAGAACTGTTGTGCCAAACCGGTTAATTTTCACAAGTAAATCAATAATGTCTCGCGTGTGTATCGCGTCCAAATTGCCCGTTGGCTCATCGGCGACGATAATTTTTGGCCGATGCGCAAGCGCGCGCGCGATTGCCACACGTTGCTGTTCACCGCTAGAGAGATGCCGAGGATACCTGCCATGCATCTCTTCAAGCCCAACAATGCGCAAAAGCTGGTTTACTGTTTTTCTGATCAATGAATCATGTTTTCCAGCAACTTCAAGGGCAAAACTTACGTTTTCAGCGGCTGTTTTCTTCGGTAAAAGTTTAAAATCCTGAAAAATTACGCCGATCTGACGTCGTAAATACGGTTTATCTTTTGCTAAAAGGCGCGTAATATCCCACCCGCCAACAGTAATCATTCCGGTAGTCGGGCGTTCTTCAGATGTTAAAAGTTTAATCAGCGTGGTTTTACCGGTTCCTGACTGCCCTACAATGGAAACAAATTCTCCCGGCTTAACGTGAAGATTAACATCCTCAAGCGCCGTAACGTTTGGCGGGTAATGTTTTGCGACGGATTGAAAAATAATCATTGTACTCGTTCTACGCGCACAGTTATAATGCCGTCTTTCGGATTGGCAATTTTAGTAAATGCGCTCTTGGTTAAATCAATAATGCGCCCTCTTACAAATGGCCCGGTTGAACGCACTTCAACATCAACTGATTTTTTGTTCGCAGTGTTCGTTACGCGAATCCGCTCGCCTTTTGCATAGTCATTGCTTGCCGCGCCAAATGGAGTATTCAGCAAACTGTCCCGAAACCAGCTTGCATCTCCGCGGTACGCGCCATCGCGAGGAATAACTGTGTACCTTCCGAAGTGGAATGGGGTTAGCGCTTTTATTTTTCTATAGTCTTCACTATACACAGTTTGGAGCGCGCGGTATGATTGCCTATTGTTATCCCAAAATGCGATTGTTTGTTCTTGATTCGTCTCTTTAGGCAAGTTCAGTATAATCTCAAGAAAAGCGCCAGAATTCAACGGCTCAATAAGTGGATCAAAAGGCTTAATCGCAAAATCCAATACGCCGGCTGATTCATCAAAAAAAGCTGTAACAGTACTTGGCGATCCAACCGAGCCTTTTGGTATAACAAGCTCGCCTCGGGAGAGCGCGATATTATAATTCTGCTTTAGTATATCATTGTCCAAAATCGCCGTAAACGGCTCTGAAGGCGATTCTGCAAATGCTCTGGTATTTTCTCCCAGTACTTTTGGCGGCTGACTTTCCTCTGCTGAAATCGTATCTTGAAGCGGGGTGTTTCCTGAAAAAAGACCAATAATACCCTCTCCGAAGTCAACCCGATTTGAAAAAATAATTCCCCGAGTCTTATCGCGCGTCGTCGTAAGCGCAAGCCATAGAGATCGCGGGGCATAATAATAATACAGACGCGCGTAGGATGCCTTCCCGTCAAATAAAAACACAGCGGTAAACGGCTTTTTTAAAAGAGACACGGCGCCATTTTCCATAACCTGAAAATGATAGGCGGCATATGCTCCAGATAAAGGCGCTTCTCTAATTTCAACCGATGCTGATTTTTGTTCTCTCAAACTGCCAGGCGAAATTAGTAAGGTAAAAATGCGATCAAAAGATTGAGCCGGATACCCTCGTTTAATGGTCTTCTCGTTAAGCTCATATTGGGCAATCTCCGCTGTAGCGCGAACTTGCAACGGCCCCGCGAGTATGATAGTATTCAGCAAAATTATTAAAAAAATACTCGTTAAAATACGATAATTTATCATAAAAAAATATCCTGCCGATGTAGCTCAGCGGTAGAGCAATCCCCTCGTAAAGGATAGGCCACCGGTTCAAATCCGGTCATCGGCCCCAGTTGAAAAAATTTAAAAAAACTTTACTCAAAGAGACAAGCGGCGATTCTCTCTTTCGCGAAACGCTTGGCGCATTCCATTTCATGCCAGTAATCCTCCTATGAGTTGAAGCAACTTTTATTCCAGGCGCGGGGAATAAAGGGAGCGGAGATCCCGCAGATTTTCTCGCTATCGCGCCAATAGCGGCAAGCGCGATTTCGCGCATTGCTTGTTGATCTTCTTTGGTAAATGAAGCATTAATCATAAAAAAAATTAAGGAAAAAAATAGCGCAACCACTTTATAAAATTAGTTCTTGGCGGATCAGCGCGAACGGCGCGCGTCAAGTTTTTACCGTCGCCTTGCGTAAGATCATCTTCATAAAACACTACAACTGTTTCTCCATCCTTGCGATATCCTAATTTTCTTTTTGCTTCAAGTTCTATGTAAGAATCGCTTAATGCATCCTGTTCCATCTTATCTAGTTCACGGCTTTCTTCTAAAGCGCGAATTTTTTCTTTCTGCAGATCATTAATCTCGCTTTCTATGCTCTTCTTTTTTTTACTGATCTCTAAAAAACTAATCGCGGTCGCGATAATGAGCGCAACCTCGAGAATTAAAAAAACTTTGCTCTTCACGAATGTCATTTTAATATTATACCATGCCGATTCTTAAACGCAAAACAATTATCCGCATATGGAAAATTATCGCTCTTATCGTTATGGCTGGAATGGTTGCGACGATAATAATTCTCCCGCTTACACGATAATATCACCTCCGCAAAACCGCGAGATAAGCGCTGTTTGGTATGTCAACGCGCCCCACTCCGGCCATCTTTTTCTTCCCTTTCTTTTGTTTTTCAAGAAGTTTCATCTTACGCGTTACATCCCCTCCATATAACTTTGCGGTAACGTCTTTTCGCGCCGCGCGAATAGAATCGCTTGCGATAATTTTGCCTCCGACCGCTGATTGCAGACGAACTTCAAACATTTGAGGCGGTATCTCGGTTAAAAGCGTGTCAATTACTGATCTTGCGCGCGTATACGATTCACGACGGGGAACAAGCATGGAAAGCGACTCGCGCAATTCTCCGGCAACGAGAAAATCCACACGGATCAAATCAACGGGACGAAACGCGTCTATATCATAACTCAACGAAGCGTATCCCGATGATGCGCTTTTTAGTTTATCGTAAAAATCAGTCAGAAGCTCTGCAAACGGAATCTCAAAGTGGAGAATCACCCTCCGCGAACCTTCACTGTCGCTTCCGCGAAGATATTCCGTATTCGTATATATACCGCGGCGTTGCATGGAAAGTCGCATAATGCCGCCGATATGCGCTTCAGGCGTAATAATTTCCATTTTCACCCATGGCTCTAAAATTGCGTCAACGTTTGAGGGATTGTCCGGAAATTCTTGCGGGGATGTGATAATCTGATAGTCCCCTTCTTCATTAGTTTTGAGTTTTGACCCAGAAAGCTTTCTGGGTTGAGTTTTAAGTTTGATACGGTATTCCACCTGCGGAACAGTGAGAACAACCTCCACCCCGTGTTCGCGAACAATGCGCTCGGAAATTATATCAAGATGCAACAACCCGAGCACTCCAACTTGAAACCCTTTCCCGATAGCTTGAGTGGAAGCTGGCTCATATTGGAGCGCGGAATCGTTTAATTGCAACTCCAAAAGCGCCTGTCGTAAATCAAGATATCTATGCTGATCTTTTGGATAAATGCTCGCAAACACCATCGGATGCACTTTTTTATACCCAGGCAACGGCATAACAGGTATTTGATATTTGGTATTTGATATTTGGTATTTCATAATTGTGTCTCCAACATGGCACTTTCCAATATCCCGAATTCCTGTCACGATATAGCCGATTTCTCCCTGCGAAAGCCGCTGGCGCGCTTCCATCTTTGGGCGATAAACGCCGATTTCTTTGATTATAGTTTCAAAATCCGTCTGATAAAAATTGATTGTATCACCGGAGCCAAAAACGCCATCAATAACGCGAATATCAGCGACAACGCCGCGATGCTGATTATAGTTTGAGTCAAAAATAAGCGCGCGAGAAATTCCATCATGGCTTTTGATTTCTTGTTTTAAGAGCAATTGATTTTTGCGCGATGGAGTTGGAACGCGATCAATCACCGCCTTAAGCAACTGCGGAACATTCTCGCCTGTTTTGGCTGAAATAAAAATAATTTCTTCTTTAGAAACGCCAATGAGCGCAGACACTTCAGCGCATGTCTTTTCAACCTCTGCAAAAGGAAGATCAATTTTATTGATAACCGGAATAATGGTGAGATCCTCTCCTTTTGCTAGATAAAGATTCGCGAGCGTCTGCGCTTGTATGCCTTGCGTCGCGTCAATAATGAGAATCGCGCCTTCAACTGCCGCGAGCGCCCGGGAAACCTCATAAGTGAAATCAACGTGTCCGGGAGTGTCAATCAAATTTAAGACATAACCGTTATACTCCATTCGCACCGGCGTCATTTTAATGGTAATGCCGTTCTAAGTCCATAGAATCTAAAATCTGCTCCTTTTTCTCGCGTTCAGAAATAGTATGCGTCAACTCAAGGAGACGATCCGCAAGCGTGGATTTTCCGTGATCAATATGGGCGATGATGCAGAAGTTGCGTATCATAAATCAATCATAGCAAAACCGACTCAAAACGCAAAAACCGAGAAATACTCTCGGCTTTTATCTGTAGAAACTCCTTGTGAAACTACTTAACGTGAATCCGAAAACCATGGCCTTGTCATTGCGAGCGAAGCGAAGCAATCT
>CAYYGX010000060.1:0-5353 GCA_964471805.1 uncultured Gammaproteobacteria bacterium | reverse complement strand
ATCATTAGATGATTATCCGTGCCGCTGGAGACGAGCCGCAAGCCGCAAGCCGCAAGCGTTTCCGCAAGCGCGTGCGCGTTCTTTGCTATTTGCCTCTGATATTCCAAAAATTCCGGCTTTAGCGCTTCTGCAAACGCAACAGCCTTTGCGGCAATGATGTGTTCAAGCGGCCCTCCCTGCATTCCCGGAAACACTGTCTTGTCAATTTTTGCGGCGAGATCATAACGGAGCGCCCGGCCTTTTTCATCAAGAGTTGTTATATCAAAACCATCTTTTTTGTCTCGCTTTCTCAATACCCAATCCTCTTTTTTAGAAAGAACAATCGCGCTTCTGGGGCCACGCAAAGTTTTTGTTGTCGTAGTCATCACAATATCGTGAGTGGAAACAGGATTTTTGTGAACTCCTGCAAGACACAGTCCGACGATGTGCGATATATCAGCCATTGCATAAGCGTTGATCTCTTCTGCGATTTTCGCAAAGTCGTCAAAAGGAACTTCGCGCGGATATGCGGTAATGCCTGATAGGATCAGTTTTGGTTTTTCACGAAGCGCGATCGCGCGGACTTCGTCCATGTCAATGCGTTCCGTTTCACGCGCGACACCGTAATGAACAAATCGGTATGTTTTTCCGGAAAAATTCACAGGCGAGCCATGCGTTAAGTGCCCGCCTTGATCAAGCCGCATGCCAAGAACCGTATCGCCTGGTTCCAGCACCGCGGCGTAACACTCCATGTTTGCGCCCGATCCAGAATGCGGCTGGACATTTACATGTTCCGCGCCGAACAATTTTTTCGCTCTGTCTATGGCGAGTTGTTCAATTTCATCAATATATTGATTTCCTGTGTAATATCGTTTACGAGGATACCCTTCGGCGTATTTGTTGGTGAGCACCGTTCCAGCCGCTTCCAAAACCGCCAATGACGCGTAATTTTCCGAAGGGATCATCATGAGCCCTTCTTGTTGTCGCACAAGCTCTTTTTGGAGCAGAGCGTATACTTCGTGATCTTGTTGTTTGATATGTGAGTAAATCATAGTTTTTTATACGTCATCTGTTTTAACCCTTTTCACGAGTCATGCGGCTCCTGCTTTTCTATTTCTGTAAATAGTTGTATTGTCCAGCCATTCTTCTAGTCCGGTATAACCCTGTGCTTGAAATTCGCGGGCGGAATTAGTGTCAACATACCGCGCCGCGAGTTTATGATGATCGCCAATGCGCGCTTCCGGCATATTTTGAACCCAGTATGCTTTTCGCGCTTCAGCATCCCAAGTTCAAAGAAAAAGTTGGCGATTTTAACGTAGTCCATACGTAAGTTTTAAATTTAAGTTTTGAGCTTTTTCATCATATACCCCCATTTTTCATCCAGTTCGTATCCGCGTTTTTGGTAATATCCGCGCACGCCAACGCCAGAAATTACCGCAATTGTATCATACCCGGCAGATTGTGCAATTTCTTCTGCTTTGGCAAGAAGCTGTTTGCCAAGCCCTTTATGCTGGGTTGCGAACGTTTCAGTATCAGAAAGCGGAACCAGCTGTCCATAAGTGTGGAGTTCGCGGATGAGCGGAATGTTTTTTATTGAGGAAAGCTGTTGGCCTTTATTTTTGGACGGAAGCCGAAGGCGAGTGAAGGCGTAGAGAATTTTGCGGTTTGGGGATTCGTAAGAGATGAAATATTCTTCTCCGTCGGATGCGGTATACATGTCAGTAAACATTTGACATTTGACATTTAACATTTGACATTTCTCTTGATTCCCCACCTCCCTACATCTTATGCATCTGCACTCCAATCCTCGCTCGCGCATCTTTTTTTGCACTAACTCGCGAAAATTAATCTGGCGGCTTCCATCTATAATATCCTGCGAAGGCACATCGCGATACACGCGCTCAATGCGCACATACGGCGGCACGACCCGCTTCATTTCCGCGATAATGTCAGTTAAGGTTTCGTCGTCATATGTTTTATATTCCCCGCGTTTATACCACTGAAACAGCGCCGCTTTCTCTAAAACAACGCACGGATAAATTTTCAACTGATCAGGACGCAAGCCATCATCATCAAAAATTTCTTTGCCCATTGCGATGTCCATCTCCGGGGTTGAACCGGGAAGATTCGGCATAATATGATACGCAACTTTGAACCCGGCATCTTTGAGAAGTTTTGTCGCGCGGACAACATCTTCTTTATAATGATCGCGTTTGATTAAGTCCATCACCCCTATATCTAAATGTTGTACGCCAAGCTCAACTTTCGTCACCCCGAACCGCCGAAATCGTTTAATCTCGTCCATCGTAATCCAATCAGGACGAGTTTCAATTGAGAGCCCGATACAGCGATGCGTTGCGGTTTCGTTGATGGTTTGTTGTGCTTGCAAACTTTTAGTTTTGAACGGTAATTTTGAACTATCGCCAAACTCATTCAATCCTCTGTACATCTCTTTCACAAACCAGCTCTGATACCGTTTCGGATAAAACGACCATGTTCCGCCAAGTATTCGCAGATCGCATTTTTCGGGTGTATGCCCGTTTGCATACAAAGTTTTGAGCCGAGATTGAACCTGCGCGTACGGATCAAATTTAAGACGCAGAGCGCGCGCCGCGGCAGGTTGAGACGCAAGATAACTTTTTGGCATGCGCACGTCAGTCGGGCAATACACGCATCGTCCAGGGCAGGGAAACGGCTTTGTCGCAACAGTAATCGGCGCGACCCCGGAGAGCGTGCGAATCGGGCGTTTAACGAGCAAGCGCTCCAAAAGCGGCGCCTTCATAATTTTTCCTTCCGCAACCGCCTCCCGATACCGCGACAGAAGCCAATTATTCGTAACCATGCCAACACCAAAATCCCGCGCGAGCATGCGCTTGGCGCGGGAGAGATCGGTTGATGTTTTTAGGGTATGCGATAGAAGCGCGTTTATAATTTGTACTGGGGCGGTCATATTATTTGTTAAACGAAGCCGCGAATTCAAGCCAGTTTTCGCGGTTGACCACATCCCAGCTTGCTTTTGCGTAGGTAGTTTGCCATGACGCCGGCAGTTTTGCCGTTTTCGCGTTCCACTTAAATTCGTATCCCGTGAGCGCGCCGTTTGTCTCTTCCATATAATCAATTTCCGCGCCATGATGAGTCCGCCAGAAATAACTACTTGGACTTTTGCCGTTGTTGCGCAAAAACTTTATCCGTTCGCTTATCATAAAATTTTCAAACAAAGCGCCCGTGTCTTGCCGCAACTCCAGCGGATTCAGGTTATTAATAAGCGCATTGCGAACGCCGGTATCAAAAAAGTACACCTTCCTCATTTTTTTTAATTCGTTGCGCGCGTTTTTAGCAAAAGGATTAAGCCGAAAAATAATAAATGCCTGCTCTAAAATGCGCATATATCGCTGGACTGTATTTTTATTAATGCCGGCAAGCGAGGACAGTTCATTGTAAGAAACTTCGTTCCCAATTTGCAAAGCAAGAGCTTTGAGCAATGTCTCTATCGCATCTGCATTTCGGAGCGAGTCAAATTGCAAAATATCTTTATACACATAGCTTTTTGCGAATTATCTCCATGGTATGCTTGCATACTTTCCAAAAAATGATTTATTTTGTAATAATATTTATCTTGCTTGCTTTTTGCAGGTTTATACTCTGATATGCCAAATGTTCCATATTTTTGTGGCAACCCAAGGTACAACCTCCAAGCGTCCATTCGGTTACGACACTCCACGTCTTGTTGTGCATGAGATGCCTCGTTAGGTCCTTCAATGTAATTTCCTTCCAAATTCCAGCGTTAAAGATAAAGCCAGTCGGAAAGTCGAGAGCTTTAGATTCCCCATAACCCAGAGGTGAAACGCCTCGAGCTAACAATTCTGACAATCCAGCTTTATAAGCACTGTATCTTTGTTCTTCGGTAATGCCATTCACTAACATTTCTCGTTGGGCACGGTTTCTATCGTTAAAATGTGCAGGTTTCTTATAGTCAACTGCTGTAAAAGTTCCGAGAAGACCGGCCAGAATTATAGATCCGGTAATACTTAAAATTTTCTTGCTGGTACGATCAAGAACAGATTGCATTTGTTTTTTTAAATCTTGCACTTGTCTAGCCAGCTTTGGTTCGAGCGATTCTATATCTACTGTTACTCCGGCAAGGGTGGTGGACCCACCGCTTTCAGTGTATATTTGGCTTCCCAATTTTTCTAAATCCAAAAAGCCTCCACTAATATATTCACGCAATTCCAATCCTCCTTCTTCGTCTAGATGGTTTTCTAGATGCGGTTCAACTTCTAATTCATTATGAATTCTGTGTTCAAAATCATCTCTCATATTTTCACTTTGATTTTTTATCCTGTTGCTGAACTTGCCTTGCCAACTTCTGTGCTTGAACAAGTAAATCTTTAAGTTCTTGTTTGGCTCTATCAAGTACTTTATCCAGTTCAGATTTTACTTCTGCTATCTGATTTTTACTCGTTGTTTTATTTTGATTGATATGATTCATAATTATTGAAATTTACCATGTGTTTATTTTTATCACTTATATCCAGTTACAGCATGAATGCCGGGAGGAGAAAGACGGATTTCCCGTTGACGGCGCGGACGTCAAAATCATTTTTAGTAATCAAAACGCCGTACGGAGCGCGAAGTTTTTCCATGACGAGAGTGAGCGCTTTGTAATCTTTCGCTGTAATCACGCGCTTATACTTCACCTCCACGCACAACCGTTTATCAATAATAAAATCAACTTCCACTCCTCGTTTGTTCCAAAATTCCACTGTATGCTCTTTTGTGCTGATAGTATTAAACACCTGTGTTTCAACAAGGTGTCCGAAAGCGCCCGTCTCAAGGAGCGTGTGCGCGTCTAGTCCGATTATGGCATTGGCAAAATTGGTACTTGCAAGATAGTGCTTTTTTAAAAATTTTTTCTTTGGCCGTTCGCTTTTTGAGTAGTTATAGAGTATTGATACGAGAAAAGTTTGTTCTAAATAATGGATGTATTTTTTTACAGTCATTTGAGATATATTCGTTTCGCTTGCGAGCGCGCGAAAAATAGTCGCAAATTCGCCCGGATTGTCAAAGCGTTGTTTTGCCGGTACGACGCAAACCGACAATTGAGGTTATTTGCTTGAGGGCTATTTCGCCAACAAGATTCTCAAAGACAGGACGTTTATAGAGCTTGTATTCATTGGGAGGCGCTGACGTTATCCACCATGGGTTTGCGTCAGCGAGATATTGAATGATTTGCTGTTGTGATAGCATAGACATTGATTAAAGTATAGTTTATTCAGATACACATTGATTTTATAGCAATATACAGGTTTGTCAAACTTTTCGAATTGAGCCATCTAAAATCTAACTTTGGCGTCAACGGTTGAGTCATATAAAA
>CAYYGX010000059.1:4096-5805 GCA_964471805.1 uncultured Gammaproteobacteria bacterium | reverse complement strand
CCTTGTCTTGAAGAGATACGTCCGAATCATGATGTTTTTCGCGGCAATAACATAACGCTAGTTGGATCGGATTTTGGCGCAACGTCTGGGAGAATTGTTTATCAGATTGACGCAGACCCAACGACTGACAAAACATTTACGGGTGATAATTCATGGAAAGATAAAGAGATCGCCTCAACAATTCCGTTTCCGGCAAACACCGGAGACGTGTATGTTGTTAATGAGGCAGGAGCGTGGAGCAACGGAAAAACGCTCACGCTCCAGGAATTGAAAGAGGTTACCGTTACAATACGCGATACGTGCGAGGCCAATCTTAACAAGAGCCCGAATCCGTTTTTTGACGAACCGGATGTATGTTTGATCGGCAAAGATCAAAATCCGATTACAAAACTTAATGACGCGCGATTACCTATTTTTATTGAATTTGAGACAGCCGATCAAAGCGTGATGAGATTTTTGAATGCGAACGGAGCATTTTTTGATCTTAAAAACTATGAGTTAAGCGACGGCGCATCGTCGCGAAATCCTGACTTTGTAACATCATCATCAATTGTTGGTGAGGGGCATGTCGGCATCAGTTTGCTGTTTCAAAATAAAACAGATGATCTTTTTTTGAAATTCGCGACTTCATACACGCTTACGATTCACGATATTATAGACGACAAAAATGTTTCTCCTCCGTCAAAATTTTTAGTTTCCGGAAGCCCGTTTAAGTTTACAACAATTTTAGAGGACAAAGCGAAAGATAACGGATGTTATACTGTTGAAAGCGTCGCGCTCGGATTAAAACCCGGGACGATACAATATAGAGCGTCTTCAGACGCAAGCGCATCCGCGCGCAATGCGTCTTGTCAAGAATTATCCGGCATATCGTTTGCATGGAGCGCAAACCCGCTTGAAACAAGCGGCGGTAAGCCATTGCAGATTCCCGCGAGCGAAGTGATTGTAATGCCGTTACAAGAAAGCGGGGACTATAAATCATCTGCGCGCATTCAGTCAAAGAACTCTTTGTTAATTTCGGAAGCGGTAGCGCCTATCGTTGCAACAGCAGATGACAGCAAAAAAACCTCTGGAACAAATCGGCTCACTGTGCGAAACAGCGCGTACTGCGAAAGCAATGATGACTGCAATAATAATTGTCCCGGAAGTCCGAAAGGCGCGATCATTTGCGATCAGAGCACGAATCAATGCAATCCGTATGTAAAAAACGTGAGTCCGAATGCCGCCGGAGAAAGCGAGTGGGTAACCGTATCCGGGTGCTATTTTGGAGACGAAAGGGGCGATGCCGGAGGTGTGGCGTTTATACAAGACAGAGTAGAGCAACAAGGAGAGTTTGATGACATTGAAGTATGTAAGGAAGACGAGCTCTGGAGCGACACGCAGATTATCACGAGCGTTCCTGGCGGGTTGAAAAATACCGCGGCCGGAGTGCAAGTTACCTCTGCCGCATCCCATAAATCAAAGCAATTTAGTGGATTTACGATTACTGATAAAAATACTCGCCCTATGCTGTGCGCGATAGCTCCGACAAGCAGCGGCGTTAATGATGTAGTGATTATGTATGGGCAGGGATTAAATTTAGGCGACGGAACTCGTTTTGCCGCATTCAAAAATACCGCAACAAGCGTAATTCTAAAAAGCACGGCAACGCCTGATAACGGGACTGATGACAACAAGGCAAACACAAGCGTCCCGTCGGACGCTGAAGA
>CAYYGX010000059.1:3231-4086 GCA_964471805.1 uncultured Gammaproteobacteria bacterium | reverse complement strand
CCTGCACGAAGTTCGGTATAAAGTCGGCAGTTTACCGGAAAGTAATCCTCTCAAGTTTACGGTGAACGATGAGGGAAGGGCGGCTGTGATCGCGTTTAACCCGGAGCCAAATACGTTAGAATGCGGGAGAGACGTGCAGTGCGACGAGCCCGGCGATTTTTTGACGATGGGAGGCGTGAAATTTGATCAAGCAATCAGCTGTAACGGTGCAATCAGTAGATGTATGTCGGTTTTAGATTTTGACACACAAGACGCAGTAGCGAATCTTGGATACGCCGTTGCGCAGGATGAAGGCGGCGTCATTCTAGGATTTTTGTTTAATACTCCCGAAGGCGGTGCCAATTTGCAAATTCGCAAAAAATATACAGTCAAACTCTTTACCCAATATATCATTACTAAAAATGGTAAAAACGCTGTATGCGGCATTGTGCCAGAAGTTGGCACGCAAGGAAGAGAATGCGCATGGACATTTACGATCACAAATCAGCTTATTCCAAAAATTGTTACTATTTCTCCGGCAACAGGAGAAGACGGCAGTATTATCTTAACCCCCAATCATCCGTCGCGGGACATTGACGCGCAAGAGAAGTTTATTGCAAAAATTACTGATAAAAATGGCAAAGACATCACTGATCTTGTGCCTATTTTTTTGACGTATGAAGGACATGACGCGCTGAAAGAGGTGTCGTCTATAGGACCAGCGCTGACACTTGAGGCGGTTCAAGATCCTGCAAACTCCGGTATCTATAAGATTGGGACTTTCAAGATAACCGCAAAAGCCGGAGACGTAACAAGCGATCAGTTTCCTTTGAAAATCGTAAACGACGCGACATTGAAAATCGCCGACTATAATCC
>CAYYGX010000059.1:0-3221 GCA_964471805.1 uncultured Gammaproteobacteria bacterium | reverse complement strand
ATTTATAGATGACGAGCCGCAACCAGTATGCCGCAACGCCTCGGTGAACGTGTCGTTCAATAAACAAATTGATCCTAAAACAGTTGATACGATGAAAGTGATGCTTTTGAAGCAAGGAGATAATTCGTGTTTTGAATTAGCAAAAATTAATAATGGACTCTTTCGTTATTTTGTTCGGAAAGTGAAGGCATTATTTTCAACGTTCACCACATATGGGGCGGATGATGAGTTTAAGCAATGCGCAGAAGAAGTTAAACTCCTGTTTGATAATCAATCACAACCAACTCGTGTTACGATCGCGGGAGCGGATGGCGGCGTATTGGCTCCGAAAACAACGTATCAGGCGCGCGTCTTTGGAGGCGAGGGCGGAGTGAAAGCGAAAGACGGGAATTTATTATGGGCAACGTCTTCTGATGGATGCGGCGCGGGTTTACAAGCGGCATCTGGCGATAGCGGACAGTATTGCTTCTTGACTTTTACCACAAAAGCAATTGATGAGCCGAATAAAGGCATATGCGCGGTTGATCGTATCGGATTCACGCCAAATGAGCTCACTTTGTACAAAAAAGAAGAGCAAAAAACTATTACCGCGCAGGCATATTCTGGTGAAACGCCTGTGAACCCCAGCGCTGATTATTCATGGGACTTTACAAATTGGCGCATAGAGCCCGACTCTGGTATAATGAAATTATCTGTGGACAATAAAACAATAGTATCAAATATTAATATTCAGCCAGTTGTTTTTGATAAGGGCAATATAAAAGCGGGAGAAGCAATGGTACTGGTTCATGTTAAAGACATTATAGTTCCGCCGGGTACTGCGACACCGAGTATAGCCCCGATTACCCCGCTTATTGTGAAAGTTGAGCCTTGCGAAGGAGGAGGCGATATGTTCTGGAAGTTTGAGGACACGTTTGGGAATTTTGAATTTTCGTACTGCCAAAAGCCGGAGCAGTCGTCCAATGTCCTGCCGCAATTGAAAGCAGACGCTACCACCCATTTGATAAAAGAAATTCCGGTAACGCTTACATCGTCGCGATCCTCGCCGGGATTTAAGGAATACTTTTTTGTGTATGCGGGATCTAGCGACAAAAATTATGACGCCGCATCAGCGGACGATCGCATATTGGTCCGAATGTTTCCAGCCGCAAATTATTTTATCTCAACAGATGAGCAGTTGCCGATTGAGCATTGGTTTTTCAACAACGAAGAAACTCTCTTTGAAGAAAAATCTCCATCGCGTTCTCATGATCCGGTTGACGGATACGACGCGCTTGAGACAGATTCTGCTGTCTATGTTCATGCGCTGAACGTGGACTTCAAAAATACTCCTGATGTTGCCGATGATAAAATATACAGCAATGTCTATGTTTTGGCTGTAACTGAAGGCGCTTCAGAAAAAACAAAAGACATTAAGAGACAGCTCGTCGCGAACTGGAAGTTTAATCGGAATATTAAAGTTGACCAAGCTATTAATACCTCTCCGGCCGATCCAGTAAAAATTACGATGTTGAAAAATGACTATAAGCGTATCCGTCAGTTGGGTTGGTTAGGAAGCGAGCTCGCGCTCTATCAGTCTATTCTTGGATCCGCCCCATCGCTTATAGACTCGCGCCGATCCGGAATTGCAATGAGCGCGTGGGATAAAGAATGGCGAGCGAATTCCGCTGACGCGCGCGTGCATTTGGGCGCGGCTCTGGAACAAGGTTTGAAAACCGCAATCACGCTTCCGTTTGATCCGTTGGATACAGCCCAGTTTAACCAGAAAACAATGACAGATTGTCTGAGTAAAACAGGTTCAGAGTTGTATGATTGTATTTGGGGATCACCAAGCACTGCGCCTATAGCATGTCTTGCAGACACAGATAATATTGATTTGAAAACATTGGGGCTTGGTTTTGACAAGGGCAGTGACGGTGTTGATACAGAAGACCCGCTTGAGCTCTTTACCTGTTATGACAACGAAGCATATGGAAGCAAAGGCGAGTATTATTGCCGAGGGGAGAATTCTCGCGCGTACCAGTATGTTAAAGATGAAAGCGGCTCATTTACATTGTATGGTAATTTAGAGTATACTAGACTTAAAAATGCGTGGTGCGGCGGCAGTGATCAATACACATGCACAGGCTGGACAGGCGGAGAGGCGAGTTTTTGTCAGTGGGTTAATGAAACTTGCAGTCCTCTTCCTGTAACGCAACCAGCGTGCGCGAGCTCGCTCCAGCCAAGTTTACAACCTTTCAACATAATGTTTAGATCGTTATAATTAAAACTTAAAATTCAAAAAATTTTCAGGTTTTAGAATTTAGTTTTGAGATTTGAGTTTTGCGTTTTGAGTTTATATCACTATGTTTGACGATATTGATACTCTAGAAACAGCGGGAAAAGATCTTCCCGCGCAAGCTCCGCTACAACCGCAACAGTCGCCGCTTGCGGCGCGGCCGCGTCCTATCCAACCGGCGCCGCCGTCAAATCTTCCTTTTGGCGCGCCTCTTCCGGAGGATATTTTTAGTTCAACTGATGCAATTCCAGTTGTAACTTCTTTAGAGCCTCAAATGCCTGCGCCAACGCCCCTGCCAGTCATTACTCCTCTTGGCAGTACTCCGGCACAGTCGCTCGGAGCTCCAGAGCCGCCTATTTTGTTTAAGGAAAATGGCCGAGGACTGCGAAAAGTAATCGCATTTTTTTTGAGCGCGCTTATTGTGGCTTTTCTTGGGCTTGGAGGGTATCTTGTATACCGGATTCTAAAGACGCGCGCAAGCGTTGATGTTTTTAATCAGCCGATTGAAGATGGCGCAATAGAAGAGCCGGAAGTAGTAGATGATAGTAAGAAAGAAGAAAACACAGAACCTGTAAAAGAACCGGAAGAATCAACAGAATCTGAAGAGCCGAAAAAATCGGAAGAGGAAAACATTCCGCCGCAAGAGTCGCCATCTCCTCCTATAGATACAGACAACGACGGACTAAGCGATTTGGAAGAATTAGAACTAGGTTCTAATCCGCGTATCATTGATACTGATCTTGACGGGCTTGATGATTATTCCGAAGCTCGCATTTATCGCTCAAATCCTGTTCGCCGCGATACTGACGGCGACAGTTATGACGACGGATTGGAAGTGCAAAACGGTTATAGCCCGACGGGCCCTGGGAAATTAACTAGCGAGTAGAGTGAGACTGTAGAATAATGTCTTTTGTCATTGCGAGCGAAGCGAAGCAATCTCTTA
>CAYYGX010000058.1:4535-5920 GCA_964471805.1 uncultured Gammaproteobacteria bacterium | reverse complement strand
GCACATGAGCGCGTATCAAGCGCGCGTGAAAGATCCGGACACCGGAGATATGCGCCAGATTACATTCATTGACACGCCAGGTCACGAGGCATTTCGCGAAATGCGCGGGCGCGGCGGCAGAGTTGCAGACATAGCAATCCTTGTTGTTTCCGCTGACGATAAAATTCAACCGCAAACGCTTGAGTCAATAAATGTTATACAAACCGAAAAACTTGCGCTCATTGTCGCAATCAATAAAATTGACAAGCCGGAGGCGGATATTGAACGGATCAAAAAACAGCTTTCGGATATTAATCTTACGCCAGAGGATTGGGGCGGAGAGACGATTTGCGTGCCGATCTCTGCAAAACATGGGAAAAATATTGATGAACTTTTGGAAACAGTTTTACTTCTTGCAACAGTTTCAGAACTAAAAGCGAATCCTAAAGGCACACTTTACGGAACTGTAATAGAAGCGCACATTGATAAAGGGATGGGGCCTGTTGCTACAGCGATCATTCAAAATGGAACGGTTTATGTTGGAGACGCGATTTTGTGCGGCGCAACAGGCGGAAAAATCAAAGGGCTTCTTGATTATCAAGCGCGTCCGATTCCTTCTGCAGATCCATCAACGCCAGTTACGCTTTTGGGCTTAAAAACAGTAGCGCGCGTTGGCGACATTCTAAAGCGAGTGCAAGATATTCGCGACATTAAAAAAGTTAAAAAACAGCATAGTATAAAAGTTGCTATGCAAAAAACTCAAACGAAATCCGAAGGCGAGAAACGCGAATTTACAATTCCGATTATCTTAAAAACCGACGTTTTTGGCACGCTTGAGGCGCTCTTGGGCGAGATTGATAAAATTAAACATCCGCGCGGTGCGATTGAAATCGTGAAACAAGGTTTGGGAAACTTCACGGAAAACGACGTGCTTGAGGGAGATGCGATAGGCGCGCGGCTCGTCGGATTCAAGGTGAAACCGACCGCTGGCGCGGAACAATTGCTAAAAAATCGCAAACTAGTTCTTGTTACCTATAATGTGATTTACGAACTGCTTGATTATCTCCGCGATGAATTGAAAAAAATTATCCCTGTTGAAATCGTTGAAGAGCCGCAGGGAGAAGCCGAGGTGCTTGCGATCTTTGACAAAAGCGGAAAATATTTGATTATCGGCGGGCGGGTACAGGACGGCGCGATCACGCCTAAAGCGCTTTGGCGGGTGTTTCGCCAAGGCGAGGTGCTCGGCGAAGGAAGTATTGCAGAGCTTCAAAGCAACAAACAAGCCGTGAATATCGTCCGCGCGCCGCAGGAATTTGGCCTCAAAATTCGCGGCGACCTTATTATTAAAGAAGGCGATATTTTAAAATTTCATATAATGAAAGAGTTGGAGTAAACATGTGTAGAAC
>CAYYGX010000058.1:0-4525 GCA_964471805.1 uncultured Gammaproteobacteria bacterium | reverse complement strand
GGCAAAAATTCGGCGCCATCATACGCGAATATCTTGAACTTCCGCCGGGCGTGCTTGTCACTATAACAACAGTCCGGGTTTCTAAAGATCTGCGTCATGCGCGGGTCGGGCTGTCTGTTTTTCCGGTTAAAAAATCGCCGTCAATTTTCTCTCTTATCAGCCGCAATCTCAAACATCTTCAATTTATTCTTCACAAAGGGCTCACGCTTAAATTTTCGCCCGCGCTAACTTTAGTCCTTGATAAAAGCGAAAACACTGCCGCAGAACTTGAGGCAGTGTTGGATCGGATTCAAAAGCGAGGAAAGTTGGTGGGCATGCCTGGACTCGAACCAGGGACCTCTTGAATGTGAATCAAGCGCTCTAACCTGCTGAGCTACATGCCCAAAAATTTGTCTTATCTAGCTCCGGCGCTATCGTAGCATAAACTTATTTCAGAGACAACATTACAAACTCTATTCCATTTTTGTTTGGAAAACACTCCCTCAAACGGCATCCGCGCTCCGTTTTTGCCTTATTTCGAAATAGTCCTTTAACTCATTTCAAACAAAATCCCCCGCAAACGGAGGGATTTTAATTTGCGGAATACTGGTTGTAGCTACTCCGTCACAGTCACCTCTCCTCTCATATCTCCGTGCCCCGCCCCGCAATAGACGGCGCAAGTAAAAGGAAATGTGCCGACTGTGTCGGGCATAAATTCAACAACTGTACTCTCTCCGGCAGTAAGCCGCGCATCAATGTTAAACGCTGGAAGCGTAAAGCTATGGTCAACGTCCGCGCTTGAAATGCTTAAACGAACCTTCCGCCCTTTTTTTAAGGTAATCGTCTTTGGCGCGAATTCCCACTTTTTCGCAAGCATTGCGATTTCTGTTACATTTTCATCCGGAATCACAATATCCGCTGTTGGCGGAACGACTGTTGGTATTTGTTGTTCTGTACCGCTGTCTTTATTTGCCGGAATCTCTGTTATCGGTTTTTTAGAACATCCGGCGCCCCCAAGAATCGCGACTGTAAGAATCGCCGTTCCCGCGTAAAACAAGTATTTTTTTATCATTGAAATCATAGTATTATTAAAAACTATTCATCATCTCCATCTCCGCTCGTCTCGTCCTCCTCTGTTTTGTGATCACATCCGCATTCGCAAGAACCCTCTTCAGAATCGCACGCTGAACCGCACGATTTACATTTTTTTTGATCGTCATCATTATGATTTAGCATAGCGCAACACCTCCTTTCTTGTCTCTTGTATAATCATCATATGGCTTTCAAAAATGCAAGCGCGCCGTAGAGCCCGGACAAGTCTCCAAGCGACGACTTCACAATAGGCGGAAGTTTTGGAAAAATACGCATCACGCTTTGCAGATGTTTTTGAACTGCGGGAATAGAAAGTTGGCTTTCCAAAATCAGCCCGCCACCTAATACAACAATGTCCGGCGACCAATGCAGAATTGAATTGTTAAGCCCATAGGCAAGATGGCGCGCAATGTCATTCCAAATTTCCCGCGAGGTAATGTGGGATGGCGCGCATTGGAAGCGTTGCGCGATGCCGCTTCCGGAAACGTAATCTTCAAGATATGCCGGATGTTTGCGCGCCTTGTCAAAGCCAATAATTTGATGACCTGGTTCAAATCCCTGCGCCCGGGCGTCAATTTTTTTAAGCACGATACGCGCTCCTCCAACCCCTGTGCCTATACCATAGTAGGCAACTATATCCTTGCCTTTCCCGGCGCCATACACTGCTTCTCCTAAAGCCGCAAGCGCGGAGTCGTTTTCCAAATATACAGGCGCGTCAAAAAGTTCTGCAAGACGCGAGCCTAAAGGATGCCCGACCCATTGTTTAAGATGCGGCGACTGAACGAGTTTATCTTTCTTCTCGGAGAGTATGCCGGGAACGCCGCCGCAAACAGCTGTAATCTCATCGCGTTTTTTCAATTCGCCGAGCATATCTTCAAAAACGGCGATGCCTTTTGGAAAATCGCGAAGGGTCGCGGAAACGCGCGTTTTCACTATGCGAGAACTATTTGCAATCGCAAGCCGCATTTTTGTGCCGCCGATATCAAAGAGAAAATACATATATAAATAATAAACTGACTATTTTCATCTTGCGCAAAAGTCTATTGCGCCATTACAGAATCGGCAAACGCCCAGAAGCCATTGTTGCCTCCGATCTCTGTCGCGCACTCGCTTGCTTCTGCAAGTGGTTGCGCCTGCGGATGAATGCTGGTAAGCGGAAGATGCCGATACACCCACGCAAAGTCGCTCTCATTGTATGCTGAAACGAGTTCCTGCATCACAGGATGATGGCGTTTGCAAAACGGGCACTGGAAATCAGAGTATTCAATGAGTTTCACTTTTGCCTCCGCGGAACCGCGAATATGATCATCGCCGTCAACCTGTTTATACGCTAAATCTTTGGCTTCGGTTACATATGGTTGAAGTTCAGCCGTAACTTTCTCCATTGCGTTCCCGCCAGCAAGAAGAGTGTCAATGATCGTTTTGAAAAATTCAACAGGAAGCGCGCCTGACACTGTCATCGCAGGCCCATTTGGCCCGACAATCACGGTAAATGGCGTGCCGTTTCCGCCCGCTTTTTGCGCGTCGATTGAATCGGCGTTCACTTTGTCCGCATATTTGCCGCTCTGAACGCACGCGTCAAAAGCGTCCGCATTCAGACCAATCTCTTTCCCAAGATCGGAAATATTTTTTGATATGTCTGGCTCTGCGGGCTCTTCTGTGCCGCTGGCGCTTTCTACGCCTCTTCCACCCTGTTTTGACAATAGAAACACGACTCCAGCTAAACTCACGACCGCAACCGCGGTAACAATTCCGAAAAGGAACGATATTTTCGGCGACATGGCGCTTTGTTGATCTGTCATGAATGAAACAAATCACACAGTTCCAAACGCGGCAACTGCTTGTAACCGCGCGAAGAACTGTATGAAAAATTATTAGTTTATTGCTCTAAAAGCGTGCATCTCGCACTGATAGACTCTGTGTAAAGGCATGGGGCGGCACATGCGTTCTCCATCGCCTTTCGCAGAAAATGGTTTACTGAAAAAAATTAAGCTGTAAATGAGGGCGATAAATAACGGCACTAGTAAAAGCGAAAAAATGGCGCGGCCATGAAAAAACTGCTCTCGGACAATAAAATCGCAATTTAGATCATTGGAGGAAAGTATGCGCACGCGCGCATCCGTTGCGGATCCAAAGGACGAGAGCGGAAGACGTTTCATTGAACGCGGCGCCTCGTCTTCAAGTATCGCGTAAAGCGCGCCGGCGAGATGTTTTTTATCGCGGAAGCCGTTCGTCGCAAAAAAATCAGCGGCCAATTCCGCATACGTTTGATACTGTTCTACAAAGAGCGAAAACGACGGAATAAATGAAAATACGGATTGCACAAGATGCACGACAAAACTTTTCAACGGCTCGCGGGTTTTTTGATGATACGATTCATGGCGTACAACGACATTCGCTTCTTCAGTTGACAGACGATTAAATAGCCCAGAGGACATGCGCACTTTTGGGCGGAAAAATCCGTAACAAAAAGCAAAAACGCTTCCGTGGCTGTCATCCTTAAGATGAAAATGCACAAAAGCGCGAGTCTGCCTTGTAATGCGGAATGCCGCAATCGCAAGGATACTTACAAAAAAAATAAGCGCTCCAGCGCTTGCAATCGCTCCGCCCCAATATATTGCGCTGACAGAAGAAAGTATGGCGCTCTCGCACTTGCATAATTCGTTTTGAGCTCCAAAAAATACCCGAAGAGCGGTTCTTATAATCGGATATGTATGAAAGTTTATCAAAATAAGAGCCGCAAAAGGGAGAACTCCCATAGCAGTGATAAAAAGGAATAATTGGCCGGCTTTTTTCGCAAATGGATTTGACATGAGATTAAAGTTATGAATTGTCGGTTTTGATTTTTGCCAATTCCCTGCGCCACTCGTCTTTCTGTTTTTTATCGCTCTCTCGCATGATATCCATAAATTGCGCAACGGCTACCGGACCAAACTCTTTAATAATGCTCTCTATAAACTCCCGGGATGCGGACGCAAGAAACCGCTCTCTCCGCTCTTTCGGCGCGTAAGTGTAGCCGCCGGCGTCATTTGCAAAACGGACAAGAAGGCCTTTTTCATGCAGTCGCGACATAACAGTCATAGCCGTAGTATACGCAACGACGCGTTTTTTGGAAAGTTCCGAAAGAACTTCGCGCACAGATCCGCTTTCACGCTTCCATAAAATTTCCATAATATCACTCTCAAGATCTCCGAAAAGGTGAATTTTTTGAACGATTGTTTTCATGCTCGTAAGTACTACTCACCGTAGTATAGATGCTCGCAAAAAAATTGGCAAGCCCTAAAAAATATGATACCGTACACGCAATTGCCCGGGTGGTGGAACGGTATACACGCAAGACTTAAAATCTTGTTCTCGTAAGGGATTGCGGGTTCGACTCCCGCTCCGGGCACCAAGATTAAACTTTCCGATTTTTGCCCGACCGATTCGGCCGCGCGAAGCGCGGAAAGGTATG
>CAYYGX010000057.1:5290-5967 GCA_964471805.1 uncultured Gammaproteobacteria bacterium | reverse complement strand
CAATGAAAGCGTCTCTTCTTTTTTGAGTATATCTTTGATGTCAGTTTCTCCTGAAATCGTTGCGGCCTCCGGAGCGCCTGGAGCGGTTTTAATTCCAAAATCTTCTGCTACTATGTGCGCGGTTTCGTAGTCAATCCGTTCATTAAACGCGGCCATCACGCCTTCTTGCATGAGTTTGATGATGACTTTTGAAACGTCAATTCTTATGCGCTTTGCAAACTCGCTGACTGTGATTGTCGGAGGAATTTGGATCGGCTGATCCGCCAAGTCTGCCGCATTTGTTGCCGTTTCCAGTTGCGCTTGCCGAGATGCGATTTTTTGCTTTAGCCGCTCGCGTTTTTGATGTTGATTCCATGCAGAAACGATTGCGTCCACCTGCGCGTCGTCAATTTGAATCGCGTGTTCGCCAACGGCAAACCCCATGAGCGGAAGTTTTTCAAGCAAAATGTTTGGTTCTGTTTTTAATTGTCGCGCGAGGTCTGAAACATTCATGTTTATCAACCTACCAGTTTTTTGTGGCTTGGTCAATCAACTTGAACTTGCAAAAAATCGCAAATGTTTCTACAATATGGGCAGTTGCGGGTATCGTATAATGGTAATACCACAGCTTTCCAAGCTGTTGCCGGGGGTTCGATTCCCCCTACCCGCTCCAAGCACTGATTATCTCATACAACTGG
>CAYYGX010000057.1:0-5190 GCA_964471805.1 uncultured Gammaproteobacteria bacterium | reverse complement strand
GTTCTCACCCAAAGGGTGATCCGCCTTTGGCGGAGATTCCCCCTACCCGCTCCAAGCACTGATTATCTCATACAACTGGGTTCTCACCCAAAGGGTGATCCGCCTTTGGCGGAGATTCCCCCTACCCGCTCCAAAACAACTATGGAAAAACGAATTAACCTATCCTCATTTTTAGAGGAAATTGGACTTACAGGCGAGGGCGCAGAAATTACCGAGTCCAACGACATGTATCCTCATAAAGAAAAGAGCACGGATAATTGGTCGTATTATACCGGATTTGGGTTAAGGCGGTTGCGAGAAATTTTTGAAATGGAGCAAAGAAATGCATCCACGGTTGCGATTGTCGGTATAGGAAGCGGGGTGGATGGTATTTTGACGGCAAAAATTTTTAAGCCAGATCTGAAAAATTTAATAGTCACCGATATTGAGACCGGAGTTGTTGGCGGGGCCGTTCAAAATATCAGAAACGCTGTAAACCATAAAAACATCAACATTATGCCGCTCGTTGGTTCGTATTGTGAGCCGATAGAAAAAGCAGGTTTAACTCCTGATCTTATTTACGGCAACCTTCCAAACCTTCCAGCAACCGGAGAAGAAGATTTGACGCATGGCGCAGAAAAAGGAACTTTTGTTCCGTATTCACTGTACGAGGGTTATAAACCGCCACAAGTATTTGTTGATTGGGCTATGGGTTCGCAATATGCGTATTTACAAAGCGCGAATAGAGTGTTGCCTGATGGCGGAAGCGTGGTAACGGCGCTCGGCGGACGTATGCCGTTGGGGCTCGTTAAAGAACTTTTTGGAGAATGTGGAATGAGAATGGAAGAAGTGATGACAGGGTTTAAGAAGCAAACCGAGGCGTTAATTGATTTTCACGGATACCATCGTTTAGAGAAAGAGTTCGGAGTTTCTTTTGAATTTTATCTTCTTGAACAAGCAATACAATTGATGGAGAAAAAAGGCATTAGCAATCCCTCGCCTGAAATATCCGGAGAAGAACTGAAACGATTATTAGAGCCCTTGAAAATTTCCGCCGGCAAGGCATTAGAGTTATATGGGCAAAACATTCCAGTCGGGCATACTGTGCATCTTTTCCGAGGAATCAAATGAGAAATAATATACCTCATACATAAAGTGTCACCACAATTGACACTAATCGCTCATCAAATTATACTTCATTTATTATGAACACTATACTTTCCGAGCCGTTATCGAACTAGACGAATATTCCACGCGGCACTTTAGCACTCTATTTTAAAACTTTAAAACAAATTAACATCTCGCCTGAAAAATTTCGCAGTGTCTTATGACATGCGCACAGTGATCATAAAAATTGGAGGGACAATGAAACAATCTCATACATCAGGAACAGTGCCAAATGCGCGCAAAATGCGCGTAGCATATTTTTGCATGGAGATCGGCTTACGCGCCGAGGTACCGACGTATGCGGGGGGGTTAGGGGTTCTTTCCGGGGACGTGCTCCGGAGTTCCGCGGATTTGGAGCTTGGCGTTGTCGGAATCACTCTTCTTTACAAAAAAGGATATTTCCGACAGCGAATTGACGAAGCGGGCAATCAAATTGAAGAGGAGCTTTCGTGGAATCCGGAGGACTATCTTGAGTTATTGCCTCAAAAAATCACTGTAACTATTGAAGGACGCGAAGTTTTGGTGCAGGCTTGGCTCTATCGCCTTCAAGGCATAACCGGGCACATTAACCCGGTTATTTTTCTTGATACGGATATTTCTGAAAATAGCTCGTCTGATCGCGCGACCACGCATTATCTTTACGGCGGCGACGAGAGGTATCGGCTATGCCAAGAAATCGTGCTTGGGATCGGCGGAGTTAGGATGCTTGAGGCGCTTTCTTGCGCGCATATTCATAAGTATCATATGAACGAAGGGCACTCCGCGCTTCTTACGCTTGAACTGTACCGCCGCTTTGAACGGCACGCTAATCCGCTCGCGCACGTGCGAAGGCGCTGTGTGTTCACGACGCACACACCGGTTGCCTCGGGTCACGATCAGTTTTCCAGCGATTTTGTTCTACGCATAGCAGGAAGCGCGATTCCAGAGGCAATTAAAAATGAAGTTTTTGCAGATAACGCGCTCAATATGACGCGATTGGGCTTGCAGATGAGCGAATACTTTAACGGCGTTGCAAAAAAACACGGCGAAATTTCTCGGCAGATGTTTCCTGGCTATCAGATAGAGTCCATCACAAACGGCATGCACGCCGGATTTTGGGCGTCAGCGGCATTTCGCAAACTTTTTGACAAATATCTTCCGGGCTGGGCCGCTGATCCTTATAGTTTGCGCTATGTGTTAAGCATTCCCGGGCAGGAGTTATGGAGAGCGCATATGGATGCGAAGACTAATTTAATCGGGCATGTTAATAAGGCTCATAATGCGCAAATGGACGTAGATGTGTTTACGATCGGTTTTGCGCGCCGGGCAACCGCGTATAAAAGAGGCGTGATGCTTTTTTCCGATACCGAATGGTTGAAACAGATTGCGCGAAAATCCCGCGGCATACAAATTATTTACGCAGGAAGCGCTCATCCAAAAGATTATGAGGGCAAGTCCTTAATCAAACAGGTGATTGAAAAAATGCGCGAGGTTAAAGATACGATTCGCGTCTGTTACATTGAAAATTACGACATTGACGTTGCAAAATTATTAGTCGGAGGCGTGGACTTGTGGCTAAATACTCCGATGCGTCCGCAGGAGGCCTCGGGAACATCTGGCATGAAAGCCGCGCTAAACGGCATTCCGCATTTTTCTGTGCTTGACGGATGGTGGCTTGAAGGGCACATTGAAAACGTTACGGGCTGGAGCATCGGGCCACACCCGGATCAACTGCATGGAGACGTTGATAAAGAAGATTTTGAGGACATGTATAATAAACTTGAGTACATTATTCTTCCAATTTTTTATAATCAGCGCGACGAGTGGATTCGCATTATGCGCCACTCAATTGCGATCAATGGCTCGTTTTTCAACACGCATCGCATGGTTCAACAATATGTATTGAATGCGTATTTTCAATAATTTTTCAAAACTCCGCGCATAAATTGATAGCTCAAGGCGCTTGTTCGTTTTAAGCGTTTTTTGTTGATTGTTGAGATAGTAAGAGTTTGAAAGTGTGGCGCGACGACTGCGGTCCGTATATTTTCAGTTTCTTCAATGCAATTCAGAGCCTTTTCGTATGCCTGATCGCGGTTAAAAAATGTCGCGGCAAATCTCGGGCCGTATTTTCTAAGTTCCATGGCCTCAATAAACGACAATACTTTAGATGCGCGACGCGGCCGTTCTCTTGGCCGCGTAAATAGAATCAGAATGTCGGTACACCCGTCATCAATAGCTTTACGGACGAGAAGATCGTTGATAGTGCCGCCGTCCAGATAGCGGTTGCCTTTTATTTCAATCGGTTTATCGTAAAAAATTGGAAGCGCGCAACTTGCTTTAATTGCGGTTAAAATGGAGGTATCATCGCGACTGCTGATATAATGCTGTTCGCCGGTCGTTATGTCAGTTGCGGCGATCATAAGTTCAGTTGCGTTGCGTTTCACCGCAGAAATGTCCAATTTTCGTTTATGTTCTATAATATTTATAAGATAATCAATCTCAAATTTGGGCGGGATTCGAGCGAGATTTATGAACTTTTCTGTCGCGAGGTCTTCATAAAAAATTGCGACGCCGTACTGGATTTGACCTGACAAAAAAAAGGCGCCGCTAAGAGCGCCCGCAGAGGTTCCGTACACAACGTCAAAAATTTCAGCGCCAGCATATTCGTAGAGAGCGAGAAGCGCTCCTCCTGCAACGATCCCGCGCATGCCGCCTCCTTCAATAATAAGCCCAAATTTTCGTCCGTCATTATTTGTTTTGCGGCGCTTCCGCTCTTTTAGCAACTCCAGCACTCCGTCCGGGTTTCTGCCAAAAATCGTAAAATTGGGGTCAGAAAATGAGCTCATAGCGGTGAGATAATAGCAAAACACTTGAGTTTTGTCTATCATTTACTTTTTACTATGCTTTGATATGATATTCCGGTATGAAAAATATTTGGCGCGCGATTACAATTCAGAATAAACAATTTGAAGAGGAAAGGATGAAAACGCAGGCATTGGCAGAAACGCTTCAGCGCGAAGCAAAAAAAAGCGTTCATCTTCTCGTGCATAAGCGTCTTCTAAACGTACCGGAAAAACTGCGTTCATTGAGAGAAGAGGTTGCGTGTTTGCTTGGAATGGTAAAAAAAAATCCGCTTCTCCATAATGTCAGCGTCGTTGACGACGGATTGGAAGAGTATGCGGAGTTTGTTGCGCTTGCATTATTTTTAGAGAAAAATTTCGGTATTGCCGCTTTAGTAAAGGGTATTTCAGCCGAAACGATTATTGGTGGCATTGCGGACGCCACAGGAGAACTTGTGCGTATCGCGCGCGCAAAGATGGACGAGAAAGAAGGCGAAAAAATCCGCGAGCATATCATTTCCGTGTACAATCATCTGCTTGATCTGCCGATTACAAGGAACGGAAAACTGCGCAGTAAAACCGAGGACGTGCATAGAAATTTATTGAGAACCGAGGAGATTTTGTTTGATATACGCATACGGGCACATAGCTCAGCTGGTTAGAGCGCTACGTTGACATCGTAGAGGTCCGTGGTTCGAGCCCACGTGTGCCCACCAAGATCTTCCTTGCGGGAGATTATTTAATATATCGGGCATATAGCTCAGCGGTTAGAGCACCACTCTTATAAAGTGGGGGTCGATGGTTCAAATCCATCTATGCCCACCAGTGTAAATAAACATGTATAAATATCGCCACCCAAAGCCGATTATAATAAAACTCACCGATGAGCTGGGTTTTCAATTGAGGCAAAAAGCGGCAGGTTATATTGCCGCAAATCAAAATCGAACTGGCGCAGAACGAGGAAGTTCAGAGGAACAGGGATTCGGTGCGCTTGCAGAGATGGTTATACGGAACAAGTTGGGTATGCCAGAAATAAACCCCGAAGACCATCCGCTCGGATATGATCTTTTGCTTCCCTCCGGTATAAAAGTTGATGTTAAATGCCGTGGTGGCGCATTACCATTCAAAGAGGAATACGAAAGTAGCGATGGTATTGCACGAGAAGCAAAGCATAATTTCTTTGCGCGACAGATGCATGACGAAAGACTGGACGCTGATATTTATG
>CAYYGX010000056.1:4328-6125 GCA_964471805.1 uncultured Gammaproteobacteria bacterium | reverse complement strand
ATCCATTATTTGAAAAAGAAAATAACTTTTCCCCACCCTTCGCTGTCCGACAATAACTTTAATAATATCCTTATCCATAAAAGGACGAATTTTATCAAGATAGAGCGGGCGTTTGATATATATTTTAATCATACACAAAATTTTTTAATAACTAATACTTATTTTTAGTATACATAAAAGATACTACCTATGTCAAATGCGCTTGTGAACCCGTAAATACCCTCGTACGTTTAAAAATCCCTGCGCGAACGAGAGCGCTTCTTTGCACGCATTCTCTGCCAGCTCATCGCTTCCGGAAAACAAATCCTCGCCGCCAAAAGGTATCAAGTACTTAAGCGAAAGCGCGTTGTAAAGATTAACAAGCGGGTTTATGTCCGGGAGCGCGTCACCTTTAATAGCGCGACGGAGCAATGCTTCTACAGAACTGCGATAATCGCTTGCGCTGAATGTTTTATACGCGTGCCGCCAGCACGCGATTTGCGGCATTTCACCCAGTGTGCTTCCACTATATTTTTCGCCCGCCTCGCGCTCGCTCGCGCGCAACAGTTTCAAAATTTCAGCTCCCGCTCCGGCGTTATCCGCGCCTTCAAGCACAATCACGCCAACGCGAAGCGCCGAGAATTGCTCAAAAATTTTTGGCTCAACTAGAAGGTTCATACTTACACTATACGCTTTTTAGCAACTTTTTCAACACAGAAGAGAAAAGGTCAAGGAGCTGGAAACACCAAACTCCTTGACCGATGCAATTACCCTAACTAGACAACACTTATTTTAAATAGGATGTAATGTTTGGAGAAATAAATACATAAAATGAAACAAAAAACTCCCGTCCGCCCAACACCAATAACAAAATTGATGTTGAAAGGACGAGAGTTCTCGTGGTACCACCTTTCTTTACGCGGGCGTTTCCTCGCACGCGCCTTATGAGCGCTTTGTCGTAAATAGTACAACACGCTCTGCCGTGTGATTACGGACGGCTCTCCGTTCCGCCATTTCCGGCGGACATCTCCCTTGGGTGCGTTCAGTTTGCCTTGTGCGCCGCGCTTCCACCACTTCGCGACTCTCTATAACACATACGCAAACGTACTTCTCCCAAGTAGTAACGATTTTTAGAATTTTCAAAACTTAATTTTGAAGAGACGATAACCCTTTTTATGTTTTTTGTCAAGTACGGCAAAATTTCTTACAATTTACTCTTCTCCTCTTTCTTCTCAAAATCAGCGCGGCGCTTCATCAATTGATCGTTCACTGATTGACTTCCGATAAGATACACCCACTCATCACGGCCTGAAACGCGAGCGTAATACGAAGAGCCATCCGATGTTTTTGCGCCTATAACGAAAATCTCCTCTTTGCCGTCAATAGTTACGCGAATCGTGAACGCGGGTTTTCCGAATCCGTATTCTGCAGAGGTGTCATACTTTTTAATATCATCAGCCTGAAACGATGCGAGAAAACTCAAGAATGTTTGCGCCGCATCCTGATTAACTGAAACTCCGGCGCCGTTTTCAAAAACCCATTCTTCCGCTCCTTTATCCTGCTTTTTCTTCAAAAGCGTCATTGAAACTGTCGCTTCCGGGTATTCCCATATGATTTTTGACACACGAGCGACGTCAGAGACATCAATGAGACGCAAATCCTTAAAACTCCCGCGCGCAAAAATGGAACGAACGCGGCTTGCTGTAAGGTACACCGGCCCGTCATCGCCGATCCGCACGTAATCGCCGCCGCGCGCGTAGTCCTGATGCCCGATACTAACACTGCCCTTCTTCGCGTCTTTTTCAAACCACGATACAC
>CAYYGX010000056.1:0-4318 GCA_964471805.1 uncultured Gammaproteobacteria bacterium | reverse complement strand
GCCAATAAGCATCTTGCCTATCTCTTCATTATTTTTCAGCCACGAGACGACGAGAGCTCTTGAGTCTCCAATCTCAAAATCCGCGTACCGATCTTTATTTTTTGAAACAATATCTTGCAGTTCCAGTTTTGAAAGCGTTCCGACAACGCTGTCAACTGCGGTTGTATCTGCGGGAAATACTTCATCGCCTTCTTTTGCTTCCCACTTCTCTCCTTCTTTCACAAGCGTCGTTGTTTTTCCTCCAAACGCGATTTCAATCCGATTAACTGACTTGTCAAATGAAAGCTTCGGCAATATCGCTTGATCCTCAATTGACGAGGAACGAATCAAACCCCATGCAATTAACGCGAGCGCAATAACAATAAATACAAAAACTATTTTTTGAAAAACGCGTTTGGTCATATTTGTTGCATCTTTTTCCTCCACGCAAATCTCGCAAGCGCAAAAATAACAACAAGAAGCGGCACGCCGACAATATTGCCGTACTTCACGAGTACACGCGCCGTGTCATCTAAAAGCCGAATTGGCCGTTCAGTAACTGATTTTGAACGAATTGTCGCAAGTGTCGCGTCAAGCGTCAAACCATCAGCGAGATTCTGTATGAAGATGACATCGCTTCTAAACTGATTCATGAATGCGTCAGTGATCATGTCCCCATCCGACACAACCATAACGCGCGCCTGATCGATTTTCTTTACAAACTCCGGCTCTTTTCCATCTACAGATTTTTCATCGCGCGGTACTGGTTCGCTAAAATAACTTGCAAGCGGCGTGTTTAAAGAAACCGCAACCGGATACGAACCATTGCCTGAAACTGCTGGCTCGATCCGTGGAGAAAGATCGCTTGGATCAACGACAATCTTTGATTTGTCGGAAGTTCTGACGAGCACATCAACGCCGTTTCCATCTTTTAGAGACATACTGGAAACCCATGGGAACATCACTGACTCCAGTTTGTTAACAAGCGGATTATCTTTATTCAAAGACGCTGGCGGAACATTAACCCAAAATCCGTAAGGCGTGACGAATGAAAAAAATTCTTGCCCGGAGCTAAACGATGCCCGCGCCTGATAAACGGAATCATAAATGAAATCATTGTTAATTGTAACGCCATAAGACTTCAGAATATCAAGGACATTCGTTGTATTTGGCGATCCGCGTAAGTTACCATCAACACGAATGCCGTCAATAAGAAAAAGCGCGCCGCGGCCGCTCATCGCAAACTGATCCAAAACATACAACTGCCGCTTGCTCCAACTCCCTCGCGCGCCTGGAACTATGAGGGTTGTGATTTGCTCTGGAATCAAATCTCCTTTTGATACGTCAATAAACTCAACTGCGTACTGCTTTCCGAGCACCTCTTTAAGTATGCGAAGTTCGCCTTGCTCCGATGTGTGATCCGGAAATTCCGCGATGCCGATTGTAAGCTCTTTGCCGGAGATCGCTTTTTTTATTGCGGCTGTAAGATCAAACTCAAGCGTTGCGATATCTTGCACAACCGGAACCACTTCGCTTTTTGCCCCATATAAAATGGCAACGCCCATATATCCTTCTCCAACCTCAAGCTTATCTTTGCGAAGCACATTAAACTGGAGCGGTGGTATTCCAAGCATCTGCGCCTCATTCGCTTTTTCCGGACTTTCATTCGGATTGACAAACGCGATTCTGATATTTCCTCCCCCGTACGCGCGATATTCTTTGAGCATATTCTGCACCTGATCGCGCACAGTTATAAGATACCCGGGAACGTCTTTTGTGAAATATCCTTTGATTGTAACGATATCGTCAAGTTGTTTAAGCGTATCGCGCGTTACCGGCGACAGGCTGTACACGCGAGCTTCGGAGACGTCCAGACGAAATGGCACAAGAGTGAAAATAAATTCCACAAGAATTACAACCGCGAGGATGAGCGCGATTTGGAAGTAAAAATCAGCTGATGATTTGAGTTTGGATGTAAAAAATTTCATACACTTCAACTTTGAACTTTGCACTATCCTCTATACTGCCGCGACTCTAAAACTTTGATATTCAAAAATAAAAAGAAAAAAATCATTCCTATAAAATACACAACATCTCCGCCCTGGATCAGCCCTCCCGAAAGGGTTTGATAATGCGGCAAAAAGCTTACAAAATTCAAAACACTCGCGATTAATCCTGAAAATGGCGCCAATGTGTAATCCTGCCCGATTATAAGAAAAATGAATGAAAACGCCACAGATAAAAGAAATGCGACAATCTGATTTTTTGTTATGGACGAGAGAAACGCGCCAAACGCTATGATAGTTGCGCCAAGAAAATATGCTCCAACATATCCTCCTATAATCTCGCCTCCGTCAATGTTTCCAAGAAAGGCTACGGTGAGCGCGGTTGGAGCTGTTAAAAGGAGCGTGAGAAACAACATAAAACTTGCCGCTTTATATTTTCCAAAGACGGCCTCGTGGTCGCGGATCGGAAGCGTAAGCAAAAGTTCCATACCTCCGCCTTTTTTCTCATCAGCCCACAATCTCATAGTGAGCGCCGGCAGAATAATTAAAAAAATCCATGGCATAAGGCTGAAAAAGGGCCGCAGAGTTACCTGGCCGTTCAGAAAAAACGACCCGAAAAACAGCCAATTTGCGATCACAAGAAATATCACAAGAAAAATATAAGCAATAGGACTATTAAAATAACTGCGGAGTTCTTTTTTGAAAATGGCGAGGATGTTGTGCATATAATATTTACAACGCAACTTTCTTTACGTTTTCAACATACCCAATCACTGAATCAATCTTGCGTTTTAGAAATTCTATTTTTTCACCGTCATTATTAAGCAGTTCTCGCAGTGTTTTTAATACTGTAATTGCCTCATCCCATTCGTAGCGCTGTCCATACTCTCTTAAACTCTTAAATAAAGTTTCAACCGTTTTCTGAAACTGCAACTTCGATTCTGCATTATTTGGCAACAATGTTTCTACCATATTATCTCGTCAATTGCCTAAACACCTCTTCCAAACTGACTCTTTCAACGCGCATTTCTAGAATCGGCGTATCAAGAGAAACCGCGCGGCGGAAAATGCGCTCGCGAATATCTGAAGAGCCAGGCGCCATCACTTCAAAACCGAAAATATCAACTGATTCAGTATCGCGATGCTGAACTTCATTGATGTCATGGATGTCAAGGAGCAGTTGGTGAATTTTTTCTTTGAGTCCGCGCATCTTTACGTACACCGATTGGCGTCCGGCGGCTTGCCGCTCCAATTCAGCGGTCGTTCCCTGAGCAACGATGCGGCCTTCGTTTATGATTATAACTCTGTCGCACACGGCCTGCACCTCCTGCAAAATATGCGTGCTTATCATCACGGTTTTTTCACGTCCAATTTCCTTAATAACGTTACGCACTTCAGCAATCTGGTTTGGGTCAAGCCCGGAGGTTGGTTCATCTAAAATAAGAATGTCAGGATTATGAATAATAGCTTGGGCAAGGCATGTTCTCTGGCGGTAGCCCTTGGAAAGCTCGCCAATCGGGCGACGGACGACGTTTGCGAGCCCGCAAAGTTTCACAACGCGCGCAAGCGATTCTGCAAGCGACTGCGATCCGCCCTGAAAAGCGCGTTTCGCTTTTATTCTAATCGCGCCTATAAACTTAAGATACTCCAAAACTGTCATATCATCATAAAGCGGAACTGATTCCGGAAGATAACCGATCTGCCGCTTAACTTCAATAGGATGCTCGCCCACTTCAAGCCCGTTTACTTTCACGCTTCCATCTGTCGGCGCGGTATAGCCGGTGATAATCTTCATTGTCGTTGATTTCCCGGCGCCGTTTGGACCCAAAAATCCTAGCACTTCCCCGTCTTGCACGCTGAAGGAAACATCTTTTAACGCTTGCAGTGAACCGTATTTTTTAGAGAGGTGTTCAATATAGATCATATCTATACAAACGGATTAACGATCTTGATTTCATCAAACCGTTTCAGCGTCTCATCTCCGGAATATATGGTATACACATTGTTATCTAACATTGTCCCGATCAAATGCGCATCATGGACACTCTGACCGATAATATGATACCTGTCAACCAGCATCCCTACAGAGAGAAAAGTATGTTCGTTTGGTAAAATTTTGAGAAACGCTTCGCTGTTCCAATACTCTTTAATCTCCCGCAACGCATCTTGCGCTGATAGCGGTTTTTCTATACGCTTTTGATCGGTAATGACAGCAAAAAATTCCCATAATACTTGAGGGGTTATGCACGCCGAGATTGTTCCTATAACCGCTTTGTCTCTGAGGTCATCTCAAAACCCTAATTTTCTGCTATAATACAAGCAATTAATGGGAC
>CAYYGX010000055.1:3114-6198 GCA_964471805.1 uncultured Gammaproteobacteria bacterium | reverse complement strand
TGCTTACCGAGGGCGGCAAGTATTGTTTGATATGGTATTGACTTTTGTTTTGCAAAAAACAGGAGCCGCGCTTCGTGATGAGGAACGACGCGAGCTTCATCAAGCGCTTCCCCGAGCGATGATTTTCTTGTAAACAAAAAAAGAGCGCGTTTCAGCTCTTCTTTGCGTTTCCGCGGGAGCGTGACGTCGCTTAGATACGCCGCAAGCGCTTCTTTTGGATGCAATCCGTTTTCAACCGTATGCGCGATGTAGGTGTAGAGGAATGAACGATCCTGGGTAGAGAGCATGATTAAAAATGCAAACCATGGTGCCCCCGCGCCGACTTGAACGGCGATTAGCCCCTTAGGAGAGGGCTGTTCTATCCTGTTGAACTACGGGAGCGCAATATCTCATTTATCTTACAAATCCAGTGTAAATTGTATGCGCAAGCGCGGTTATAGTATGCGTCTTCCAGTCGCTCGTCTTCAATCCAACGAGAATAAGAACAAGAACAGAAAGATATATAAGAGATAATAAAAAGTCCTTTTTCATATATTTGAATTCAAGTATAGCAGTGCCAAGAACTCTTTGACAAGTTGTTGTAAATGCACTAAAATAGGGATAATTGAACTCATAGCGAGTTTCACCAATAGCGGTCAAAGACGGAACGGAAGTTCATTATAGCATATGCCAACCGTCGGAAGCCAAGATGAGCGCGTTGCGATTTCTCGTAACGAATAAACAGCTTTCTGTACGTCTCGCGCCATGCAAAGCATCGTTCCACTTTCTGATGTTTATGCCCAGTAAAAGCGCTAAAAATTAGGCAGTCTAAAGTTAGTTTGACTTTTACCTGATTTTAGCATTTTTATGCGATAAACTAAATATCACTTCAATGTCAACTCAAATCAAAAAACATACTCGGGCGCGGCGCGGAACAAGGCGATCACACCATTTTTTGAAGCCGAAAATATTGAGTGCCTGCTTGCATTGCGGCTCTGCCAAAAAGTCGCATCACCAGTGCCCTTGTTGTCAAAAATACTAATTTATAATTTTCCATGCCGATGCATCGGCACCGCTCGCGCGCTATAACTCTTGAAGCTTTATTTATTTGGGATTTTAACGGCGAAGACACCGAAAATCTCCATTTTTACATTGACTATCTCTCGTCGCTTCACAGACAAGACGGATCTTTTGATCTTAATTTTGTTGAGTCTTTTGCAAGCGGGGTAATTGAACATAAAATTTCACTTGATGAGTTTATAAACAAATACACGACCGATTGGCCTTCTAAAAGGCTCGCGATTCTGGATAGAAGCGTCTTACGAATGGCGATTTACGAACTAATGCATAAGCGCGACGTGCCGCCAAAAGTTGCCATCAACGAGGCTCTAGAGCTTGCAAAAGAATATAGCGGCGAGCCGTCGCAAAAGTTCGTCTCCGGAGTTTTAGGAGCAATTTATGATGAATATTTTAAGCAAAATGAAAGACATCTCCCCGCTTGAAAAAAAATTCTCTATTCGTTTCAATAACAATAAGCTTTTAACTCAAGCGCTTGTGCATAAATCGTACATTAATGAAAATCCGCATTTTCCGCTTGACCACAATGAACGGCTTGAATTTTTGGGTGACGCGGTTTTGGAACTCGCGGTAACCGAATATTTGTTTAAGCGCTACCCAAGAACTCCGGAAGGCGAAATGACCAACTGGCGCGCTTCGCTTGTGAACGCCACTATGCTCGCGCAACTGGCAAACGAGTTTGATTTGTATGAACATCTCTTTTTGAGCAAAGGCGAGCGCAAAGATCAAAATCAAAAAGCGCGGCAATATATTTTGGCAAACGCTTTTGAGGCGCTTATAGGCGCAATCTATATTGATCAGGGAATGGATACCGCGCGCGAGTTTGTTGAACGAAACATCATATCAAAATTGCCTAATATCTTAAAAAATCAATTGTATCTAGATGCTAAAACGCGTTTTCAGGAAACCGCGCAGGAGAAAACCGGAGTTACTCCAACATACAAAGTATTAAACGAAAAAGGGCCGGATCACGAAAAGTACTTTACGATTGGCGTATATCTTGGGGAAGAGCGTGTCGCGAATGGAAGCGGCTTTTCCAAACAAGAGGCGCAAATGGATGCCGCGGCAAAAGCCTTGCAGGTGAAAGGATGGGAGTGAATGAAAATTTCTAATTTCTAAACTAAATGTCCAATCGCCCTCAAATCTCGGACCAAAAAATAGAGCAAGCGCTCACTCTAAAACTGCGTTCGCTTGATCGCGCTCGCGTAATTGAAAGCGCAAAAAATCGCGCGGCAATGCTAGGAGTAGAATTTGTTGATCTTGTTTCAAAAACAATTCCTACAACTACAGCCTCAATTATACCTGAACGCACCGCGCGTGAATTGGAGATTATTCCATATCTTAAAGACAAGATCTCACTCAAGCTCGCGGCGCTTAATCCTGAAAACAAGAACGTGCGGAAGCTCGCATCTGAATTAGAAAACCGAAATCATGTAAAAACCGCGATCGTTTTAACAACAAAAGACGGGCTTGAAGAGGCGTGGAAAACTTATAAATTCATTCGCTCTGAAGAGTCTACCGGCGTTGTTACGCTTGACGAAAATGCTATCATGGAACTCACTGTTGAAATTCTTGACTATCGCGAGATCGCGGCAAAACTTCCCGGCGCTTCCATAAGCGAGGCTTTGCATATCCTTCTTGCTTCTGCCCTAAAAATTAACTCCTCTGATATTCATCTTCAGCCGGAGGAAAATAAAATTTCAGTTCGCTTTCGCATTGACGGCGTGTTGCATAATGTGGTTGATCTGGATCTTGAAAAGTTCAATCAGATTAAAAAACGAATCAAACTTGTTTCGCGTCTGAAACTAAACATTGAAAAAGAACCGCAAGACGGCTCGTTTAGCATCAGCCTCGGAGAAGACTCTATTGATCTTCGCGTTTCCACTCTTCCTTCGCAATACGGCGAGAGCATCGTCATCCGCATTTTGAACCCAAAGAACGTTGTTCTTAAATTTTCTGAACTCGGCATCAACGAGCGCGCGCTTCCTATTTTAGAGCGCGAGATAAAAAAACCAAACGGAATGATCA
>CAYYGX010000055.1:2194-3104 GCA_964471805.1 uncultured Gammaproteobacteria bacterium | reverse complement strand
GGCCCGACCGGAAGCGGAAAAACAACGACTTTATATACAATTGTACAGACACTCAATCAAGGCCAAAGCCAAATTATTACGCTTGAAGATCCTATTGAGTACAATCTTCAAAATATTGTGCAAACAGAGGTGGATGCAAAAACTGGATTTTCAAGCGGCCTTCGCGCGATTTTACGGCAGGACCCGGATATTATCATGGTCGGCGAAATCCGGGATCTTGAAACAGCGGAAACCGCAATTAACTCTGCGCTGACAGGGCATCTAGTTATTTCAACGCTTCACACAAACAGCGCAACTGCCGCGATTCCTCGGTTTCTTGCAATGGGAGTAAAGCCGTTTCTGCTTGCGCCGTCTTTGAATCTTATTATTGGCCAGCGGCTTGTGCGGAGAGTGTGCGAGCATTGCAGGGTGCCGTTTGACGTAAATCCGCATCTTTTAGACCGCGCAAAAGAGGAACTCGCGCTTCTTCCAAAAGGCTTGAAAGAAAACATTGATTTTGACCACCTTACTTTTTATCAAGGGCACAGTTGTAAAAAGTGCCATGGACTCGGGTTCAAAGGGCGGATCGGCATTTACGAATTTTTGCCGGTTGACGAGAATATCGCATCTCTCATACATAACGGCGATATTTCCGAGAATAAAATCGCAGATTACGCGCGCTTGAGCGGTATGATTACAATGGCACAGGACGGCCTCTTAAAAGCTCTCCGCGGGATAACAACAATTGAGGAGGTGTTTCGGGTCGCGGAGTAAGCTATTTATCACTGAACCGGAAACCATAATGGACGAAAATAAACCATACAGTTTTCGTATCGCATCTCCTGAATTGATGACCAATTCAATACATAAGCGCGTGAAGGTTTATACAGGCGAATAAATGCTTTCATATTAGACGGTATGGACGCTACAC
>CAYYGX010000055.1:0-2150 GCA_964471805.1 uncultured Gammaproteobacteria bacterium | reverse complement strand
TCGGAGTAATGGAATTTTCATTTTTTAACACAATGTCAACTTCTTGCCCGATTTTTGTGCGCCAGTAATAAATTTCATCAAGAGTCTCGCCTGTTTTATACAATTCCGTAACCAAAGTATTTTCAACCGCATAGCCAAAGTCCGTGGTTTGCGGCAGGGTGGAAAAATTTTTCATTATACTATGACGCAAGCCAGTATCTACGAGATACATTTTCGGATTTTTGACAAGTTCTTTGATTTTATTCGTAAAATACGGTTTGTTAAGATGAAGGATAAAGGTGTTTTTTAAAAGATCCAATCGGTTCAAAAGCGCGGTTCGTCCTAATCCGGAATTAACGGACAGGGATTGCACATCCAATAAAGAGGAGACATTGCTCGCAAGCAGGGTCAAAATCTTTTCAATCTGTAGCGAGTTTGCCAAGTAGTGCGCGAGTTGCACGTCCCGCAGAATATACGAGTTCACGAGTTCTCTTAAGATCAACGGTTTCTCCTCTGTTTTTTCCGTTGCAACCACCGCCGGGTAGCCGCCATAAGCGACAAATTTAACAAATTCAGTGTTGAGTTTAAAGAGAAGATGCCGGTCAATGTTTTGTATATTTTTGAGCGCCACAGTATAGAGTTCATAGAACCCTTGCCACGCCGCATATTCGCGCCACGAAAGCGGCCAAATCGTAAAAACGCGCTTTCTTCCGGCCATGCTTTCATCAATAGTCAGGTACCATGACGCAGAACCTGTAGCGATAATTTTAAACTGCGGATGATGATCGTGGAGCACTTTGAGAATAGAGCCGATGTCCTTTGATTTTTGGAATTCATCAATAAATACATAGCGTCGGGACTGATCTTTCAACGGCAGTATTCCGAGAGCTGTTGTTTGATTGGACCAAACGCTTAAATCGTCTATTTGTTCCAGATCAAACCAATCTATGCGCGATGAAGGCACTTTTCGCTCGCTTAATAGTTTTTCTTTTATCATTGTCAAGAGCGCGGTTTTCCCGACTTGCCGCGCTCCGTTTAGAATAATAATATCTTGCGAGTCAATTTCACCCCAAATTTTTTGAAATATATGGCGATTTTGCATATTTTTAGTGTTTATAGATTAAAAAAATTGAACTTTTTTAATATAACAAAATTAAAAAGTAATGTCAAATACAGTATAAACTATGAATTCTGAAAAATATACACCACAGGAAGCGTTAAACTCAAAAGTTGAAAATATAGACACAGATGAAAAGTGGACTAAAGATGGATTTTCTATAGAAAATGAAATTAAACTTAGGCATGGTCCTTTCATAGAGATAGGTGGACCCACTACTCATGGTTTTAAACTTATTGATTTTGATTCTCTTCTGGCAAGGAGGCACTGAAGACGACATTATTGAAGCAGAACGCATCGTATTTGAACTGATGGAGTATAACAAACACTTGTATGGATCAGTGTATAATTGGAATGTTATTTTTCAGAAAAAAAATTGATATATATGCCATCCTCACACTCCACAACCAACTCCATGTCAGATTTTGACACTCTCATTACAAATCTCTCATCAAAGAAAGCGCTGGAACGCTCGCGGGCGTTGAAAGAAATCAGCGAGAGCACGATTCCGAAAGACATCGCGCCGGAAATTCTAAAGGCAGTTCTGCAAAAATTAGTAGACGCGTCTGTAACAGTGCAACGCCAAGCCGTGAAAACTCTCATGAGTTTATCGCTTGAAACTATTCCGGATGAGCTCAAAGTGCTCTATCACACCACAGATGACAGTACGCTCAAAATGTTTGCGCGATCCGCAATCCGCCGCATAGAACTGGAGCGCGATCGGCGCGAAAAAGGCGCGATTGAATGGAATACAAGCGGCTATATTTTTTCGGTATCAGATTTTCTCACATACATAAATACGATTCTTTCAAACGAGGAATCCTTTATCAAAGGCGAGGTTGAGGACATTTCCACATTCCGCGAGAATCTCACATTTTTTCGGCTGAAAGACGAGCGCGGAGTTTTGGACTGCTGGTTTCCGACGGCGCATAAATATCATTGGAACGTAGAACTTTCCTCTGGAATTGAGGTTGTCGTGAAGGCGCGGCCGCAGGTTTCGCCGAAAAGCGGACGGTTCGGTTTGCGAGTTTTAGAAATGCGGCTTTCAGGAGTC
>CAYYGX010000054.1:0-6292 GCA_964471805.1 uncultured Gammaproteobacteria bacterium | reverse complement strand
AGCGAGAGTCTTTACGACGAGGAGGAGTGACGAAGCCGTAGCCGAAATGCTAAAGTTGCAGTAGAAAGGGACTTATTGAACACTCTCTTAATTCACTTATACGCCTTATCACGCCTCTGAACACGAGTAACGTAGATTATGTACCTTTCCACAAAAAACTTAATCCTCCATTTATTAACACGAAATCTGTGCGTGGCAGGCGGTAAATCTTTTATTGGTTTTGCATATACAAGAGGGTCGGAAGTATTAAGATAATATTCTATCTTGCTCTTAATACCGATAGCTTCGCTTTTTGGAAGTTTTTTTAGGTCCTTTTTCGCTTTGCTGGAAAACTCCAACTGATAAGGCATGGTTACGAAGAAACAAGCCCAAGCTCTTTGGCAACCTCCGCGAGACTTACAGTTTTTCCTGCTTTTATCTCCTTTTGGGTCTCTATCACTTCTCTTTGCAACTCTGCTAAGGCTCTTTTGTTCCATGCCCAGTGAGTTTCTATTTCATCTATTAACCATCCGACAGGGTTATTTTCTTGATATACCTCATCCGAAACATTCTCCTCGTATGCTTCATCAATCTGGCAAAGTAACTCCCAAAAAGCGCTCGTATCAAACAAAAAATAGCGGGGGCTGCCTTCTTTGTCTTGAATTACTCCTCCCTTAAGTTTCTTAGGAAAACGCATACTCGTGTGTACCGGCCTCGCAAAATCAAGTAAACGACCAAATTGTAGTTTTATTTTACTTTTTTTAACAACTGGTTTTATTTGTCTGGTTTTAGTAGCCATATACTAACATAGTATAAACACGACATTCTTCGCTGTCAATTATGTCCGTGGACATCGTGGACATATCACGCGTTTTTAGTCCAATTGCGGCCGCCTTGTATGCCAATCAGTTATATTTTGATAATACGCTCCCACTTGCAAAAGCGTGCTTTCCGCAAGCTCTCGCCCAATGATCTGCATGCCGATGGGCATTCCCTCGCGGTTAAATCCGCACGGAAGCGAAAGCGCGGGCAATCCGGCCAAAGACGCGGGAATCACAAAAATATCCTCTAAATATAATGATAACGGATCGTTTGCCTTCTCCCCAAGTTTAAAAGCGACAGAGGGAGTAGTTGGGGTAATCAGCACATCAACCTCCTCAAAAATTTTCCGAAAGTCCTTAACAATGAGCGTCCGCACTTGCTGGGCTTTTTTGTAGTACGCATCGTAGTAGCCGGCGGAAAGCGCGTACGTGCCAATCATAATACGCCGCTTTGCCTCTGCCCCAAATCCCGCGCCGCGCGTTCTTTCGTAGACCTGAAGTAAGTTATCCGCCTCGTCTCCCTTTGAAAGTCCGTATCGTATACCATCGTATCTCGCAAGATTAGAACTAATCTCCGAGGGCGTAATGATATAGTACACCGCAATGCCGTAAGATGTGTGGGGCAAGGAAACCTCTTTTACAAAAGCGCCTTGCTCTTGGAACAGCGCTATCGCTTTCTTTACAGCCTCTTCCACTTCCTTATCCAAACCTTTAACAAAATACTCTTGAGGCAAGCCAATCCGCATGCCTTTTACAGAAAATTCTTGAAGACGAGAAACATAGTCATCAGGTTCCTCCCATCGTGTCGTTGCGTCTTTTGCGTCCCTTCCGGCAAGCGCGGAAAGCACATACGCCGCGTCCTCTACACTGTGGGCTAAGAGGCCGGGGACATCGGTTGATGAAGTCATAGAAAACAATCCATACCGAGAACATCTGCCGTAACTCGGTTTTAATCCCGTTATGCCGCAATACGATGCCGGGCACCGTACTGATCCGCCTGTGTCTGTGCCTAACGCATATACTGCTAAATCTCCGGCTACTGCCGCGCCAGACCCGCCCGAAGAGCCGCCGGGAACTCGTTCTAAATTCCACGGATTATGCGTTGGCCAAAACGCGGAATTTTCAGTTGAAGAGCCGTGCGCAAACTCATCTAAATTTGTTTTTCCTACTAATACATAGTCGCGCTCTTTTAAACGTTTCACTACCATAGCGTCAAATGGCGGAACATAATTTTCCAAAATTCGCGAGGCCGCTGTTGTCTTTGTTCCGCGAGTTGCGATATTGTCTTTGATTGCGGATGGAATCCCGGCAAGCGTGGCGATCTCCTTGCCTTGCGCAATTTTCTCGTCCACCGCGCGAGCCTGATCCATAGCTATTTTAACCGTAACAGTTAAAAACGCGTAGATTTTTTGATCAAGCTTTTCAATGCGTTCCAGATACTTTTTTGTAAGTTCAGTCGCGGAAAATTCTTTGCTGATAAGTTGATTATGAAGATGTCGGATCATAAAAAAAGTCAAAACACGCTCTTCACCTTTACTCCTCGGTCTTCCGTGTCCTGCGCCTGCCTGCCGGACAGACATGCCTGCGCTATGAGTTCGTCCTTTTGATTACACTCCTCCACTATATCCTCGCGGAATATGTTTGAGAGCCCGGTTACTTGAGAAGTGATCGGCACGTCATCGGTATTCACCTCATTTAATTTTGCGATATAGCCCAAAATAGAGGAAAGTTCTCCAGCATATCGTTCTAATTCCTCGCTGGCAAGGCTGATGCGGGCAAGCTCTGCGATTTTTTGAACGTCTGATTTAGTCATAAATAATTTGAGATTATCTTAACTTGGCTTATCCTTTTTTGACAAGCTGTACAAACTCCGCCTCTTCAATAACTTTCACCCCCAATTTCTTCGCCTTATCGTATTTGGATCCAGCGTCTTTGCCGGAAACAAGATAGTCAGTACTTGCTGAAATCGACGAGCCCACAACGCCGCCTTTTGCGATAACCATATTTTTTGCCTCGTCGCGCGTGAGTGAGGAAAGCGCGCCTGTAAACACAAACAACTTTCCTGAAAGACCATCATCATTCAATATTTTCAGTTCAACTCCGAAATCATTCAGCCGCTGTATCAATTTTTGATTGCGCTCATCATGAAACCACTCATGCACGCTCTCTCCGGAAATTGGACCAAAATCTGGAATCGATATACATTCCTCATCCGATATTTTGCCAAGAGCTTTCCAAAGCGCGGGGAGAGAGAGCGCGCCGGAATCACGCGCAAACTCGCCAAGCCTCTGCGCCATACGCTCGCCGATATGCGGAATGCCAAGCGCGTACAAAAATTTAGCAATCGGAACCCGCCGCGATCGCGCGATTGACGCAAGAAGATTATCGGCGCTTTTTTCTCCGAAGCCTGCGAGTTGCGCTATGTCTCCTTTTTTCAGGGCAAAAATATCCGCCGCGTCCGCAATAAGCCCCTCATCAATAAACCGTTCAATAATTTTCTCGCCCATCCCATCAATGTTCATAGCGCGCTTGGAAACAAAATGCGCGATTGCTTCAATGACTCGCGCGGAACACCGCTTATTCGCGCAAAAGTGGAGCATACTTTCTCCGGAGCGCTCAATTCGCACAGCGCTCCCGCAGGAAGGGCACCGCTTGTCAATTATAAATCGAGAAGAATTTTTTCGCCGAAACCGCGGGAGAACTTTCACAACTTCAGGAATAATATCGCCAGCTTTTCTGATAATCACTGTGTCTCCAATCCTCGCGTCAAGCGTATCAATCCGCTGTTGATTGTGAAGCGTTGCGCGAGACACTGTTGTGCCCGCCACTTTTACAGGCTTACAATGGGCAACAGGAGTCAGCCGCCCTAAACGCCCCACCTGAACTATAATGTCTTCAATCACTGTTGTTGTTTCCTCCGGAGAAAACTTATACGCGAGCGCAAACCGCGGCGCTTTGCCGGTGTATCCGAGAATTTCTTGATATCGGCGCTTGTTTACTTTAATAACAACGCCGTCAACAAGATATGAGAGAGTATCATGTTGTTTCTCCCATTCTTTGAGAAAATCAAAAACTTTGTCCAATGTTTTACAATGCCGAAAATTTGACTCAACTTTAAACCCTAATTTTTTGAGGAGTATTAGCTCGCTTTTCTGATCATCTATAAGCCAATCGCGCTTTTGCCATACGATATCATAAATAAACGAATCAAGTTTGCGGGACGCTGTGATCGCGGAGTCAAGCTGGCGAATTGAGCCGGCCGCGGCATTTCTCGGATTTGCAAACAAGATCTGTCCCCCTGCCTCATTTTCACGATTGATGCGGGCAAATTCCTCTTTTGGCATCCAAATCTCGCCTTCAACAACAATATCCTCCTGCGCTTTCAGTATCAGCGGCACGCTCCAGATGGTTTTTATATTTTGCGTAACATTTTCGCCGAGAACCCCGTCTCCGCGCGTTGCGGCGCTTTTCAACACTCCATTTTCATAAGTGAGCGCAATGTGCAGTCCGTCAATTTTAAGTTCACAAATATAATCAAGATCGCTTGCGGAAATTAGAACATCCTCTTTTTGAAGAATTTTGATATTGCGCTCTTCCCAATCGCGCGCCTCATCAAAAGAAAATGCGTCCATAAGCGACCACTGACGCACTTTGTGTATCACTTTTAAAAATTTTGGAAGCGGCTGGCCTGAAACTCGTTGTGTAGGCGAGTCTGATCTCATAAACTCCGGATACTTCTGCTCCCATTCCTTAAGCTCGCGTTTTAGCGAGTCCCATGCCGCGTCCGAAATTTCAGGCGCGTCTTTCACATGATAGAGATAACCATGATAAGCAATCTCGCGACGCAGTTGCTCAATGCGATTTTTGGCTGTATTTTTAGTCATCTACTTAGACAGCGACTCATTTGAAAATAGCGCGTAATCCCAAATGTCCGAGGCCGGATTATCTTCTGTTGGAAGCGTGCTCACGACTTTAAGCGCCTGACGGTTAGAACTCGCATCGTCCTCGCCGGTCGCGACTACTTCTATAAAACCAGGAATGCACTGCGCCGGATTATTGGTTGCGACATCGCACGATGATGCGCCGTCGTTATAGAATTGCGCGCGCAGTCCAAACAATGCTTCAGGCTGAAGAAGACGGACGCGAATAATTCCGATCAGTTTGTTAGTATTTCCCATCTCCGGAATCGGATCTTCGCCGCCAAGTTCATTATTTGGAAAAGGCAAGAGCGCAATTCCATCGTCCGCTCCGTCGCTTGTGTCAGTGAGCAAACGCTTAACCGGACTTTTCAATTCATACGACGGCGAATACTGCCATGGAATAAATGTTACTTCAAACTGTTCGGCGCCGTCTGGGAAACCTATGCTTAATCCATTAATGGCGAGCGTATCAATAGTATATGAATAAGGCGCATCGTATGGCGGCTGATCTTTGTCGTTCGGCTCAAAAATATTCAGCGTGAGCGCCTGATTTTTTGCGATATCAAAACGCAATGCTTCGGCGCCAAACTTTACCTCAAGAATTTTAACGTCCGTATAGCACGCTTCGTCACCCGCATCCGCGCCATCGCAATCAAAGTTGTAGCCAAAATTATTTACGTTGTCAAAACCGAGTATGGTTTTAATATCGGAAACTGTTTTTCCTTTTGCAAACGCGCGGTTCAAAATAAACAATGTATTCTCAACTCCGCTTTCAGCGCGATACATGGCGACTGACGCGCGCTCTACATTCGCCGATTTCTTAACTTCTAAGATAGTGAGAGTCGTAAGAAGCGCGGCTGTAATAGACATCACAGCGATTGCGGAAAGAGCAAAAACGATGATGCTACCCCTATTATTGAATACCTTTATTTTGCATTTTGAATTTTGCATTTTGAATTAAAAATTAGTAGTTCCTCAAACTCACTGACATCTGTATATTAATCGTTTGCGGATCTGATATTTTGAGGTCTTGCGCGCTCCACAAAATCGTAACTAAAGGAACTTTAGTCGCGCTTTCAGTAACTGGAGTTATGTACACTGCGAAACGCGTAATTTTAATTTCAGGAGAACTCAACATTACAGGCGCCTCAATTCCTACAATCTCTTTATACAAAGCTCCGGAGACGGAATCAATATAATACCGTATCCGCTTTCCGTCTTTTACCGCGATATGAAGCTCGGTTTGAGGATTTATCGGTTTTGGATACGGATAAAAACTTGAGTACGGATCATCGTCATAAAAAATTTGCCCGCTCTGAACGTCAGAGAAAATTCTGTCCAGCCAAAAACGCGACTCGGAAAACACTCTTTGGCTGTTCAGGTTCGCTTGCTGTATGCGAGTAATTGAACCCCACATAGACATACCGATCCCGACAACAAGCACAAACAAACTAGACGCAACAAGAAGTTCAATCAAAGTAAAACCAGGATACTGTTTAATTGTGAAATTACGCATAGAGGTCATCTCAAAACCCTAATTTTCTGCTATAATACAAGCAATTAATGGGACAC
>CAYYGX010000053.1:4440-7057 GCA_964471805.1 uncultured Gammaproteobacteria bacterium | reverse complement strand
GAAGCGCTGAATTTGGAAAATCGTTTGAACAGTATATTCTGATGGAGATAAAAGCCTATCAAGCGTATAAAAAGCCCGATCTTCCGGTTTATTTCTGGAGAACAAGCACCGGCATTGAAGTTGACTTTATTTTAGGAGAGCTTGATCTCGCGCTTGAAATTAAAGGGTCAAGCAACGTGCACGAAGGAGATGTGCGGCATATCGCCGCGCTTATAGACGATGCTATAGTAAAAAAAGCCGTGATTGTTTCTTTAGAAAAACAGCCGCGCGCGCTTCAAAAAGGAATTGAAGTTCTGCCCTGGCGCGCTTTTATTGACCGCTTATGGAGCGGGGAGTTTTGTTGAAAAGTGAACTACACTATGAGAAAAAAAGCTTTTATCATAATCTTAAGCGCAATCGCTATACTTGGAGCGTCGCCATTCTTAATAGCATTAGCGCTCTCACAATACTTTCACATTACCTTTGATAGATGCATCTTTGATTACCTTAATAAAGTGCATGGCGTAAATTTAAAGCCTATTTTTGGAATGCTGAATTCCATTTTTTTCTTACTGTTGTGTGGAATAGTTATAGGATCCGTCGTAATGTGGATTGTGGGCGCAGTCAAAAAAAATGTAAAGATGAAAATTGTCTGTAAAGAGCTCTTATTGTCCGCATTTGTTGGGTTGTTATTATCTCTAGTGGTAGAGGTGGGTATACTTTATATTTTTTTTGGGTGTATTGTTGATATAAGTTGATATAAGATGAAACTACACCGCATCAACGCGATAATTTTGCATTACTGGTACCACTCAAAGCGCTCGCTTCCGCGGGTGATGGACGTGTTTTATTGGCCCACGATGGAGCTTATTTTATGGGGGTTTGTAAGCAAATTTTTAGAAAAAACAGAGCTGAATGCGCCTGGCATTGCATCGTTTCTTCTTGGCGGCGTGATTTTGTGGGGCGTGTTCATAACGTCACAGCATGATGTTACAATCGCATTTTTGGAAGACATTTGGTCCCGCAATATCATTAATCTTTTCGTCTCTCCGCTTACAGTTTGGGAGTATCTTTTGGGGGGTATAGCGGTTGGCGTCATTAAAACATTCGTTATTATCGGATATATCTCTGCGCTTGCTGGTTTGCTCTATCACTTCAACCTTTTCACGCTCGGGTTTTCTCTCATACCGTTTATCGCGAATCTTTTTTTATTCGGAGTTGCGGCCGGCGTTTTTATTTCCGCGATTATTTTCCGCTACGGAACTGAAACGCAGATACTGGCGTTTTCGCTTGGATTTTTATTGCAACCGATCTCCGCGGTATTTTATCCGCTTGCGACTCTGCCATCATTTTTGCGCTCCGTCGCGTGGAGTATTCCCGCGACACACGTGTTTGAAGGCATGCGCGGCATCTTTGCCGGAAGCGGTTTTTCCGCGCTTCATTTTTGGTGGGCGCTCGGGTTAAACGCCGTGTATCTTATCCTCGCCTCTCTCTTTTACGCCCGCATGTTCCGCCGCGTGCGGGAATTGGGGCTGATCAGCAAGGTGGAGTAAAAAATTTTTGTCAAAATTTGACCAAAGATTGTTTTTGTAGTTAAATGCAACGTTTATTCAGTATGAACGAAATCCATCAATTCAAACATTCGGAAGTCATTCAAGCAGAACTGCAGGATGGTTCGGCAGGTTCCCGGGAAAACAAAGGGTATTTTGTTGAAAGAATGAAAAGAAAGTCGCTGTTTGCTCGGGCGAATAAAAAAGAGGTATGGGATCAGGCGTTTTTGGATGGGTATGGGGGACTTGAAACCGATATTTTTTTAAGGATGATAATTTTTGGATTGGCCATCCGCCAGTTCCTGTTGCCGATGTCTCATTTTTAGATTTTTTGAACTGGTTGTCTGACTCGGAACATAAAAAAATGAAAGTTTTGCTTGATGTAAAAAATTTTGGCGCATGGAAACGGATTGAAGCAGTTTACGACACAATGCAAGAGCATGGTGTTTCTGATCAAATTATCGTTCACTCTATGTTTGGCGGTCTCAAGCACAAGGAGAATGTGAATGTATCACATAAGCTGATGACTCCTAATTCTTCAACACAGGGGATCAATGCGTTTACGATTGGTTGGATTCATCAAGGAAGATCGTGGTTTAGAGATTTAAGCAAGGAGTTCCTTTTTGAGCATTACTCTGAAGAGTGGAGAGAATTTTTAAGAGCAAAGAAAAAGGAAGGATTGACGACAATACTCACCGGACCAATAACGATCGAGGAAATGGAACTGTTTTTTTCTGAATATCCAGAAACGTTGATTGACTATATCATTGTCCATCACGATACGTTTGAAGAGGGTTATGCAAAATAGCGGTTTTTTGTTTTTACAAATGGTATGAGGCCTGCGACAAAATTTTCTTCACCTCCTCTGTCTCCACTTGAGCAAAGTCGGCGTAAAATTGCCCCACTGCTTGAAAGTGCGGCGGGGTTTGTAAAATTATAGTTTCATCGGCAAGCGCGTTTATTTCTTTTGCGGTATCAGGAGGAGCGACCGGGAGCGCCGCAATAATTTTGATCGGTTTAAGTTTTCGCGCCGCGTTAATCGCGGCTTTTAGCGTGTAACCTGTTGCGGCTCCGTCGTCAGCAATGAT
>CAYYGX010000053.1:0-4430 GCA_964471805.1 uncultured Gammaproteobacteria bacterium | reverse complement strand
TTTTGTTTTTAATGTTAGGCGATTTTCCGCCGCCGCGAAACGCGCTTTGATATGCGGTGATTTTTTTTGTTTCGCGCGCGATTGCCCCATCAATATAATTTCGCGAAATGCCGTATGCCGCGATTACGTCTTGATTCAAAAATTCGCCCCGGTTTTCCGATATCGCGCCGATTGCAAACTCTTCGTTTCCCGGCGCGCCGATTTTGCGGCAGATAATCACCTCAAGCGGCGTGCTAAGAGTCCGCGCAATTTCCGCCGCCACAACAACCCCGCCGCGCGGCAGACCTAAAACAAGGAGATTTTTATCACCTTTAAGGTGTTGAAGTTTTTGCGCCAGTTGTTTGCCTGCGGCTACGCGGTTTTGAAAAATCATAATCGTTAAATTGTTTTAAGAAATGAGTCAGTATACTGTGGTTGTGGCTTAATGGGCTTTGAAATTTTCCAGATGATTTTAAATTGCGCCTGCATAAGTTCAACAAATTCCGCGCTTGTTATCACAAAGCCAAACATTTCTTTTTGAGAAGAGATAAACGCCGCTTTGTCGGCATAGAGCCAGTAGCTCATATTCCATTCCATCTCTTTCGGCGCAAAGCGCAATTCCCGCAAATGTCCCTTGCCAACGCCAAGATACGGGTGTTCCTTAAAGTTTACCGCCTTTTCGCGCGGCCATATTCCTTTGATGGAGATATTTTGTCGGATCCGTTTTCTGTTTAACTCGGCTAAATATTCTTTGCCTAGTAGTTCAACCATCTCGCTTATGGGCCACATAGTATAGGTTTCCAAATTTTGATACCACAGCATATCTTTGAGTACTTGCTTTACGCCTTTAACACCGGAATAGGATTTTATTTTTGGTTCAATGGTTTGCGCTTGTTTTGTTAGCGCAGGCAAAAGCGCTTCAAGTTTTGTTTTCTGTTTGGCGAGCGCGTTTATTTTTTCATCAAGCAAACGGGGCAAGTTTTTTATGTCGTCAATCTGAAATAGTTTTTTATTCTCCGTTGATCGTTCAGTTACTAACCCGTTTTGGATAAGGATTTTTAAACTGTCATAGACTGACGGGCGCGGGATGTTTAAGTTTTCAGAGAGTTGCCGAGCAGACGCGGCGCCTGTTTCTATAAGGCGCGTATATACTCTGCACGTTTTTTCAGAAAGGTTGAGGTGTGTAAAAAGTTTCGCGAGCATAGCGTTGTGTGTATTAGTTTGTCGGTTTTCGCCAACAGTTTGACAGTAGCGTAGCAGGCGGTTATGATTTTGTCAAACAAAAAAGGAGGTGAGTGAGGTGAAATTGCTGAAGGCAATGGTTTGGGGAGGCATTCTCATACTCGTCGCTAGACTATTCGGAAGTTTAGCTGGTTTAATCTTTTTTGCTTTTGGCTTGTTGAGTGAAGCCTCTGCCAACAAGATGCCGGGGTTTACAGTTGAGATACTAATAGCAACTATTGTTGTGTATCTCTACAAAGAGAGGGGAAAGAAAAAAAATTCTCCTCTCTAATCAAAAAGTGACTTGCGCGATAACTGGATTATCAAAACAAGTCACTTTTCTTTTTTTGAGGAGATCAAATTAAAATTGGATTCTATAAATCCAGTTATGATGCCCCGCAGTAAGAAAAAGAACGGTGCTACCATCAATAAAACGAAAGAGTATTCGGTAGTTTTTGTCTATACGAAAACTCCACACCTGTTTTCCCTTTGGCTCGAGTTTTTCGGTGTGGAGCGATGGATAAAATGGATTTTGACGAAAAAGTCTTTCTTGCTTTTGCGCTTTTTTCTAATGTCAGTTGGCAGTTGCGTATATCGTTTAGAAAATTCTTCTGTTGCGATAATTTGTATCCAACATAAGATTATTCTAAATCTTTCAGTGAGGCGATTTTTTTCACTTTTCCTTGTTTGTATTCTTCTTCCGCGCGCTCAATGCTTTTTAAAAATTCTGGATTGAAGAATCCAAACAGCGATGCCATTTTTTCAAATTTATAGAGATCCATTTCAACATGAATATTTCCCCTCCTCACCTCTGACTGTTTAATAGTAAGTGTAAGAGTCATAATAGTTGAAGTATATTTTTAAATGCATTTTCTGTCAACACATTGATAAACGCCTTCAATCTGCCGCCATGTTTGTATAGCGCGTACCACGCGCGATTAAACACCACATCATACGTTTTTCCCATATCCGCAAGCTCTCCACCAAATCCTTCTTTGAATCGTGTAATGCCCGCCCATTCTTTGATTTTTCCCCGCGTTACGGCGCAACCTCCTAAATCGTACCATCGCAGTCCGCGCCGCTTGGCTTCTTGTATTGTTTCCCATTGCAAGAGATATGGCGCCATGAGGTTGTGATGAAAATGATCGGTTCCGCCATGGAGGTATGTGGCGGTATCGCCGTAAAAGGTAACAAGATTTGCGGCTATGGGCGTATTTTTATAACTTGCGATAATAAGCTCTGCCACATTCTGTTTCCCCAGAATTTCCAGAATGTTGCGGTAGTGGTTTTCAGAATGAATTGTAATGCCTTGCCTCTTTGCGGTTTCTTTAAGCAAGCTATAGAAAATTGGAATGTCTTCTAAATTTTTTGACCAGCGCGTCGTAACTCCTTTTTTTAGCCCAAGATTGATATTGTAGCGCGTTTTCTGTTTCATGTTTTTGAGGAGTTCGTTTTCTGTTTGAGTTAGATCCACAAGAAATGTTTCCCTGTATTGCAGTGGTTGTCCTTTTGAAAATTGAAAATTGAAAATTTGAAAATTATCTTGTATCCCCTCTATCTTCCAAAACATCGCTTTTTCTTTTCGCGCAATCTGTGCCGCCTCTCGCGCGAGTTCATTCAATTTTTCCTCATTTTTAATAATTGGCCGCGGCGAATAAAGCCAGCTTTTTCCAAATGGAAGCGTATACTTTATAATTAAGCAGTTTTCTATATAAAAAACACGGCGTCCAGCCGCTTCTTGCACTTGTGCCCAGAGAAAGGATTGGAGGAGCGGTGTTATCATACATTTAATTCTCTTAAAACCTTAAAAGACGGGAGAGAATCTGGAGAATTTTTGTGTCGCGTGAGTTTGAGTGCTACTGGAACGGTTATTTTAGAATCATTGTATTCGCCATGTTCGCTTTTAATCTGCACACCTATATTGTATGTTTCTAAAATTGTTTTTAAGTGTTGTAGTCTATTGTTCATATCATTCCACCCTACAATCTCCTGTATAGCAGAAGGATAGATGGCTACAGGTAAATCAGTGAAAAAAAGCCCTTCTTCTTTAGAAAGAAATGTATAATAATCGGATAGTTGTCTATAGTAATATGCCCAATAGGCTTCTTTATGTAGGTTTGTTTTGTCTATTTTATTGTTATATCTTAAAGCGTTTTATGGTTTTTTTATACTATCTTCAAATTTTTCCCATCGTGGACATATACAGGACTTACAGTAGCCTCAAAGCTTCTTTTACGAGTATTTCCGTCTTTTTTGTTCCTATCTCAATTTGCTGGAGCGCTTTTTCTCCTTCTGATTTTGAATAGCCAAGAGATATGAGCGCGTTCAACGCCTCTTCAAATGCAATGGAGCGAGTGGCGGACTCCCCAGTCACACCAGAGTAATTTATTTTTTCTTTAAGCGCCGCAATTATTTTTTCAGCGGTTTTTTTACCGATTCCAAGAGATGCGAGCGAACTGGAATCCCCTTTTGCAATCAAGGTTTTCATTTGTTCCGCGCCGGCTTTGGACACAATTTTTAGCGCGGATTTTGGACCAATGCCGGACACTTTTTCAATGAGTAGAATAAAAATCGTTTTGGTTTCATGTGTTAAAAATCCGTAGAGTTCTTGCGAGCGATCTGTAATATGATGATAACAATACAGCGCGATTGGCGTTTGTGATGCGAGCACGGTTAATTCTGCCGGATTCATGCACACATCGTATCCGATCGCGTCGTTTACAAGCACTGTCGCCGTATTTGCGGTTTTCTCTATGAGTACGCCTTTGAGATAAGAGATCATATGCGAAAAGCGAGCCAAAGAAGCCACACTGCCATAATCGGAAGCGCGATCCATACAATAATTATAACAATCGCGCCTATGCTCCATGCTCCAAACATCACGATCTTAAAAATTAGAAGCACAATTCGCATGAAAAAACTCACCATGCGCCCTTCCCACGTGTAATCCTGAAACATCGGCTTGAACATTGCTTTCAGCCAAATGCCAAGCGCGATCTGCCGCTCCGCGTCCGCAACTGATTTTCCCGCAAACTTAAGAGTCCGCGCAAATCCCCGCGTGTACCACCAAAGCGGAAAGTAGAGGATGTCTAATATAAAACGTTGGAGAATATACTTGAACATGTCTTCAGTATACTCCTCTTGTCATCTTTTTCAACCTTTGCTATACTAGTTTGGTCGTATTTTTCTGATGACTAGTGGCGAAAGCTGACTAGTCATTTTTGTAAAAT
>CAYYGX010000052.1:0-7482 GCA_964471805.1 uncultured Gammaproteobacteria bacterium | reverse complement strand
TGAGACTGTAGAATAATGTCTTTTGTCATTGCGAGCGAAGCGAAGCAATCTCTTAATTAAGGAACAATTCAGATTGCTTCGTCGGCTAAAGCCTCCTCGCAATGACAAATTAACCTATTTTCTACAGTCTCATAGTAAAACTAGTATGCCAGACATAATTCCGCAATCTTCTACAGAAGATACAACATTTTCAATCAACATACCGCAGTCAAAAGAGATTAAAGATGGGGATAATAATGTTTTTAATCCTCTCACAACGCCGAAAACTGAAAAGGAAATAAGCATCTACACAATGCCAAAGGAGTTTGTCGGCCCAAAAGGGAAACGAAAAAAGGCGGATTTTAGGAGCCCTAAAGGAGACGCGGTAAAAACGGAAGCGCAGGCAAAATCAGTGTTTTCAAACAGACGGACAAAACTTATCATTTGTATTATTATTTTGATTCTCTTTGTCAGCGCCGGGGGAGTTGCGGGTTATTTTATGTTTATTAAAAAACAGGGCGCAGTTCAGTTAAAGCCGCCATTCCCGCTACAGTCAACATCAGATAAATCGGTAGAAGAGCCGCTACCAGTTCTGTCTCCTGAAACCAGAGAAGAGCCAGAAAAAGAACCTCTGCAAGACATTCCAGTCGTTCTATCCGGGGATCTTATTCAAAAGCCGGTTGTTTCATATAACGATCGCGGGATGAAAACAACAGAAGCTGTGCTTTCGCTTGAAAAGGAGAAGAACGTGAATTATGATATCATCACCATCAACGACTATATCGTTTCGGAAAAACAGGAGTATTTTGCTTATGTCGCGGGAGCGCTTTATGAAATACAGCTTCGCGGCCAGGCGCCTAAGGGCAGGGCTGTCCTTACTATTACCTATAGCGAAGATCTCTTAAAAACACTGGATATCATCCCCGCTGACCTTCGCATAGGCTATATGCCATTTTCGCGATTGAAAGAAACGCTCTATAGAAAAAAAATAGAGTCGCCAGAAGATTTGAGCATTATTATAGAGGATCCCGCGGAATCAAGCGAGGTTGCGATTCAGGAAGATGAAGACGGAGAGATAGATGAAGAAATAATTGATGATACTATTTCTATGGAACCGGAGACAGATCCGCTCTCCGAGGAACAAGACGGAAGCGCAGTTGATATAGGCGAGGAGGAATCGGCGGCGACGCTTACATCTTCAGTGATTGTGTGGAATATTTTGAAAGCCCAAGATTTAGACGATGAAATTCGTTCCATTTCATCAGTCCTTGACGAGATATATGATGGGATTTATGCAATTGTGCCGATGAATATCAATGATCTGATTGATCTTCCAGATGAGCCGGAAGAAACGCCCGCGCCTCCGATAAATAATGAGATAGCTTCAGCGCCTGACACCGACAAAGATAACCTTTCGGATCGCGAGGAGCTTTTGTACGGCACAAGCCCGCTTTCATATGATTCAGACAGTGACGGATATAACGATGGATTGGAGGTTTTAAATTTATATAGCCCAGCCCGCGGGGGTTCGGTGCGGCTCGCGGAAGATACGCAATTTTCCTTGTATAAAAATATTATTTGGGGATATTCGTTTTTGAAACCACAGCAATTTTCTTACGCAGAACTTGATCAAAATAAACCCGGAGATATTATTCTTACATCGCCTGAAAAAGAAGCGATCGTCATGAGTCTAGAGGAAAACCCAGGCAAACTTCCTATCAACGAGTGGCTTGCAGATATTTCTCCGGCAATTCCTGTTTCTGAATTTGAATCCTTCACGACGCGAGGCGGTGATAATGCCCTTGCGGCTCCTCAAAAAACGGCGTATTATATTTCTCTTCCAGTTTCCAAATCCGTGCTAGTTATTTCATACACTGCTCCAGGGGAGTATAGTTATATAACAACTCTGCGGATGATTATTGAGAGCATTACTTCAGACTAATCAATGCCGTTATCGCTTTATAACCGAACGAGATTTCAATGTTCGCAAAGTATATTTGAAGCATTATCAAGAAAAACGCGGAAAGCGCTGAAGTTAAAAGATGAAACGATTTCGCTTGCTATCATAAATGAGCGCGAGATGCGGAATATCAACCGTAAATATCGCGGCGTTGATGAGCCGACCGATGTGTTATCGTTTGATTACGGAGAAATTTTATTATGTCCCGCGCATATCAAAAAAAAGTACTGCCTGAAATCCGCGCGCGAGATAAAAGAGAAAACGCGCGAGCTTTTTGTGCACGGCCTTGTCCATATCGCCGGGTTTGATCATAAAACAAGGAAAGATGAAAAAAAAATGAGTAAGATTGAGGAAAAAATTTTAGCTTCTTAATTTCTAGATTTAGCTTTTATGAAAGATACTATTATAGCGGGCCTTGACGTGGGTTCGTCAAAAGTTCGCGTTATCGTCGGGCAGAAAGTTGACGGCAATCAGTTGCATATTGTTGGTTGTTCAGAGGTTATTTCAGAAGGAGTGTCAAAGGGAGTTGTGAAAAGCGTTGAAGATGCGGTTTCATCCATTTCCCGCGCTTTTGAACAAGCCGAACGAATGACAGGAATTCCAATTGAGCGCGCGTATGTCGGAATCTCGGGAGCCCATATTCGTTCGGACACATCCCGCGGCGTTATTGCTGTTTCAAAAGCTGACGGCGAAATTAAAGAAGACGATGTTGAGCGCGTGATAGAAGCGTCGCAGGCTGTTTCAACTCCGCCAAACTACGAAATTCTCCACGTTATTCCAAAATATTTTTCTGTTGACAGCCAGACCGGCATTAAAGATCCTGTTGGCATGACAGGAATTCGTCTTGAGGTTGAGGTGCAAATTATTCAGGGGTTATCGGCGCAAATTAAAAATCTAACAAAAGTCGTGTATCGTTCCGGCGTGGAAGTTGAAGATTTAGTGGTTTCAGCTTTAGCTTCAGCTGAAGCCGTGCTTTCAAAACGCCAAAAAGAATTGGGCGTCGCTGTTTTAAATATCGGCGCGTCCACAACATCGCTCGCGGTTTTTGAAGAAGGCGAGGTCATAGCGACGCACGTGATTCCGATTGGTTCCTCTCACATCACATCCGACATCGCAATCGGGCTTCGCGCATCAATTGACAACGCAGAGGAGGTAAAAGTGCGCTACGGAGTCGCTGATCCGGGAGCCATTGAACGAAAAGAGGATATTGATTTATCAAAAATTACCGATGGAGAAACAGGCATTGTGTCGCGCCGCCACGTTGCAGAAATTATTGAAGCGCGAGTTGAGGAAATTTTTAAACTTACAGATTTGGAGCTTGCAAAAATTGAACGATCTGGTAAACTCCCGGCTGGCATTGTCGTTACAGGAGGCGGCGCAAAACTTAATGGAATGATCGGAGTTGCGCGCAAAATTTTTAAACTGCCGGCGTCAATCGGCGCTCCTCGCGATGTTGCAAGCGCGATTGACAAAGTTGATGATCCGTCTTTAGCGACAGCTGTAGGGCTCGTGCGATGGGGCGAACGATTTGGCGCTTTCGGAGGAAAAGATAATAGTTTTTTCCGCGGACACCTTCGTTCATTCGGCGGCCGGGATTTGGGAGATAAAGTTAAGCGGTGGCTAAAGGCGTTTATGCCGTGAGATATTAACAAATTTATGATTCAATCTAAAGCACAATCCGCAAAAGATACAACGAATGCGGCATCGCGTATTGTTGAAGTGCGGCCGCAGCTTGACACCTTTGCCCGCATTAAAGTTGTTGGCGTCGGCGGCTCCGGCGGATCCGCGTTGAATCGTATGGTGGAAGCCGAGATCCGGGGAGTTGAGTTCATTGCTGTAAACACAGACGCGCAGGCGCTTCAGCATAATCAAGCGCCTTTGAAAATTCACATCGGCAAAGTCGCGACCCGGGGCTTGGGGGCCGGAATGAGCCCGGAACTTGGTAGGAAAGCCGCGGAAGAAACACAGGAAGAGTTAAAAAAACATCTTGAAGGATCAGATATGGTGTTTATCACCTGCGGACTCGGAGGCGGAACAGGCACTGGAGCCTCGCCTGTCATTGCGGACCTAGCAAGGCGCGAACTTGGCGCGCTCACTATAGCTGTTGTCACAAAACCATTCACATTTGAAGGAGCGCAACGCCGCGCGATCGCAGAGGCCGGCTTTCGCGAACTTGCCGAACGGGTAGACGCGATCATTACAATTCCAAACGATCGGCTTTTGCAAATCATAGACAAAAAAACCACTCTCCTTGAAGCGTTTTCTGTTGTGGACGAAGTTTTGCATCAGGGCGTGCAAGGAATTTCAGAACTCATCACAGTGCCAGGGCTCATCAACCTTGACTTTGCCGACGTAAAAGCGATTATGCAGGGAGCCGGGTCCGCGCTTATGGGAATCGGGCGTGGAAGCGGGGAGAACAGAGCGCAGATTGCGGCAAAAACCGCGATTGATTCTCCGCTTTTGGAGGTTTCAATTGACGGAGCAAAAGGCATTTTGTTTGCGGTTTCCGGAAGCCGCGATCTCACGATGCACGAAATTAACGAAGCGGCCCAGATCATCACTAAGTCATCGGATCCGCACGCAAAAATTATCTTCGGCGCGATTATTGACGATAAACTTGAAGACGAAGTGAAAATCACGGTTGTCGCAACCGGGTTTGCCGGAGACGAGGCGATTTTCAAGCGTCCCGGCGAGCGCGAGCGAGAGCGCATTATTCCCGGGTTTGACAGAATTATTGCGAACCCATCGTTTGAGAAGGAAGAGGAGCCGTATCGCGAGCCGGCTTTCAAGCCAGTTCAATACAACAAACGCGCGCCAGTTGTCCAAACCCAGATTCAAGCTGAAGACGACGAGCTTGAAATCCCGGCCTTCATCCGCAAAAAAATGCAGGAGGAAGGATAATATTCTATGCCAGAAATTCAACAAGAAGTTAAAAATACAACAACAAAGTCGCAAAAGAATTAAAAGCGCTGTATCGCGACACCATTAACCGCGACATCGGCATTTCTCTTCCGGAGAGCGAATTTGCCTGTATTGATAATTTTTTAGAAACGCAGGCGGTTGAGAATCCTGGAAGTATTGCCGAGTTCTATAAAGAGATTCAGGAGTTTCAGCAATTGTCAAAAGAAATTGCGAGCGCGGAACAAACATTGAAATCTTTGGGCGGTTTAGAGCGTATACAAACAGAAATTGACGCAACGCAAGAAAAACTGCGCGTAGCGCAAGAGAAATACGATTCTGAAGAGGAAAAAGATGTTAATGGCAAACGGCGTGGAAGAAACAAGAGACGAGAAGAAAAAGCGGCGCGGCTCGCAAGCATTCAAAAAGAGATTGAAGGGTTACAAACGGAATCCGGCTCCTATACCGAAAAGATAGATACGCTTACTAGCGCGAAAGAGGCAAAAAAATCCATCGGCGAGCGATCGGACGCGCTTCGTTTGAAAATTTTTGAGGATTTTGCGCCGGCAAAAGAGATTTTAGAAAAGGCAAAAAAAGCGGCAGAGGAAAAATTGAATGCCATGATACTTCCAAAAGGCGGATACACGACAGATTTGAAGAAAGCTGAAGAAGCGCAACAATACTTTGAAAAGCTTACGAGCGCAACAGCGTTTGATTATACAGAAGATTGGGATCTGGAACTGACATAGGAATATCTTGATGATATAATTCAAAAAGAGTTTTTTGTTGCTATAGAGAAAACAATCGCATCTTTTGCGCCGGGCTCAACACTGGCATCATTGGAGCGCACTCTTGATTCATATTTCAAGAAACAACAGATTGGATCAAAGCAAGGAGAAGAAGCTCGGGAGTTTATACTCCAAACACTGCAAGAAAAGGCAGAGAAAGAGAGCGAGCCGGCAAAATTGATACTTCTTCGTAGAATTATCGCAAAATTCGCAACGCGAAAAATTGCTTAACAATTTTTATACTATAGAGAACGCATTCCATAAGTACACTACACATTCTTTTCTGTCATTGCGAGCGGAAGCGAAGCAATCTCTCCTGTGGCTTAATCAAGGGATTGCTTCGTCGCTGTTGCTCCTCGCAATGACAAACTTGTTACTGTACTTAGTGACTTTTTGGAATGTTATGTCTATATGGATCAAAACGATCAACAAAACATCAAAGCCGATATAGACAATTATTTTAATACAGAGATCTCTCCGAACGATCGCGGCGCCGCGTACGCGCAGTTCGCCTCAATGTATATGCGCGTGTCAAACAACATTAGCCGCGCGTATCTGAATGCGCTTAACTCCGCCATCGGTCTTCTGAAATCCGTGAACTCCGCAGAGCGGATTGCCACAGACGCCGTTGACGCGGCGGAAATCAAAAGCCGCATTCAACAGATGGCGGCGTAGGCGTTATTTTTTTATTGTTCTTGGCGCGTCTCTCTTTTTCACCTTCGCGCCGGGGGCGCAAGCAGGTTAGTCTCCCTCCCTTGCGATAAAATATAATTTTGTATAGAATCAAACTATTATGAGTTCCATAACTATCTCAAAAAATATAATAGAACAAAAAGAAGGAGTTGTTGTTCTGCCTATTAAAATATATGAACAGCTTATAGCAAATGTTGTGCCAACTTATTATTTGGAAGATTTAGAAGCGATAAAAACAGATGCGTTGGTTGAAGAGTGTTTAGAGGATTACAGAACAGGTAAATGCAAAATTATCCAATCGCTTGACGACTTAAACGGAGATTAACAATACTTGTTATGGTTATTATTATCTCCCCGCGTTTTGAAAAAAACTACAAAAAGTTGCCTGTAGAGATTAAAATAAAAGCGAAAGCAAAAGAGAGTATTTTTCGACTCAATCCATTTGATCCGCGATTGCGGACGCATAAACTTCATGGGAAAGAACGCGAACATTGGGCATTTTGCATAGATCAATCCTATAGAATCAAATTTTTATTTATCGCAAAAGATGAGGTTTTGTTTCTTGATGTTGGAACTCATTCAATTTACATTTGAGAAACAAGTAAACAGTATTTTATTCCTATGCTCTATCTCTCCGCATCTATCCACGCCAATCGTCGCCGAGCACAGCCCGCGCTTTTTCGCTTTGCCGTCCTCGCCGCCTCACTCTTTCTCACCCTCGCGCCGGGGGCGGCGTGGGGGCAATAATCCACAATTATATGAAAAACATTCTTTATTTCCATATTTATAAAGGCGATTCGCAGTATATTGCGGAGGGAATTGATGTGCCTGTCGTTACTCAAGCAAAAACGCTTGATAATCTTATGGATAATATTAAAGAAGCTGTCGCGCTCCATTTAGAAGGCGAAGACCTCAATGAGCTTGGCGTTACTCAGTTTGCTTCCATACTTGCAAACATGGAAATGCCTTTACGCGAGTATGCCTAAAATGAGATTGTTATCCGGGAGCGATATCATTAAAATTTTGGCAACTTTTGGCTTTGTTGTTGTTCATCAACGAGGAAGCCATGTCAAATTACAACGCAGTGTTCTTGATGGAACGAAACAAACGATGAGGTCATCTCAAAACCCTAATTTTCTGCTATAATACAAGCAATTAATGGGA
>CAYYGX010000051.1:0-7493 GCA_964471805.1 uncultured Gammaproteobacteria bacterium | reverse complement strand
GTCTCAACCGAAACGATTATGGTAAGATTTTTAGATGTCTAAATGCGACTTTTCTTCAATTATTCATTTTAATCACCACTAACTTCTCTGCCGTTACATCCCGTATAGAGTATTTAATCCCTCCCACCCCAAGCCCGGAGTGCTTTGCGCCGCCAAATGGCATCCAGTCAACTCTGAAGGCGGGCGAGTTGTTGATGATGCAGGCGGTGCAGGAAAGTTTGCGCGCAGTGTTCAATGCGACGTCAATGTCTTTCGCGTACACTGCCGCTTGGAACGAATAGCGCGACTCATTGATTTCGTCAATAATTTTTTCAAGATCGCGGTAGGAGATTACATTTAATAGGGGACCAAAAATTTCATTGCAGACAACCGGCATTGCGCGGCTGGTATTTGTAAGAACAGTCGGCGCGTAGCAGTTGTTTGGAAGAATTTTCCCGCCGGTTATGACCTGCGCGCCTGATGCGACCGCTTGCCGTATCCACGCGTCAACCCGCTCCATCGCCTCTTTGGTGATAAGTGGTCCCACATCTGTTTTTTCGTTAGTCGGATCTCCGGTAACGAGTTTCTCGGTTTCTGTTTTAATGCGCTGTAAAACCGCATCAAACACGCTCTCCTCCACATATAAATTTTGAAGCGACACGCACACTTGGCCAGCGTGATAAAATGCTCCTTTAGTAATTGTTGGAATCGCGGAGTCAATATCCGCGGACCCGGTAAGGATTGCAGTTCCCGCGCCGCCGTGTTCAAGCGAAATGCGCGTGCCCGGCGCGATTTTTTTGCGTATCTCCCAGCCGACATCTTCTCCGCCGATAAAATTTACAAACGCAATGCGCGGGTCGCCGACAATTGCATCAATGTCTTTTCCGCTTGCAACTACGACATTGAGGCATCCATCAGGCAAACCCGCTTTTTTAAAAAACTCCGCAAGTTTCAGCGCGGAAATTGGCGTTTGCGTTGCCGGCTTTGCGATAACCGTGTTTCCGCCTGCGATTGCCGTTGCGATTTGGTGGCACATCAAATTCAAAGGATGATTGAAGGCGGAAATCGCAAGCACAGGGCCCACGGGCTCGCGCATAGTAAAAGCGATATTCCCCTCGCTCCCCTTTGCGCGATCCATGGAAATTTGCTCGCCGTTTAACTGCAATGCCTCGTCTCCGGACATTTTCACCGTGTTCACTGCGCGAGTTGCTTCAATGCGCGCATCTTTTAATGGTTTGCCTCCTTCGCGCGCGATAGTGAACGCAAGGTCTTCAAGGTTTTTTCGTATCAATCCTGCGACTTTATATAAAATATCGGCACGCTCCCACGCGGGCATCGAGCGCATCACAGTTTTGAAATAGCGATCCGCGTTTTTCAGCGCTTGTTCAATCGTAGCCGCGTCCGCAATTTCAACAGATGCTACAACCGAGCAGTCGTATGGATTTTTAATTTCTTTGAGCATGGAATTTATTATGCATACATAATCGGAACTTCAACAAGCGAAATGCCGGGTTCATATAAAAATTTTGTAATAGTATCTGTAAGGTTTTCGCCTTCTCTTATCCGATAACCTTTCACCCCATAACTCTCGGCTAATTTTACAAAATCGGGGTTGCGGTAAGTAACACCGAAATCCTCAAACCACATCTGTTTTTGCTTTTCGCGGATCATGCCAAAGGCGTTGTCGTTTAAGACTATAACTAAAAGGTCAAGCCCAAGGCGCGTTGCGGTTTCCAGTTCCTGCGAGTTCATCATAAATCCGCCGTCCCCGCATACGGCGATAACTGCGCGATCCGGGTACACAAGTTTTGCGGCAATTGCAGACGAGAGCCCGGCGCCCATAGTGGCAAGCGTGTTATCAAGTAGAATATGGTGGCGCCACATTGCGCGAAAATCTCGTGTTACCGCGAGTTTATAAAGTCCGTTATCAAGGGCAATAATCGCGTCTTTTGGCACAGATTTTTGAAAAGCCGCGACAACATGCTCTTGACGAATCGGGAATCTTACATTTGTGGCGTTGTCCGCATTGTCCGCAGGCGATCCGAATAAAAAGGAATCTGGCGTAAAATTTTGGAGCGCGCCTGTTAATTCGCGCAAACTTTCGGCAACATCCCCGACTATTTCTAACTTTGGCTGATAAATTCGGCTTATCTCCGCGGGAGTTGTGTTAATATGGATGATTTTTTGAGTCGCATTATTTGGAATGAATGGCGGTTTTTCAAAAATAGTGTGTCCGATTACAATGAACGTATCTGCGGCCTTCAGCGCATCATGAACTCGCTCGCCGTCAGTTAATGCGGTTGTGCCAAGGTAGTATTGATTAGTTTCCGGCAGAATGCCTTTGCCAAGCTGGGTTGCGATGAATGGTAAACGCGTTTGGTTAATAAACTCCGACAGTTCGTTTTCTATTGTCCATCGTTTTGCATCAGCGCCTATAATAATGATTTGCGCGCGAGAGGAGTAGATGAGCTCGCATGCTTTTTCAATAAGCGAAGGGTTGGGATTTGGGAGCGGAAATCTATTCCTGAAAAGCGGAGCGATTCCTGTATTTTCGCGCGCGATGTCTTCGGGAATTTCCAAAAGAATCGCGCCCGGGCGTTCTTGCTCCGCGTGCCGAAACGCCCGCGACACAAGGACTGGAATTTTTTCGGCGCTTGCAACTCCGCGGCTCATTTTTGTGATCGGTTCGGCGAGCCGCACGATATTCACTTGCTGAAACCTTCCCTGTTTTGTTTGTTTGATCGGTTTTTGCCCGGTGATCGCGACAAGCGGAAATCCGCCAAGAGTCGCATAAGCAAGGCCTGTTGCGAGGTTCGTTGCGCCTGGCCCAAGAGTTGTGAGCACAACGCCCGCGCGTCCGGTTAATCGTCCGCAGGTTGCGGCCATAAACGCCGCGGCCTGTTCATGACGAGTCGCGATGAATTGAATTGATGAATTACGGAGCGATTCCAGAATATCAAGAATCTCTTCTCCGGGAACGCCAAAAATACGAGTTACGCCCTCGTTTTCAAGGCATTTGATAAATAAGTCAGAGGCTTTCATATATTTAACTCACCACCGATCCTTTGGACGCCGAAGACACAAGTTTCGCGTACGTTGCGAGCAGTCCGCGGCGAGGTGTTTCTTTCGGGCGCCAAAGCGAGAGCCGTGTTTTTATAATTTCATCAGAAATTTTTACATTAAGTTCGCGAGTATCAACGTTGATCTCAATACTATCACCTTTCTCCACAATCGCAATCGCGCCGCCGACTTGGGCCTCCGGCGACACGTGCCCGATCATAATGCCGTGCGTTCCTCCGGAAAACCTGCCGTCTGTGATAAGAGCAACAGTTTTTCCAAGCCCGGCGCCTATGAGCGCCGCGGTTACAAGGAGCATCTCGGGCATGCCGGGCGCGCCTTTTGGCCCCTCGTATCGGATCACAATCGCGTCTCCCTCGCGGATTTTTCCGGAAAGAACTGCCTCAAGCGCCTCTTCTTCGGACTCAAACACTCGCGCCGGACCTTCAAAAGTGCGCATGTCTTTGCCGGAGAGTTTCATCACGCATCCGTCGCTCGCAAGATTTCCGCGGAGAATTTTGATGTGATTCCCCGGACCCGCAAGCGGCGCGTCAATTGGGTACACTACTTTTTGATTTTTAGGAAGCGGAGGAACGGATGCAAGATTTTCTGCAACCGTTTTTCCGGTAACAGTTACGCATTCCCCGTGAATTAACTCCGCGTTCAAGAGCATCTTCATAACAATCGGCACGCCGCCGATTGCGTCCAAGTTTGCCATCACATAATTTCCAAACGGTTTCATGTCAGCAAGTAACGGCACGCGTCCGCTTATTTTTTGAAAAAGATTAAGATCAATATCAATGTTCGCCTCATGCGCGAGCGCGATTAAGTGGAGCACCGCGTTTGTGGATCCGCCAAGAGCCATCACAACTGTAATCGCGTTTTCAAACGCATATCTCGTCATGATGTCGCGCGGGCGGATTCCTAGACGCATAAGATTAAAAAGCGCCGTTACAGAACGCGCGCAATCATTTCGTTTTGCCTCGTGAATGCGGTTTTCATCGTCAACTGCCGCGCGCGACGCGCTTCCGGGGATGGACATGCCAAGCGCTTCAATTGCCGAGGCAATCGTGTTTGCAGTGTACATTCCTCCGCAAGAGCCCGCTCCCGGGCAAGCGTGGCGTTCAACGTTCATCAATTCTTCGTCGGTTATTTTTTCGGCCGCGCGCGCTCCGATCGCCTCAAAAGAAGAGACGATCGTTAAATCTTTACCGCACCAATGCCCTGGCGCAATTGTGCCGCCGTAAAGCGTGATGCCGAAAACGTTTGTTCTCGCAAGCGGCATAAGAGAGCCCGGTATGCTCTTATCGCAACCAGAAAGCGCGATCGCGCCGTCAACCAGATACCCTTCAATCATTGATTCAATGCAATCGGCGATAAGATCGCGGGAGACAAGCGAGTATCGCATTGCTGGAGTTCCCATTGAAATTCCGTCCGAAATTACCGGCGTTCCGAAAATGATGTCCTTTCCGCCAGCTTTTACAACCTCTTCCTGAATAAGTTTTCCTATAAGTTGAATATGATCATTGCACGGCGTGCCGTTTGTGTACGGACATGCGACCGCAATTATCGGCTTTGCAAAATCATCGTCCGCGAATCGCACCGCCCTCATCATCGCGCGGGCCGCGGAGCGCTTGATCCAGTTTGAAGAACCCGGGGTTCCGGTGAGTTCGCGGCTACGTGTTTTGAGAGTACGAGTGTCCATTGATTTTATTTTTTCGCAAGCTCGTACCAATTGACGCGACGGGAGGCGTACATAATTACCGCAATAATAATAAAAAGCCCTGTGCTCCCAACAAGAAGCGCGTAATCTTCAAGACTGATCGCGACGTATAAAAAGATATAGAGCGCCGCAAGTAGCGAGAATACAAGAAGAGTAAGCTGATTGCTTTTCAGCGCGGATTTCATATAACCTGTGATTACGCCAACAGTTGCGACGCTTGCGATTGTGTAGGAAGCCCAAAATGGAATATGCTCGGAAAGCGAGAGAAGCAAAAGATAAAATAGCGCGAGCGCGCTTCCGACAAGAAGATACTGGACAGGATGCACAGTTTTAAATTATACTTTACCGAACGCATGCTTTTTTGGTAGACATTCACCGGCTGAAAAAATTCAACTCCAAAGTACGAATTTTCGGCGTTTTCCGGTTTGTCTGTATAACTAGAAGACGTCCACATCTGCGGGTAATTTCTGTTAAAGCGCAGAACGTTCCACGCGGCGGTGAATCCATCACGTGTCAGTGTTCGGTCATCCGGAAGAAATGCTCCAGTGAAACTTGGAGAGTTCCAGTTAGACTTCATTGTTACTTTCGTCTCTTCGCCAAGCGGCGCAAACAGCATTTTTTCGCTTCCATTAAGCGCAAGTTCAATAGTGAATGAGTACGATTTCGCGCCGTTTTTTAGTTTGATTGAAGCGCCCAAACCGCCTTGAACCGGCAAGAGTTCAAATTTTTCTCCATCTCCGGAGCCGAGCGGTTTTTCTTTTATTCCGCGCGCGTCTCCGACTGAAAGCCATAATATTGCTTCATTCCATAAAATATTCTGTTCTTGAATTGCTAGCGCGGAAAAGTCAAAATTAAATGAGCCGGACATATTGAGTTTATCCTCGTAAAGCACGAGCGCGTATATGCCGCGCTTTCGCGTTTCGGCGTTTGGATTGCTTGTAAGCCCTAGTTGTTTTGGGAGAAAATGCGCGACTTTCTTTTCCTCCCGAATTTTTACCTCTTTTTGATTGCCGACGATTTTTTCCTCTGTGATGAATACTTTGTATGGGATATGAATTATTGGACCTAAAATTGTTTGCGCGCCCCCCCACTGCGCATTTGCCGTACTAACTGCCGTATCTCGGCGAGTTTCTCGTTCGCGAATCAGATTTTGAATTTTGAATACTGGAATCTGGAGCAGGAGCACGAGCGCGGCGATTGCGAAAATTTTCAGCGTAACCGAGCCGTAGTATTGCTCCAGCGCAGATTTTTGCGGTTGGTTCGGAGATAACTGTTGTTGTTGGTCCATAAATAATGTTGCCTCATCTCGCAAAAGGTGTCACTCTTTGCGGGATAGATTGTTGTTTAATACCTCAAATAATTTTCCAGTTTCGCTCGCTAAAAGACGCTCCAAATCCAACCTGCCTAAATTCGCCAGCGTGTCAAAGCCCAATTGCCGGTTTTCCTTGAATGTTTTTTCGGAAAGCATAAAGTATTCCCATTCCCGCGGCTGGTTTGATAACAACACTTGGCTTGCTGTTTTACACCAGCTCACCGCCGCGCTCGCCTTCAAAACAATCAAATTCTTAACGCTCCCTTCCGCTTTTTGCATCTCATCCTCTGCCTTCGTTTCAACGATATACATTTTATCTTTCGTCTTTATGATAAAGTCAGGGAAATAGTCGCGCTTGATTCCGTCCTTGTCCCGATAAGAAATATTGAGCGGATGTTTTCTCTCTTGAATTTTGCCAAACGCTTCCACCTCGCCGGATTTGTCTAATGTCTCCTCCATAAACTTTTTCTCAAATCCTTCTCCACGGCGCGAATACGCGGAAAGCGGATAGATGCACCGTTCTACCGGCACGGCAAAGCTTGAGCGCACATAAATCTTTTTTACATCGCTCAATTTTCCGATATGCCCGGCCTTCACTTCGTATTGTATTGCTCCAAAAGCCTCCAACAACGCCCGCTTGACGCTTCCGACGACAAAATCAAAGAGCGGCGTATAATTAAGCACCGCATAGTTTTCCGCCTTATGAAAATCAATCTCGCCGCCGAATAAATAACTGCTGGCATACTCATCAATAATTGCGGTAATATCCGCCATCTTGCCGGTGAGAATGCGCGCACCTTTCTCTAAAGCAACGGCAATAGTTGCTTGTCGCAGGAAATGGGCGTAGTCAAAATACTGATTATCCAGCTTCCATGTTTTTATTTTTCCGCCTGTTTCGGCGTTCGTTTCCGTGATGGCGATTTGAGAAAGTTGCTTTTTGAGCGTTTCAAACGGGATAGAATACTTCGGAAGCCCCGCAATATCTATGGCGGAAAAATCAAACTTCGGCGATTGTTCGTACACTTGTATGGGCCAAGAAAGATCATAGTTTTTGATTCTCTCCGGCGTGGCTTCCAACAAAATCAAGTCGCCGGTCGCATCTGTACCGGAAGAATCGCCAATGCCGATTGTATATCCTTGCCTCTGTAATTCTTCATAAAATCCCCTAAATTCCGGGTGTTCAACTACAAACAGAAAGTCCAAAGAATTTTTCGGCGGCAGATTAGCCATCACATCTTTCCTCGCTTCTCGCTTCAAGTCCGCAAGTTCGGGATATTTATATTCCGGAAACATCAGCCGCACTCCGCGCCCGACAATCTGCTCTAAGAGGAGATCGGCTTTCGCGCTCCGCAATACCACAACCACCGCCACATTTTGCGTGTCAAAGCCCTCGCGCAACATCAAAACGCTAATCACAACTCT
>CAYYGX010000050.1:4843-7706 GCA_964471805.1 uncultured Gammaproteobacteria bacterium | reverse complement strand
TTTCAAGTGTTCTTTTGCTTCTTTCATAAACCTTTCGGTGGACTTATAGCCCGGATCATATACTGCCTTTTCAAGATCAGATATATTATTGTCTTCTACAAAACCAAACGGAGTGTTCCAAAAAATGGTATCAAATTTCTCATCCGTTTGAAGAGGTTCAAAAAGATCCCCCTGCCTAACCTCTATATTCTCATTCATCTGATGCAGTGCAATGTTCGCCCGCGTATTTGAAACGGCGTCTGGATTAATATCAATTGCTAACACCTTTTTCGCGCCCTTATAAATGGCAAGTATTGAAATTGCCCCTGTTCCAGATCCAATTTCCAACAGTTCTTCGCCTTTTGTAACTGGCAAATTTTCGGCAAACACTTCTGTATCATTGAAGTATTTTGGAGAAAAAACATTCGGATACACAATAAACTCTTTCCCCAAAAGGGCTATCTTGTACGGCGCGGTTTCTGCTTTGCTTTGTTCAAGAATTTTTCTTGTGCCTTCAATGTAATCGGTATAGTATAATTGTTTTGGCGCTTCTATGTTTTGCATAGCGTATGTTGAGAGTGCAGAAAATTTTTTGTCATTGCGAGCGGAGCGAAGCAATCTCTCAAATAAGCCATACTTGAGATTGCTTCGTCGGTCGCCTCAGGCGACCTCCTCGCAATGACAAATTATGGTATTCTTCTACATTTTCATCATGTTATTTATCTGTAAAGATTTTTCAGAAGCGATGGATCAACAAGGTCTTGGGCATTGATTTTGTTTTTGATAATCCCCAATTTCAGCCACAAGTCCCCGGCGGTTTGGATAAGATTTTGCGCGGAATACGCCCCTTGTGTAAACCCGCTCACATTATCTTCGTAGCTGAACCATCGGAACGTCGGCAGTTGTTCGGTAACTTCTTGCTCGGTAATACCGAAACTTTTGGCAATAATCGGCACTGCCTCGCCTTGATTGGCAAGAATCCACTCCCGCGCCGCAAACAAGGCGCGCAGAATTGCCTGAATATCTTTTGGGCGTGCTTGTATCACACCTGTCCTAACACTTAACATTGTGGGGATAATAGGAATTTCTTTTGACGTCGCGAGCAATCGTCCGCCTTCCCGCTCTCCTGCTTTGGAAAGCCACGGCTCCCATGTTACTGCGGCGTCAACCTTGCCAGCGACAAATGCCGCTCCTGCATCCGGCGCCGGTGTGTTTACTACGGTAAGGTCACCTGTCGTCAACCCTTTTTTATCTAAAAGATACGATAAGAAAAAATGAGAAGCGGATCCCACTTCAAACGCGACTGTCTTTCCTTTTAAATCAGATAAGTCCTTTATGCCTTGCGAAACAATAATGCCATCCGCGCCTTCGCTTGTATCGGTCGTTGCAACCGTTTGAGTTGATATCCCCGCATCGCCAAGGAGAACAGCAGTTTCTGGAGTGAGCGAAAGAGCTTCAATTTTATTTGTGGCAATAAGCTGTCTGCCTATACCAAGATCGTCAACAGGAATCAGTTCTACATTCAGCTTTTCTTTTTCAAAAAATCCCTTTTCTTTTGCAACATAATATAAACCATGCCCAATCCACGGATTGATCCCAATCCGCAATGGTTCTGTTGATGTTTTTGTTTTCGGCGCGTTGGAAATGCCAAACAGGACTAAAAAGATGCCGATGAACCCCGCAATAATCACCGCGAGTATGATGTATGTTTTTTTCATAGAGTATGTTTCTCACGTGTTTAATGATGATTGCACCACTAAGCGCGAGAGTATTATTAAAAACATTGCAGTATAACTATTTTGACCTCAATCGTCTATAATACCAGCAATTCTTGTATTTTTTTAACCAAAAAATGCCTTTAATAAAGCATTTGAGCAGTTAAATATCGTCAGAATTATTGACAAAATTTGTGATATTTTATACACTCTCTCTATGAACAGCGCCATACTTTCATCATTCGGCATAAACGAAAAAGCCGCGAGAATCTATCTCACGGCTTTGGCTCTTGGCAGTGCCTCGGTTGCGCTGATTGCCCAAAAAAGCGGGCTCAAGCGGCCTACGGTTTATTTGTATATAGATGAACTTTTAGAACGCGGATTTCTTGAAAAGGCGGCTGTTGGAAAACGGCAGTATTATCGCGCCGCGGATCCGGAAACGCTTATCGCGCGCATGAGAAAAAACATGGCTGAACTTGAAACTGCTTTACCAAAACTTGCGGCGCTTCGCACAACTTCAAGTGGAAAACCGCAGATAACTATTTTAGAAGGCAAAGCCGGCATTGAACGGATCTATGAAGAAGTTGTGCAGGCGCAGAGTTTCTGCGCGTGGTCAAATTTAGTTGCTGTGGAAAAATTATTTCCTCACGCATCGCTCAATATCGCGGAAAAAATAAAAGAGCGCGGCATCACCGTGCGAGAAATTATAGCAGATACCAAAGAAGCGCGCCGCATTGCGAGAAGTTTTTCAAGAATCGGGGGCGCAACGTACCGCGTGCGCGTTGCGGACGGCGAGCTTTTGCATAACGATAATATGCTCTACGGCAATGTGTGCGCCATGTTTCGCCTGCACGAATTCAACTTGTTTGTCGTGCGCATTGAAGACCAAACCATTGCGGACACCATGCGCGTGTTGTTCAATTTGGCGTGGAGGACCGCAAAATCGCTCTCTGCTACTGCTTTTTCTACAAAATCAGTTGCAACGGGTTGAAGAGATGTAAGGAGTGTGATATAGTTTTGCAATTCCTCTTAACGAAGTGGTATTGTAGCAGTATTATTAATAGTTTTTCCGGGATCGTCTAATGGTAGGACGCCAGGTTCTGGCCCTGGTAATCTTGGTTCGAATCCAGGTCCCGGAGCCAAGGTGGGGGGGGTGGACATGTTAATAT
>CAYYGX010000050.1:0-4831 GCA_964471805.1 uncultured Gammaproteobacteria bacterium | reverse complement strand
GAGCCATTATTTACCCTATTGTTCCACGTGGAACATTTAAGATTTTTGTATGCAAAAACTTTTTCCAGACGATATTGTCATTAAGACCCTGTATTTTAACGTTGGCCAGGATTGGGAAGTGCCAAAAGAAAATATGGCGACTCCAGCTATTATACACCTTGAATTACGAAATACCTAAAATTGTCATTGCGAGCCCTGTAATCTTACAGGGCGAAGCAATCTCAATCTGTGATCAAAACAAGAGATTGCTTTGTCGCCATGAAAGCTTTCATGGCTCCTCGCAATGACAAAAAAATAGGTTTCGTAATTCAAGGTAATAAAAGAAAAAGCCCGGTATCTGTGCAAACAAATACCGGGGTGGTTCGTTGAGGTCCTTGCCTTGCTCCTGGGTAATCCATCTTCCTCCGCTTGGGAACCATGCGCTCGCGCAACATGGCTTTGTTCGGACTTTTCTTCCGAACTACAAGTGCCCTCTATCGCCGCGAACCGGCGGCTGGGCAAACTACCTCCAGAGAAGAGATCAGACTCTTTCGATCGCCGCAAAAATCAAATTTGCACTTTTGCGGTGACCGAATTTGTGCATCGGTTGAGAGTCTTTCATCTCCTCCGATCTAACGATTCTCCACCCTTGCTGGGTCAACCAGCAAAAGAAGATCTCCTCGTTCTCGAAAACTCTGGTCGTGTTCTCGGTGTACCCCATATCCTCATTGAGGACTGCTTCTTCTGCTGTAGCAAATACTACAGCAAAAGCAACGTCCTTTGCACCCTGACTTTTCATATAGTCAATGAACTGCTGGTGCAAATTATGGTGGTCGTATTCAATCACGGGATTTATACACCCCGTGAAAGCGTCCGACGAATACACCTCGCTCTTTACTGAAAGGTAAAACGTTACAGTCGCCATTTTTACAACCCTCCTTTTGCGGCGTCGGGCTCAAAGGCCTTAATGCTCGCTTGGTTGTTTGGCTCGCCCGCACTCTCCCGGCGGCGGAGATCACGAAGGAGTTATCGTGATGCAGGCAGTATAACATAATCAAAATAATCTGTCAAGTATTTGCAAACAGTAAAATACAATAAAGCATATTTTTATTTATTTTAAGGCATTTATAACTGTTTATAATTTATAAACAACAAATATAAAATCTGTTGACAAGTTATGGACGATATAGTATACTTTACTCATAAGTTTACGAGCAACAGCTATAGCGAACGCATTCCATAAGCACACTAAACATTCTTTTCTGTCATTGCGAGCGTAGCGAAGCAATCTCTCGTATGGATAATCAAGGGATTGCTTCGTCGCTACTGCTCCTCGCAATGACAAAATAAAGACCTCGCAGAGCTTTATGGAGTTGAAACAAAACAACTCACAAGACAAGTGCGAAGAAACATAGATCGCTTTCCGGAGGATTTTATGTTCCAATTAACAAAAAATGAGTTTGAAAACTTGAGGTATCAATTTGGCACCTCAAGTTGGGGAGGCAGGCGCTATCTGCCTTATGTTTTTACCGAACAAGGAGTAGCAATGCTATCAAGCGTCTTAAATAGCAAAAGAGCAGTACAGGTAAACATAGAGATAATGCGGACATTTACCCGTTTGCGAGAGATGCTTATGTCGCATAAAGATTTGAAAGAAAGCATAGAAAAAATGGAGGCAAAATACGACAAACAATTTAAGGCGGTGTTTGAGGCGATAAAACAGCTTATTGTTCACAAAGAAGAACCGAGAGAGGAAATTGGATTTAAGCCAAGAAAATAGTTCAATGATCCACCAACTACTAAAACAACTCGGATTTAGCGATAAAGAGGTTCGGATTTATCTTGCTATTTTACAGCACGGCAAAGCAACGCCGGTGGACATCGCGCGCGCGACAAGGATAAACCGCAGTACCGTATATAACATTGCGGACGGTTTAGCGGAGAAAGGCATTGTCGCGGAAGATTTGGGCGGAAAAACAAAGTATTTGATTGCGCGTCCGCCAAAGGACTTAACCGAGATTATCGGCAAAGAAAAGAAAAAACTTGACGAAAAACAAAAACTGATAGACAAAGCAATACAAGAACTTCAGACATTTACAAAAGACACAAAATACTCGGTACCTAAAATTGTGTTTATCGGAGACGAGGATTTAGAGAACTATTTGTACAAGCAGTCGCCGATCTGGAACGAGAGCATCTTAAAAAAAGACAAAGCCGCCACATGGTGGGGCTTTCAGGATAGACATTTTGTTTCTCATTACGATGGCTGGATTGACTGGTACTGGGAGACGTGCCCTTCATCAAGGGATGTTTCACTAAAACTGTTGAGCAACGAATCGGCGGAAGAAATTAAGGGCAAGCAGTTTCCGCGCCGTAAGATCAAGTTTTTTCAATATGGCGAGGATTTTACAAGCACCATCTGGGTTAACGGCGATTATGTAATAATGATCGTGTGCGCCAAACGCCCTCATTATTTAGTGGAGATTCACGATGAAGTTTTAGCCCATAATTTGCGGGAGGTTTTCAAGGGGATTTGGAGGAAAGTGGAATAGTATTGGCAATGTTGTGCGTGAGATGAGGCAGTGTCTTCGCTTTTATCAAGGGCTAAAGTTAGCGCGGGTGAAAATTTAAGCGTGAGGCCTTGATGAAGAATAAATTAAAGTGTAAACAACGCTAGGATAGCTTACATCTTACAGTTTATTTATTTCATTGATATTTTGCTCTTTACCGCGAATTCTGAAAAGCAAAGCAAGCGTTCCAAATATAATCATCGCGTCTGCAAGATTGAATGAAAATTCATGAGAGAACGCGCGGACTGTTATGTAATCAAGGACATATCCGTAAAAAATCCGATCAATTAAATTGCTGAACCCGCCGAAAAAAATGAAAGCTAAAAAAATAAAATCTCTGCGCGGGATCGTTTTGCAAGGCATACGCCATGCGATAAACAAAAAGAGCGCGATTGTTGCAGGCACAGAAATGATTACTGGAATCGGAATGCTCAAGGCAATGCCAGTGTTTTTTGAAAGCGCAAATCCGATTATGCGTCCAAAAATAAAAAAATCATCGCTTTGCGTGATGATGTATTTCAACAGACGATCAAAGATAACAATTAGACCAGTAATACAAAGAGGCGCAAAAATCCATTTATATCTCTCATGCATAAATGAAAAATTCTTTCCTCTCTACTCCAGCTAGTTTAAGAATACCATGCAACGTACCAATCGCAACCTCTGTATAATTCGGTACTATGGTTGTTATTGTTTTACCCTCACTGTGCTTTTGCAATTTAATATGGCTTCCTCTTTGATGAACAACATGGAAACCAAAATGCACACACAAAATTTGTATAATCTGTTTACTTGAGAGCAGTCGCGCCATATTGCACCGCCATCGGCATAAGAATTGTATTGTTGAATTGATTATGCTCCAGACGCGCCGCTAATCCGATGTCATCAAAATATAACATTACCGCCTCCTGTAGATTCTCACTGGCTTCTTCAATACTTTTCCCTTGAGTAACAACGCCGGAGAAAATATCTTCAGCTACATACCACGATTCTTCTTTCCAGATTTTACCAATGAAATGATAAGTGTCGGACATGATGCATGATTTATTACAAAACATTCTGTTCTTGAAATTATTTTTCAGCCGATTGTAAAATTTTGGTCCTCGTCTCCACTGTAATCCGATCCATATCTTGTAACCGTTCTGCAACCACTTGAAACTGTTGTAAAAGTTTTATATTCATCTCCACTATAATCCGATATATATTTTCAGCATGTTGAATGGTCCTCTCGCGCAACCAATCCTCCTTGATCGTTCGAGCTTGATTACAAGTCTCTTCTAACTTTTGCTTTGCTTCTTCATTACGTTCTCGAACTGATTGTACCGATGCTTGCAATTGTTTGCGAGTAAAATCAGATGTTTGTGTTTTCAGATTTGTTTCCAAAGCCTCTATGCCAGCCCTCAACGTTTCCTCTAATTCTTTGTGGGTTTCGTTTATTCCAGGGATAGGTCCTGTTTCTCTGCTTTGCATATTCAAAATTAAAAATTTTAACTTTGCGCAGTATATGTTTCTGCGGAGATATTTGCCAAATCCTCTTCAATCCGCTTTAATCGATTTTCAAGCGAATGTTCAATCGCGAGATTCACCTCATATTCCTCCTCTTCAAACACGTCGTCGTCAATATCGTTTCCGGTTTGCGGAAATGCTGTAACATAATTGCCGGGAACGTTCGGATCCTTTTTCGCGCGGCGGGCAAGAATTGCTTTAATGCGATCGCGTTCTTCCTCAAGAGCTTTTTTGCTTGGTCTTTGAGATTGTATTGGAGTATCCTGCATTGTGTATTACGCTTGTGTCTCGGATTTAACAGACACGGCTTCAACAGAGCCTTTTTTCTTCTTTAATATTTTCGGAGTTACACGGCGTTTTGATCCTTTCAAAACACGGCCGGAAATTAGTAAATTATGCGCTGTATCCGATACTTGCGAACCTTTTGAAATCCAGTAAAGAATCCGTTCTTTTTTTAACACAAGAGATTTTTTCCGATCTCTTGGGTTAAAAGAACCGACGATCTCCAGAACTTTGGATTTCGTACTGCGTGATTTTTCAGTAACAACAACGCGAAAAAACGGCTGGTTTCTCCTCCCTACTCTTGTGAGACGAATAATAATCATAAAAGTCCGCTTACATTACTATGATTCCTTTCATCAGTCAAGTTTATCGCACGTGAATCCGAAAACCATAGCATTGTCATTGCGAGCGAAGCGAAGCAATCTTTTGTATAAGCCAAACATGGATTGCTTCGTCGCTTCGCTCCTCGCAATGACAGTGGCTTAAAATGAGGT
>CAYYGX010000049.1:661-7742 GCA_964471805.1 uncultured Gammaproteobacteria bacterium | reverse complement strand
TAGTTTTAAGTTTTGAGTTGTGGTTTTGACCATGAAAGCTTTCATGGTTGAGTTTTGACCCCGCAAGCTTGCGGGGTTGAGTTTGAACCATCCCAATCCACGTATTCGCCCCGGCCGCGACGCGCCCCACAGTTTCCCGAGCAGAAGCGCGCCCTCCGCCACGCCAGTCGCGCGCCCCATACTTTGCCTCCCACGTATAATCCGCATGTCCGGGACGGTACACGTCTTTCAACTCTTCATAATGCACCGCTCGCGCGTCTTCGTTTCGGACTATAATAGAAATAGGCGTGCCCAATGTTACTCCTTCAAAAACGCCGCTCAAAATTTGAGCGCGGTCGGACTCTTTGCGAGCAGACGCAATTTTACTCTGTCCCGGACGCCGCCTATCAAGCTCGCGCTGAATATCATCCTCGCTCAACGACAACCCAGAAGGACAGCCATCTACAACAACGCCCACGGCCGGCCCGTGGGATTCTCCCCATGTTGTAATGCGAAAAAGTTGCCCAAAAGTATTTGACATATTACACAAACGAGGTAAAGACAATCGCGACAGATGTCGCGATAAGCCCCGCGATCGTAGCGCCGCCGATCAAATTTGTAACGCGCGAATTTACATACTTGCCCATGATCCGTTTATTGTTCATAATTCGCATTAAATAAATAAGAATGATGGGCAGTAGAATTCCGTTTAACACCTGCGAACCGAGCATAATTTTAATAAGCGACACGCGCGGAATTAACGCTGGAAGCGCTCCGATAATTAAGACGGTTAAAATAATACTGTAGAATGCGCGCGCTTCTTTCCATGAACGATCAAATCCGCCTTCAAAACCGAATGCTTCGCAGAGCGCGTATGAAGTCGCGACCGGAAGAATAAACGCGCCAAGCATGGATGCGGCAAGCAGACCGAATGCGAAAAGTTCATGGGCAAAATCGCCGATTAACGGCTTTAAGGCAAGCGCGGCTTCCGAGGCGGTTTCAATATGAATTCCATGCTTAAACAGCGTTTCAGCTGTGGTGATGATAATAAAAAAACTGATGATGTTCGTGAGCGCGGCGCCGGCGTACACTTCAATTTTTTCGTAAATATACTCTCTCACGGTGAGCCCTTTGTCAACCACGTACGATTGAATGAAAAACTGGCCCCAAGGCGTTATTGTTGTGCCAACAGTCGCGATCAATGCAATAAGGTATGGCGCATCGCCTCGGAAAGTTGGGACTACCGACGCGCGCATAACTTCGTGAATATCCGCGCCAACCAAAAAACCGCTTATAATATAGACAATATAAAAAAGCGCAAAGATTAAAAACACGCGCTCTGCTTTGCGGAATGATCCTTTATACAGCACAAACCAAATAACTAAAATTCCAACAGGCACGCTGACATATTTGTATACTCCAAGAAGTTCTAAAGAGGCCGCTATGCCGGCGATCTCGGCTGAAATCGTCCCTATATTTGCAATGAGCATCGTCGCCATCGCAAACACCGTTAGCTTTAACCCGAAATGTTCTCTTATAAGAGCCGCGAGACCCTTGCCTGTTACAAGCCCGGCGCGCGCGCCCATCTCTTGAGTAATTGCCAGACTGAAGGTTGTTAAGAAAAGAACCCACAACAAACTATAACCAAAGTTAGATCCGACAAACGAATACGTGCTGATGCCTCCCGCATCGTTATCAGCGCTTGCCGCGATAATGCCAGGCCCGATGACCGCAAAAAATAGTAACAATCGTTTTTTGAAAGACATAAAAATCACGCTAGGCTGTCCAAGAATTGTCATTGCGAGGAGCAGGGCGACGAAAAAATCTCTTATTCAAGCAATAAATAGATTGCTTCGCTTCGCTCGCAATGAAAAAAAACGAATTTTTAGACAGTCTATTAGGCCTGGGGCACGAGCAGACGCATAATGTCGTCCACGTTAATAACGCCCAAAATCCTTCCTTTATTATCAGACACAGCAACGCAAAAAAGATTATATTTTGTCATAAATTTTGCAACGTCCATGTAATCGTCCCCTGTTTTTGCTGTGCGCGCGCGCGACTTCATAACCTCCCGCGCTGTTTTTGAGTCGTCCGCAGTAAGAAGCGAGCGAAGCGATATCACGCCTTTAAGCGCCCCTCGGGTCGGCACCCTGATCGTTTCGTCTGCGCCGTCTGTAACATAAATATAAAACAGGGAGCCAAAACGAACGCTCTCCTTTTTTACAAATGCTTTGACTTCCGAAATAGTGTAAGTTTCAGGAACACTCAAAAATTCAAGATGCATGATGCCGCCGGCGCTCTCCTCATCATAGCGCAACAGCATCTTCACGCGCAGAGCGTCTTCTTCCGGCAATTGCGATAAAAGTTCGCGGGCTTTCTCGCGCGAAACAGTGCGTAAAATGTCGGCGATCTCATTTGAAGACATTCGCCCAAGAACTGTAATCTGATCTTCAATTTTAAGGCGGGGAAAAATTTTTTTTCTGGCTTCAGGATTAAGTTCTTCAACAACTTTCGCGGCGATGTCTTTATCAAGTTGCCCCACAAATCCAACCGCCTGATGAAGGTTTAAATCCTCAACGATATTTGCGATGTCTGACGGATGAAGCGTTACGAGTTCCGCTGACGGCTTCACGAGTTGAATATATGGAACGCTCGTGTTTACAAGATGAATATCTTTCCATTCAATATAGCGCCCCTTAAAACGACTCGCGCCGTCATGCGCTCCGATGCCAAGCCGCCGCAAAAGCCCCTTCATACTTACATCAAAACCGATAATTCTATACGCCGAGCCGACTTTGCGTATATGAAGATCGTTCACTCGCACAACGCGAATTCCTTTTACGTCAACTATCTGCTTGTCTAAAACATCTCTCCGGAGATGAATATCAGACTTCTGCTTTTTATATGGAGTGAGTTTATTAACTGTCGTATTAAGATGCACTTCGCGCCCGACAATATCCTCAATAAAAAATGTCGGAATAGCGCTCGTTACGGAACTATTTTTAATGACAAGCGCTGAAATTTCCGGGTATGCGCTTGAATGCACAGCAATAACGTCACGGAGGATTCCATGTCCTTTGCCCGCGCTGTCTGTAACTTTTGCTCCAAGAAGCTGGCTTAAAAAAAGCATAAAATTATTGCGTCAATCATACCAAACCGCGATATTCTTGTAAAACTATCGCGGTTATTGTTTCTCGCGCGGTTTAATAAGAAACCCGCCAAGATCGCGCCGCCCGATAATCATGTCATAGCTTAAATGTTCTCGGCTGATCAAATTAACATCTGTCTCAATTCGTTTTCCTTTTAATTCAAAAAGAAGCGGCACTGTAACACGAAGCGTCACCCCTGTCGCGGAGAGCACAACTTTGATCTCTTTGATCTCCGGATGAAACTGAATATCTTGTTTAATGCGGCGCGCAAGCTCTCGCGCCTCTTGCTCAACCATCGGCGCGTCTAAATTAAATTGTTTGATATAGCGAACAACATCCCCATATCCGACAGAATCTGCGAGATCATAATCAATGGAAGATGATCGCGCGCCGGAATCAATTTTAGCTTTCACAGGCACGAGCTTTTGCGTATCATCCTTGTGTTTTAGGTACACTGTCTCGATTACATGGATAATGCGCATGCCGTCAATCGTTCCATGAATTTTTTTAACTCTTTGTCCGCCAAATAGACTTTTTGATAAATAAATGCCGCGTTCCAGAGAATCAACATGAAGCCCTGTAATGCGCATGAGCCGTTCTTTCAGTCCTAGAATATTTGCGCATTGAATGGACAGCCCTGGGCGCGCGTTCACTTCCAAAACCACCGGCCCGCGCTGGCGGGAAAGAACAATGTCAATGCCGGCAAATCCGAGACTCGTCGCTGTTTGCGCCCGGATTGCGATAGCGAGGAGCTCGTCCCATAGAGGAATCGTAATGTTTGAAAAAAATGCGCGCGCGCTCGAAATAACCTTGCCGTACTGAATCGCGCATGTGGTAATTCCTGTTTCAATCTCAATTCCAACGCCTATGCCGCCCAAATGCAGATTTGCTCTGCCGTGGGACTCCGGAGTCGGAAGCCGCAACATTGCCATGATCGGCACGCGGTTATACACAATGACGCGAATGTCCGGCACGCCTCTATACGCAAACGGTTTGAAGATGCGATCTGCCGATAACCGTTCTTCAAAAAAGGCGATGTCCGGAACGTCAACAGCGCCGAATCGCCCGTCAAGAATATCCTGCGCGTGCGTTTGTATATCTTCCCAAAATATCTCGCGCAAATCGTTATCAAGCCATGCGCCGTTTGCGCGCCTTGTGTAGGCGACGAGAATGCCGCTTCCTCCAAATCCGCGATTAGGTTTTAACACAAAACTTTTAGGAAACTCGTCCGGATTAAGAGAACGCGCCTCCCGAAGCGATGTGATTACGTGATAAGTTTTAGGCGTCGGAATTCCGGCTTCTTCAAGCGCGCGTTTTGCGATAAGTTTATTGTCGGCTATGCGTTTTCCGGACCTTTTGTTTAACGGAGCGATAAATTCCAAATTGCGGGAATTCATCCCGAGAATCTGCCGCCCGTGCTTCGCATACGTAAAAATATTCATGATGATTTGCGTCCTTTCAAATGAATAGCCGCGATCACCTCGCGAAAACGGTAATATTCCCAAATCCGCAAACCTGTCCACTTGCCGAGAAAAATGTTGACCAAAAATGAGAAAAAAATAATTTCAGGATAAGAAATAAGAAACGAGCGGAAAAATGTTCCGTTCACGATAAAATAACTAACCATTGAAAGAAGAATCGTCTCAAGGGTAAGAACAAACGCTCCGCGCGCTCCTTCTTCAATCTGCACTTTCACGAATTCTTCCACAAGCATTATGAGAATGAGCATTGGAAACGCTGAAATGGAAACAAGCGAGAATTTCGGAATATCAACGGAAAAATAAAAAAGCGCTAAAATTGCGCACGAAACAACAGTAATTGTAAACGCCATGCGCGGAAGATACTGAAGCCGAAGACGCCGCAAAGCGATGCGCATTAAAGTTCCGATTGCGACGATTAAGATAATAATAAAAAGCCCGGCGTAAATTCCTATGGCGACAAACGTGATTGTTAAAATGCTAGGAATATATACTCCAAGCGATTTTATTCCAACTACGTGCCTGAAAAACGAAACTATTGTCGCAACGATCGGGAGCATTAAAATGAGAAGAATTGTGTTTACAGAAACTCCTCTCTCGACAAGAGCATTAATAAAATGCGAGAAAAAATTATAAAAAGTAACTTTGTTTCCATTGCGGCGAGAGTGAACGCCAATAAGAGTAAAACCCTGCCCCTTTTTCTGAATCGCGCTTATAATGTCGCCGCTCGCCTCCCCTTGAAGAACGATTTTAAGAAGCGGTGGTTCAACTACAACCACGTTTTTCGGTTTCACAATATCGTACAATCGCTGGGCTCTCCTTGTTGCAAACCCTGGAGAAGCGCTTGCGATCACAATAGAGGCATTGCTTAATAATCCAGCTTCAATCCGTAAAAGCGAATTCATCTCGGTACTGCCTTTAGTCCACCCGATAATAAGCCGCGCGCGCGCGAGTTCCGCTTTCTGATTAAGAATATCCTCTAGTATACGGTCATCAAGCGTAAAATCGCTGTTCCGATCATCAACAACAACTGTTGTTACTAAAAAATCAAGCCTCTCCGCTTGATTTATAAGATTCGCAAAATGAATCGCGTCCTCATCCTTGCCTAGAATCATAAAAAGAGTTTTCGCGGTAACTTTTGTGATTACGCTGTCAACAAAATCTCCAATCGGCGTTTTAATTACAACCTCTGCGGTATAATCGCCTTCATTAGCATACGCGCGCGAAACAGTTACTCCTTTTTGCGCAGGATAACTATCGCCAAAATTCCACCAATATTCAACCTCTGCCGCTGTAAACTCGCTTGGAAGCGCGCTTTTTACCGCGCTGAATTCAACGCTCTCGCCAAGAAATACAGTTTTGTCTTCGCCGGCATTAGGAACAACTGTATTTTTCGCGGAAGAAACAAAAAATGGAGCGCCGCTAAGAACGGCTCCTACTAATATAATAAAAACTATTGCCAGCTTACTAATTCTCATGGCTGTTCATTAAAAGATTGTATCCTTCTTCATATGCCAAGATAGATGCGACGATAATGTCAGGCGATGTCCCGGTGCCGATCACCTTATTGCCGAGCTCATCCCGCATCGTAATTGTCGCTTTCACAGTTGCGTCGGTTTTTGCCGAATCAATTTCAACAATATAATCTGTAAGTTCAAAATGCGCTCGTTCTTTTTGTGAAATCGCTTTTTTGAATGCGTTTATTATGGCATCAAACGGACCTACGCCTTCAGAGCGTCCTTCATATGTCCGAGACCCTTGCCGCACAAAAACCCACGCATTGGGACGGGCGTTAAGCGATGTTTCAACTTTAAAATCCTTAAACTCCAGCGCCTTTCGTTTTGCGCGTTCTTTCAGAGTGTCCTCTATGATGCGCTGAAAGTCAATGCGCGAAATCGGCTTGCCTTTTTGTTTAAAAATTTGAGCAAGCTTCCGCACGTCTTCAAGATAGGTCCTCGGGAGCGTCAGACCGAATTCGCGGCGGATAAGCTCATCGGCTCGTTTCAAATTCATATTATCTCCTGTTTCAACAACAATGCGTTCGCGTTCCGTAATTTTTGGACTTGTGCCGAGTTTATACAGCTTGAATCGCAAAAAACGATCAATCTCGCTCATATTCGGGTCAGACGACGGAGGAGTCGCGTATTTTTTCAACACAGCGCGCGGATCTTTGAGCCCGTTTCCGGTTGCGATTAGCGCAATTTTAGGAGAATCTAAACCGCTTTTAGGAATTAAAAGCCGGCGCTTTTCTTTATCCTTCATTATTTGAAAAAGCCCCGCAAGCGGGAGCGCGGATGACGGTTCAACAAAAATAGACTCTTTTGCGCCAAGCATTGCCTGCGCCTCTAAAATTTCATCGTCGTCGCACTTCAGAGCAAACCCGCGAGTTTTTGAGAACGCCTCAAAAAGAAACGGCGCGTCTCCAGGATTCCCAACAGCAACCGCGCCAGCGATCGTGTTTGGCCGTTCAACTAC
>CAYYGX010000049.1:0-651 GCA_964471805.1 uncultured Gammaproteobacteria bacterium | reverse complement strand
GCGCACACGCGTTTCCCGCGCTGACACGCATCCGCAATTGGCGAACATCCAGACGCTTGAACGCCAATAATAACCGGCAGACGATCAATAAACCCTAGTTTTTTAAACTCAACGAATCCTTTGTAAATCCCGGCAAGATTCGTGCCGAATCCGACTGGACATATGAGAACGTCCGGACTTTGCCAGCCTAATTGTTCAATAATTTCATAAGCCGCGGACTTCTGCCCTTCGCGCCTGAAGGCGTAATCTCCGCAAAGGTGATAGCCGTATTTTTTCGCCATCTCGCGGACAAGTCTAACGCAATCATCATACGTGCCGCGAATTTGCAAAACGCGCGCGCCATAGGCAAGCGTCTGCGCGAGTTTCCCAATTGGCGTCCCTTCGGGAACAAGCACATAGCATGGAAATCCGGCTTGCGCCGCATAAGCGGAAACCGACGCGGCCATGTTGCCGGTTGAGGCGACGCACACGGCCTTTGCCCCCATCTCGCGCGCTTTGGTCATTTCAACACAAGTGCCGCGATCCTTAAAAACGCCGGTCGGATTCATGCCCTCATTTTTGATGTACAGATGTGGAAGTCCTAATTCTTCTCCCAGTTTGAGAGAACGGTATAGAGGAGTCGCGCCCTCGCCTTTTGTGATGATTTTAGAG
>CAYYGX010000048.1:7488-8406 GCA_964471805.1 uncultured Gammaproteobacteria bacterium | reverse complement strand
TGTCATTGCGAGGAGCGAAGCGACGAAGCAATCTCTAAACGTATGAAACGCATATATTACGTTTACATGATGACTAATAAAAACAATGCCGTAATTTATACTGGAGTTACTAATGATTTAGGCAGGAGGTTATATCAGCATAAAGATAAATTGATAAAAGGGTTCACTAGCAAGTATAATGTGATAAAGCTCGTGTATTATGAGCAGTATGAGTATATTTATGATGCTATTGCAAGAGAGAAGCAAATTAAAGGAGGTTCTAGACAGAAAAAAATTGAGTTAATTGAAAGTATAAATAAAGAATGGAAAGATTTGGCGTGTGCATGATTGGATTGTTGCGAAATAGCTTAAATTTGTCATTGCGAGCGACCGAAGGGAGCGAAGCAATCTCTGGTGTGGCTTATTTAAGAGATTGCTTCGTCGCTTCGCTCCTCGCAATGACAAGATAGAGATATTACCCACTACAAATAACGAAGAGCCAGTTTATTATCCATAACATGAAAGACATTCAAAATTTTTTTACCCCGCAAAAACTCCTCCTGTTATTCCTCACTCTCTTTGCCGTTCAAAGCGTCTTGCTTTTAGTTTTAGCGATGAGGCCGTTTGACGCTCGGGCGCAGGCGCGCGCGGGAGGGGAGAATCCTAATCCAGCAGAGTGCCCTTGCGGTTTTTTGAATACAGGGACAAGCCAAACAGGGACAAAGATAGACACCACGCGTTTGTATATTCCGATCCCGGGCGTTACAGACGCGTGCGGTTATGTGTGCGACGTGAATTCTGACGGAAGAGGAGATATTGCAGATTACATTATCACAGTGTATAAACTTTTGATCGGCATCGCAGCGATTGTCGCGTTTGCTATGATTGTGTACGCCGGATACGAGTGGATTTTCGCCATGGGGAACTCGGGCAAAATTG
>CAYYGX010000048.1:0-7426 GCA_964471805.1 uncultured Gammaproteobacteria bacterium | reverse complement strand
ACGCGAAAGAGCGCATAATGTCCGCGTGCATCGGGCTAGCCCTCGCGCTCGTGTCCGTGCAGTTTTTGCAGGCGTTAAGCCCGCAACTTACAAACCTGTATTTGCCGGACGTTACCAAAATCGCACGGGCCTCGGTGAATCCGTTTTGTCAGAATAACGATGTGGTTATTGTTAAAACATTGAACGATGCTGGGGAGATAGTAAAAGTCGATTACAAACTCGCTTCCGATAGCGATACTAAAAGTCAGTTGACATGTCCCTATCCCAAGAATCCAAATGCCCAGCAAAATTTTAACGTTTTTATGCGCGTTTCAGGGGATACAGTGTTTTGTTATGGCGCTAAACCTGAATGCGATACGCAATTTTCATCGTTTCAATCTCGCTTTACACTTAGTGAAGGAGTTTCAGTTGGTGATTTGAAAATAGAGTATTTTCCTCCGCCTACTAAGGCTCCAACATGTGTTGGTACGTATTGCGGGGTAGAACCGGAGCAAGTATGCTACCCGTCGGATCCGTATGCAAGAGCGTTTGAATGCAAATCAGCAAAAAATGCGTGCGAAGACACGGACGATAAACGCAACGGTTGCGAAGAGGTGAATACATGGTTGAAGTATCAGGGGTATAGGGATCAACAATGCGCTAAGGTAGTGAAGACGGGCCAAGGAGATAGCTGTGTGTTAGGTAGACCGTTACAATGTCCAAATGAGTATTCTGTACGAGTTCAAGGCGATGCTGTGTTTGCCACAGATGCAGAGAAGAAATGTTGGGAAAAGAAAGGTCAGAGTGAGGCGGTATTGAAAGATTGCACCGCATGGTACGATCCACGTCAGATTTATCCAGTTTTAAGCGGAGAGGCGATAGAAGGCGCTAGCGCTCTTTGTTGTCAAAAACCAAATAGTAATGACTATAAATGTGAGACAGAAAAGACAGATACCGTGGTAGTTAAATTAGAAGATATTCAGCAGTCAACAGACGGATCTACTGACGGTCAAAAGTTTGGCAGTACGTGTAATGAAGGCAAAAAGCCAATTAATAAAGGTTCTGTATGTTCGGTGATGAATTATTTTGCAGGAGCGACGGACGTGACAGGTTTGTGTGATATCAAAGATGGGTATGTGCGTGCTCTCTTATCATGGAGTTCAATTCAGAGAGGCGTATGCGTGCCTGATGATAATGCGAAGTACGGTGTGAAAATATGTTACGGCAATGCGAAATCTACTGAACAAAACTGGTATGCGCAATTATCTGATTGTACAGCCGAGAACCAAACTTATGCTAATGACTGTGCCACTTATCTTATTTCTTCTGGTATTTCCTGCATCGGAGAAACACCAGCTTCTCCACCTGATGACGTGGACAGCGTCCTCAACACGGAGATTAAAGATACAGTGGAAACGGTTGTCCAAAATTCAACCTTAAAACAAAAGTTTGCCAATCAGACGATTGGCTTTAACGAGCCGCCGCTTTTCGGCGTGAACACCGCCTTTGCCGCGGAAAAGATAGACGCATGCACCTTTGTGCAGGCGATTATTGCGAAGGAGTCCTCTGGAAACGCGAAAGCCGCCGTACCAAGCAACGGCGGCGTTGACTGCGGCTTAATGCAGATTCATCTCACGTCCGGTTCCGATCGCACTGCCTGCGAGAATGAGAAAGACAAGAATGATTTAGACAGCGACGGCAATTACGACGAGAACTTATTAGACCCCGGATTCAACGTCGCCGTCGGAGTTCAGCGTTTGATCAACTGGTTTAACTCTTCAAAGTTATGCGGCTCTGGCACGTCGTGCGATGCCGCGAAAAGAGGAACAGCGGGCGGAGATAAATTATATCGCTACGTTTTAGCCGCGAATAACGGCGGTAGCGAAGCGAACAAGAAGTCAGGAACCGATGGAGTATGCAGTATTGAAAGCGCAGAGGCAGAAAAATGTTGCGCAAATTCGTGCAAGGATTTAAAAAACAAAGACGGATCTCAAGCGTGCTACATCAGCTCGCAATCCGACATCTTCCCCACCAAAGTTGAGTGTCCGAACGATCGCGGCGAGTATCAGGGAACGTATGATTATGTTTTTAAGATTGAGGAACTATATAAATCGTTAAAGAACACTGGCGGAGCCGGGGTGGCCTCGTGTCCTAGCTAATCACAAGCGATTAAACGGATTCACGCGCAGGAGCGGTATTGCCAAAGAGAGCGATACTCTCCGCAAGCGCCGCTTTCCGAAGCGCGCGGTCAAACGTCAGGAGGTAGGAGAGCCGGTGTGAACGCGCGAGCGCGAGATTGCTCGCGTCAACAAAACTTATACCTACGTTTTCTTTCGCGCTGAAGATGCGCCATATCATATCATCCATAGTTTCATCAATCCACACGATGCGCATCGTTTTATGGCGATTGAGATACTGCCTAAAATCATGCGCGGCTTCTATGCCGCATTTTTTTGCAATAACCGTAAAGCACTCTAAAAGCACGTAATTTGAACTGACGAGTTCAAAAGTTCCGCTGTTGAGAGAGACAGCGGTTTCTCGCGCCTGTTTATGGAGCGCGTCTCCCGGGTTAAAAAGAGCAACCCAGACGTTCGTATCTATAAAGATACTATCGTTTTCCATAAAGGTATGTGTCGGAGTCGCGCGCAAGGTTTTTCGGTCCTCTATATCCGCGCGCGCGCGCAAGATTGCTCAAACCAAGCAGAAAATCGCCAGCGTTTGTTTTTGCGGCTGACGGATTTGCGCGGGCGGCGTATTCTTTCACGAGCATACGCACAAGTTCAGCCATTGTGGTATTTTTACGAGCGGCCTCGCGTTTTATGAAGTCGCGCTCGCGTTTTTGAAGATAAATTTGCGTTCGCACCATAGTGGCATAAATATACATCATGCTGTATATTTGTCAATCATACCTACAACCAATTAAACGGATTCACGCGCGTGCCGTTTATAATGATCTCAAAGTGAAGATGCGCGCCGGTGGATCGTCCGGTTGAGCCCATAAGCCCGATCACTTGGCCCTTTTTCACATACTCGCCTGTGGAAACAAGAATGCCTCCGGCTTTTAAGTGCGCGTATAAAGTTTTACTGCCGTCAGAATGTTTTAAGACAATGTGGTTGCCGTATCCGCCGCTGTTGAACCACGCTTTTTCAACAGCGCCTTCTTCTGCCGCGTATACATTTAATCCCATTCCGCATGCGATGTCTATTCCAGTGTGGCGCCAGCCCATAAAGTATTGTGTGATGCGGCGGCACACTGTTGGCCAAAGAAATCCGCCGCTTCCAGCTCTGCGATCAAGCGCAAATTGAGGAACCGTTGTCGTCTGTCGCCGTTTTGGAGTAGGAACTGCCGGCGGATGCCCGTCCGGAATAAGGAGATTTACGCCGATTTGAATAGCTCCATCATTATTTAAATGATTAACCTCTATAATATCATCCTTCGGAACACTGTATAGCGCGGCGATACTTGAGATAGTTTGTCCGGATTTCACTATATGCAGAACGCCTGTAACTGGAAGTATGGTGATCTCATCTCCTGGGCGGATGATGCTACGCGCTGAAAGTTTGTTTGCCCATAGAACTGTGTTGACGCTGATGTTAAATTTTTCCGCGATTCCATAGATCGTATCTTCTGGAAGCACGCTGTAGGCGATAATGCTTTCGCGCGGTTTCGGCGTGTCAAAAGTTTCCGCAATGTCCGGTTTTGTTATGACTGCGCCGTCTTCTGAAAGGAGAATAGAAGAAGGCTCCGCATTTCTCGCGCCTTGCTGAGTTGTTGGAGTTACAGCAGGCGGGAATTCTGTTTCTTGCGCTTCCTCGCTTAGAGAGGGCTCTGGTATCACGATCTCTTCTTCCGTGATCTCTTCAAAAGTTATTTGCCCGGGAGAGAGTTCAGGTAAAATGCTTTTTGTCCAAAAGTCCTCGGCTCGCAGAGTTCTGATTGAGATATTTTGGACGATCGTGATAAGAATTACCAACACGGCTACTGTGTGTGAAACATAGCGGTTAGTGAAAAGGAAAAATAGTTTATTGCTGTGCGACAAAAAAAATGCCCGCTGTTTTCGGTTTAGAATGAGAATAAACCTGTAGATCGGGAGGATGATTAGGTGAAATATGCCTCGCGCAATTATTTGTATGGCCGGCGCGCCGTTTAGAATAATAATCAGCGCGAATTTTCGCGCGGTTTTCAGAATAAAAAAAATAGAATCCACAATAAGGATTCCGATGAATGCCATAATAGGCAGGACGCGAAATCGTTTTGCCCCGGGAGAGCGTTTTTGTTTGAAACTGCGGTAGGTTTTATGGTAGGAAGACATTTGTGAAGAATATCATATCTCTTTGCGTTTTGTCTATTTTTTGCTATAGTTTTTTCACTTATGTACGATCATAAATTTATTGAACAAAAATGGCAGAAACTATGGGCGGAAAGGCGATTATATGAGGCAGTTGAAGAGGACGAAATCCCTCGCGATAATCGACGCTATGTGCTGGACATGTTCCCCTATCCGTCTGCCGCGGGCTTGCATGTCGGGCATCCGGAAGGATACACGGCAACAGACATTTATGCCCGCTATCTTCGTATGCGGGGGATTAGCGTATTGCACCCGATGGGCTGGGACTCATTCGGGCTTCCGGCGGAAAATTACGCGATTAAACAGGGCGCGCATCCGCGCGAGTCAACGCGAAGAAATATTGATACATTCCGTCGGCAGATTCAGCGACTTGGATTTTCGTATGACTGGTCGCGCGAAATTAATACTGCTGATCCGAAGTATTATCGGTGGACGCAATGGTTTTTTCTTTTTTTATACAAGCGCAATCTCGCGTATCGGAAAAAGGCTCCTGTAAACTGGTGCGTTAGTTGTCAAACCGTGCTTGCGCGCGAGCAGGTAGTTTGCGGCAGATGCGAGCGTTGCAAAAGCAAGGTTATTCAAAAAGAATTGGAGCAATGGTTTTTCAAGATCACCGAATATGCGGATCGTTTACTTGAAGGACTGGATACGATTGACTGGCCAGAATCCATAAAGCTGATGCAGAGGAATTGGATCGGGAGGAGTGAGGGCATTAACATTACATATACTATAGAGAGGACCGACAAAACTGTTACAGTATTTACAACGCGGCCGGATACAAATTTTGGCGCAACTTTTATTACAATTGCTCCTGACTCCTCGTTTGTGAAGGAATGTTTGTCGTTATTTCCTGAACGAGAAAAGGTAGCTGAATATGTGGAATCAGCGTTACGCAAAACAGAGCTTGAACGCATGTCTGAAGGACGCGCAAAAACAGGAGTTTTTACCGGTTGGTACGCAATCAATCAACTGAACGGAAAGAGAATGCCCGTGTATATTAGCGATTTTGTTCTTTCTACAGTTGGGACTGGCGCGGTAGTTGGAGTGCCCGGGCATGACTTAAGAGATTTTGAATTTGCAAAAATATTCAATCTAGAAATAATGCGTGTGGTTATCGGGGAGGATGGCGATACATCTCCTATAGTGTGTGGTGAGCAGGTTCAAGAGGAAAAAGGCGTAATGCTTAATAGCGATTTTTTAGACGGTTTAGAAATTCATCGCGCAAAAGATAAAATCATGGAGTATATTGAAAAAAATGGCTGGGGAAAGCGAGTCACGAACTACAAACTCCGGGACTGGCTGATTTCTCGCCAGCGTTATTGGGGCGCGCCTATTCCTATTATATACTGCGATTCTTGCGGAGATGTGCCGGTGCCGGAGGAGAATCTTCCAGTGCTTCTTCCTGATGATGTTGATTTTCTCCCTACAGGCGAGTCTCCTCTTGTCCGTTCAAAAAGTTTTCACAAAGTGTTATGCCCAAAGTGTGGCATGGCATCACGCCGCGAGTCCGACACGCTAGACACATTTGTATGCTCTTCGTGGTATCTGTACCGCTATACTGATCCAAAAAACACAAGCGAGTTTGCGTCAAAGGAGAAAATGGCGCGCTGGTTGCCGGTGGACTTATATGTTGGCGGCGCCGAGCACGCTGTAATGCATCTTTTATACGCGCGGTTTTTTTGCAAGGCGCTCTATGACGGGAAGTATATCGCCTTTGAAGAGCCGTTTACAAAACTTATCAATCAAGGGCTGATTATGGGAGAAGACGGGCAGAAAATGTCCAAGTCGCGCGGAAATGTCATCAATCCGGACGATGTCGTTTCAGAATACGGAGCGGATTGCCTGCGAATGTATGAGATGTTTATGGGCCCGTTTGAAGACGCAAAACCGTGGTCAACGCGAGGGATTAAGGGGATACGGAGGTTTTTGGAGAAAGTATACATGTTATTTGAAACTCAAAACTCAAAACCACAACTCAAAACTTTAGAACCATTACTGCACAGAACTATCAAGAAAGTTACGGAAGATATTGAGTCGTTCAAGTTCAACACAGCAATCTCGCAGATGATGATTTTTATAAACGAATTTCAAAAACAGAAAGATAATCTTGATACTCTCCACTACAAACTGTTTACTGCCAACTTCTTACTGTTGCTCGCTCCTTTTGCTCCTCACATTGCGGAAGAACTTTGGAGCAGAATGGGGCATACGGAGTCTATTTTCAAAACGAACTGGCCATTATATAATGAAGAGTTTCTTAAAGAGGAAACAATAACGGTTGTAGTGCAGATAAACGGCAAGGCGCGAGGAGAGGTTAATATTGCGCGTGATGCCGATCAGTCGCTTGCGCTGTCAGAGGCTCGTTCAAACGAGAGAGTCGCGAAATTTCTCGCAGGAAAAGAGGTGAAGAGAGAGGTGTATGTAAAGGGCAAGATTGTGAATTTTGTTGTTGCTTGATCATGAATACTTTTAGAACTCTGCCATCATACTCATTACTCTGCTCGTCAGTTTTCGTTTACCCAACCGAAACCTGCTATGGACTCGGATGCGACGCGACAAATGCGGATCTTGTGAACCGCATTTATTTGATTAAAGGCAGATCTTTTACAAAGCCTGTCTCGTGGATTGTGGGAGACATAAAAATGGCAGAGCAGTATGCGGAATTTTCAAAAAAAGCCCGCGAGCTTGCGGAGAAATTTTGGCCAGGAGAGCTGACGCTTGTGCTTCCTCTTCGCAAAGAGAAAAAAGCTCTTGCAACTCTTGTTCGTTCAGAGTTTGTTGGCTTGCGAGTTTCGTCGCACAGAATCGCGAGCGCAATATCGCGTTCTATTCGCCGCCCGATTATTGCGACTTCGGCAAACGTTTCAGGAAAAGGGGAGTGTTATAGCGTTTCTGAAGTATCAGCGCAGTTTTTTCGTCAAAAAGAAAAGCCGGATATTATTATTGACTACGGAGTTCTTCCTCGCGTCCCGCCGACGACAATTATAAAAATTATAGGCGAGGAGATTGAAATTATTCGGGAAGGCGTTCTCCAGAATGTCCGAGAATTGTCATTGCGAGGAGCCATGAAAGATTTCATGGCGACGAAGCAATCTTTT
>CAYYGX010000047.1:1370-8579 GCA_964471805.1 uncultured Gammaproteobacteria bacterium | reverse complement strand
GAAAAAAATTGAGAGAAGCGCAAATAAAATTATTCAATTTTTTGCGTTCTAAAAACCAAAAATTTTTAATCTGCACCGGATACCTCATGCAAAACGGCGGCGTCTATCACGAAAAGGGCATTGATGCGCATCTAGCTACAGATTTGCTTATAGGGGCGTATGAAAATGTATACGACGCGGCAATTATTATCTCTTCTGACACGGACTTAATACCTGCAATTGAAAAGGTAAAGCAACTTGGAAAAGAGGTGGAGTATATCGGATTTTCCAATCAGCCAAGTTTTGCAATGCAACGTCACGCAACCTTATCACGGTTGTTGATTAAGGAGGATCTTGAACCGTTTATATCTTATGCTCATCGTCCTTGACGGCATAGACGGCGCCGGAAAAACAACGCAACAAAAACTTCTGATACAGCGCTTGAAAAAAGAAGGGTATAAAGTTGCGACGCTTGATTTTCCGCAGTATAATCGCACATTTTTCGGCGCGATTGTCAGGCGCTTCTTAAACGGAGAATTCGGCGGAATAAATAAGGTTGACCCCCATCTTGCTTCTATTTTATACGCGCTTGATCGGTTTGAGATAAAAGCGACGCTTATAAAATGGCTGGAGCAGAAAAAAATAATCATTGCAAACCGTTACGCCACATCAAATTTAATTCATCAGGGAAGCAAGCTCCCTGAAAATAAAAGAGCCGCGTTTACATCTTGGCTTGAGAAAATGGAGTACGATGTTCTTAACATCCCGCGGCCAAATCTTGTACTTTACCTTTCCTTGCCACACGCGCTCGCGTATGCTTTAATTACAAAACGGGGAAAGAAAAAAGATATTCATGAAAAAAATAAAGAATACCTAAAAAAAGCTACGCGATACGGGCTGACACTCGCGGAAAAAAAAAAGTGGCATATCATTCAATGCAATACAGAGAGCAAAGTTAAAACAAAAGAGGAGATAGCTGAAGCAATTTGGAAGCGCGTGCTAACAAAACTGAAAGCGCAAAATTCAAAAGGCAAAATCACAGCATAAAATTCTTAAAACCTTTCAAATTTTCTAACCATGACACATATAATTCGCAACGCCTTTCGTCTATATATCCGCGGTTTCTCTCTCTACCTTACACTTCTCTTTCCTGTGGTGATTCCGACGATTCTTCTTCAGATCATCGGCCGTTACGCAAATTTTGGCGAACTCGCGCCGGTCTTCACAGCGATTTTCGGCGTTATATTAAATATAGTTACATTATTTGTTTTACTTTCTATTATAACAGCAAGCGCTTTGACGGAATCTGTAAATCCAGCGCGAGTAAGAATCGTCTTTCGCAACTCGTTCTCGCGATTTATTCCGTTTTTCGCGCTTTTTATTATTGTATCGCTTGTTACATTCAGCGTCCCTGCGTTCTTGGCGATTGTCGGACAAAAAATTGAAAATACAAACTCTATCACTGTCCTCTCAATTATAAGCGCGTCATGGATTATCGCGGTAACTCTGCTTACATTGTTTTCAAGTTACATTTTCGTCATTGAAAAGCAAGGGCCGATTAAAAGCATCAAAGAAAGCGTAACGCTGTTTCTCCATGACCCTTTAAAAATATCGCTGCGCTTCATAGGCATTTTACTTGTTACGATAATGATATCTCTCGTTCTAGCTATCCTAACCACGCTTATTATCGCCTCAATCACCCGTCAAACCGATATCTTATTCAACCCTGAACTTGCCGAATCGTTATCGCCATGGTGGAAAGATCTTGTTGTAAGCATCTATGCATATCTCGGGCTACCATATCTTGTGATAGCCACGGCGAGCCTGTTTCAAAATGCGCGCGCAAAATCCGAAAAACTTTTACAAAACCATGAACCTTAAACCGGTAATAGGATTGGAAATTCACGTCCAGCTTAAAACAAAATCAAAAATGTTTTGCGCGTGCGATAACTCTGGCGAAGAAAAGCCAATGAATACTGCGGTGTGCCACGTTTGCATGGGTCACCCGGGAACTCTGCCGGTTCCAAATCAAACTGCGATTGAATGGGCAATTTTTTCCGCGCTGGCTCTCTCATGCGAGATTCCATTTGAGTCAAAATTTGACAGAAAACACTACTTTTATCCTGACCTCCCTAAAGGTTATCAAATATCGCAATATGAAGAGCCGTTTGGAAAAAATGGTTTTTTATTTGTTGGAGATAAAAAAATTAGAATCAATCGTTTGCATTTAGAAGAGGACGCCGCAAAACTTCTGCATTCAAAAGCGGCGGGATACACAATTATTGACTTTAACCGAGCAGGAACGCCTCTCATGGAAATCGTTACCGAACCGGATATTGAAAGCCCTGAAATCGCCGGGAACGCGCTTCGTGAATTGCGTGCGATTATGCGGTCGCTTCAAGTTTCGGAGGCAGACATGGAAAAAGGGCACTTGCGATGCGACGCAAATATCTCTCTCTCTGAAAAAGAAAACGCAAAACTTAATCCAAAAACCGAGATCAAAAATTTAAATTCATTCAAAGCAGTTGAACGCGCGCTTGCTTATGAAATAAAACGGCAAACACTTCTCTTTGAGCAAAAAACTCCTCCTGCTGTAGAATCAACTCGCGGATGGAATGAAGAAAAGGGAATTACAGAAGAACAGCGAACTAAAGAAGCGGCGCACGATTACCGATATTTTCCTGAACCTGATATTCCGCCAATCAAGTTCAAGACTGAACCCAAAAAGTTGTCGTGGCACGGCAAAATTATAAACCTTGAGGCGATCAAAAAAACTTTGCCTGAACTTCCTAAACAAAAACGTGAACGCTTTCACGAGCAATACGGATTTTCCATTTCTGATGCAAACCTTTTAACGCGCGACTATGCGCTCGCCGACTACGCGGAAAAAGTGATGTCGGAACTTCTCGCGTGGATGGAGTCAATAGAGCAAAAATCGGAAGAAAATCCAGGGCATCGTCTTGCAAAACTCGCGGCAAATTGGCTCATTAATAATCTCGCGCCGTTAGTCAAGAACGAATGGAAAACTATATCCGTCAGCCCGGAAAATTTTGCTGAATTCGTCTCGCTAATTCTCGAAGGTAAAATCTCCTCGCGCGCCGGGCAGACAGTTCTCCAAAAAATGCTCTTAACTGGCGCTGACCCGGGAGATATTATACAAACGGAAAATCTCGCGCAAACGCATGACGAAAGCGAACTTGCGGAAGTTGTTTCAAAAGTGATCGCGGAAAACCAAAAAGTTATAGCGGACTTCCGCGCCGGAAAAACAAATGCCATCAAACGATTGATGGGCACGATTATGAAAGAAACAAAAGGAAGAGCGAATCCAAAAATCGCGGAAGAGTTATTGAAAAAGGTAATTTCAGAGAGCCATTGATAAAAATTGGAAATTTTTATTGACTTATCTGTCAACTTGACTAAAGGGAGATTTTTTAATACTATCTGTCTATGACATACGCAATTATACAATTAAGCGGGAAGCAATATCTCATAAAACAAGGCGACACGCTAAAAGTGGAAAAACTCGCGGTGAACGAAAATCAAGAAATTGAGATTGATCGGGTTCTTCTTACTTTTGAAGATAAGGGAGAAAAAAGTGTAATCGGCGCTCCGTTTATTGAAAATTCACGCGTAACGGCAAAAATACTTGAGCACGGAAAAAGGAAAAAGGTAACTGTAGTGAAATTCAAGCCAAAAATTCGTTACAAAAAAACAACTGGCCACAGGCAGGAGTATACAAAAGTAGAGATTGTAAAAATTGCTTAAAGCTCCCTCCTCCCGCGAATCGCCTCTTTTAGAGTAATCTCATCGGCATAATCCAAATCCCCGCCCTGCGGCAATCCGCGCGCAAGGCGGGTTATTTTTATTGGAAGGCCGTTTAACTCTCTCTTAAGAGCGCTTACTGTAAGCTCCCCCTCGTAATTTGGATCAAAGCCAAGAATGATCTCTTGAACTGGAGCCGGTGAATCAAACGATCGCTTAAGACGCGTGATTAATTCAGCAACACGCAAATCTTTAAGATGCATATTTTTAAGAGGATTAATGACTCCGCCAATGACATGATATAGCCCGCGATAGCCGGAACTCTCAAGCGCTATAAGATCTAAACTATCGGCTATCACGCACAGAATAGTTCTCTCTCGCCGAGAGTCGCGACAAATCGCGCAATCACGGGCGTTTTTATCTGTGAAATTAAAACACTCGGCGCACAAATTCAGGCTTTCGCTAAAGGCAAAAAGCGCGCGCGCAAATGCCTGAATCTCTTCTTTTCTACGCCGCAATAAGGAAAAAACGAGCCGCTCGCTCGTTTTTGGGCCTACCCCTGGCAGGCGCATGAATTCCCGGATAAGATCGGTAAAAGTGGATGGGAGAAGCATTTGAAAATCAAATCTCTAAAAATGAATTCAGAAATTATAAACCAAGTTTTTTTAACGCATCAAAATTAATATCGCTTCCCATCATCCTCTTCGCCATTTTCTTCTGAACTTCATGCACAGCATCCTTGAAAACTTTTTTTATCGTCGAGATCAACCTCTCCTTTTCTTTTAGAAGACGATCTTCAATATCAAGCTCCAAAATTTCATTGGCGCCGTTCATTTTAATCCTTATTCCGTCTTTTGTCACCTCCAAAATTTCATCCTCCATCTGTTTTTGAATCTTCTTTGCCTGATCGCGCAGGTCTTTGAATTGTTTGAGTTTGTTGAACATAAATTATGCGTTATGCGACTTATCTAAATTGCGAAAGGTTACGCGCTCCTCGTCAAAAAAAAGTTTAACGATTCCGGTCGGTCCGTTTCGATGTTTAGCAATATGAATTTCTGCTATACTGCGCTCTTCAGGAGGGCAGTCCCTGCTTTTATCCATTGATTTCCTGTAAATAAACATAACAACATCGGCATCCTGTTCAATGCTTCCGGACTCCCGCAGATCCGCAAGTTTCGGCACCGCGATAGTGCGGGACTCAACCGCGCGCGAAAGTTGCGAAAGAGCAAGAACAGGAATTTCTAGTTCGCGGGCAATGGACTTCAGAGCGCGGCTTATCTCGGAAACTTCCTGCACGCGATTCTCTTGCGATCTTCCTTCCATGAGCTGTAAGTAATCAACTACAAGAAAATCAAGACCTTTTTCAAGAGCGAGACGCCGCGCTTTGGTGCGAATCTCCATGATGTTTGCGGTCGGAGAATCGTCAATAAAAATATTTGCTTCAGAAAGAATTCCCATCGCGGTTCCGATGCTCGGAAAATCGCTTTCAGCAAGCCGGCCTGTGCGCATTTTCCACAATCCCACGCTAGCTTGCGCGCATAAAAATCGATCCGTGAGCTCCTCTTTAGACATTTCAAGAGAAAAAACGCCAACCTTCTGTTTACAGTTAACTGCAATATGACGGGCTATGTCAAGCGCTAAACTGGTCTTTCCAACAGAAGGACGCGCGGCAAGAATAATAAGATTTGACTTCTGCAATCCCGCAAGCTGACTATCAAGATCAGTAAAACCTGTAGGAAGTCCGCGCAATGTGCCGTCCTGCCGATGCAGTTCATCAATGCGCTCAAATGCTTCCTGCAGAATGCGCGACATCGGAATAAAATTTTTCCGCAACATTTCTTGAGAAACGGAAAAAAGTTCCTGCTCTGCGACGTCAAGGGTATTTTCAACGTCATCGGCTTCATTAAAACCGAGGTTCAAGATATTCTGCCCGGCCCTGATGAGTTTGCGGAGAGTTGATTTGCGTTTCACGATTTTAGCATATTCCGCGATATTGCTTGCTGTGGGAACTGTGTTTGAAAGTTCAGCGACAAATCCGCGCCCTCCAACTTGCGCGAGTTCACCGATTTCATTAAGACGGTTAGCAAGATGAACAATGTCAACCGGATCGCGCCGCTCAAACAAATACAGCATGGCCTCATAAATGATTGCGTGCCGATCGTTATAAAAATCTTCCCTTATGAGAATGCTTGCGACTTTCAAAATCGCGTCTTTATCAATCAGAACGCCTCCTAGCACGGAGGTTTCCGCTTCTTCGTTGTGGGGCGGTATCATTTCTTTGGGCATAGGCGAAAAATAAATAAATTATCTTTCCCACTCTTTGATATGTGGTGAGAAATCAAGCTGATAGTCGGGTATGCCGAGCGAAAGTCCAAATTTTACAGCATCGTCATACTGTTCTTTTTTACTCCTATCAACCTTGATCTTGAAATACTTGCCGCGAAAAATAATATAATGGAAAGAATCATTTTTGAAATCCGCATACCACGAATGTTCGCTATCAAGTGCTTTAGTAAGTTTTTTGGCGACACTCTCAGCTTGATTTTCTAGAATTTCAACAGTATGCAAAGTCCATTGCTTTATCCAAGGCGTTTTATGTTTTTCTGTAACTTCCTCAACTTTAGTGCGGGAAATTTGGACATCTTTGAGAATATCCTTATTCTCCAAACTTTCCTCAATTATTATGCCGATATAATTCATATTATTTTGTAGCGTCTTTAATTATTTTGATAATTTCATCGCCAACTTTTCCCGGTGGTACAAAAACAACTTTTTTACCGCTTAAATCTGCTTGATCTGCATTGAATTCGTTTCCGTTCCAATCAAAAAATAGATACCCAATTTTTTGTAAAAAAGAATGCGCAATATAATCAACAATCGTTATATCGCCATCCATAACTATTGCGCGTTGTCCGCCTGTCGTAAGCGCTTCAAGTACATCCGCAGAACTAGAATTTGTAGAGCGCAGTCTAGCCCCAGCATTGCGCAAAGCAGATTCAATTTCCGAAATTCGCCCTGTCTTTTGCAGATTAGTATGCTTCCAGTAACTAATAATTATTTCTGAAAGCTCATCCTGATTTGCAATAGTAGAAATCTCTTTTATTTCTCCGGTTTCTATATTCGTTATAAAAACATCCTCTAGGCCTTCAACTTGGCATAGCAGTGTTGAGCGTTCTGGGAAATATATCGTACCGATTATTTGTCGTTCGTGCTCCGGCGTGCCTTCATAAATACCCACCATAATACTCCAATCTTGCGTCTTTCCAAATTTCATGGATTCCGTTCCGTCAATCGGATCAATGCGAACACCGATTCTCGAATTTTTATTTCCTAGGTATTCATTTTCTTCTTCCCCAAAAATACGAATTGAATCCTCGCTAAATTTTTTAAAAAAAATTGTGCGAATATTTTTTTCACTTGCCAAATCAGCTTCCGTAAAAAAGTCCGTTCCTCCCTTCTGTTGTCCCT
>CAYYGX010000047.1:0-1360 GCA_964471805.1 uncultured Gammaproteobacteria bacterium | reverse complement strand
TTTTTACATTTTGTGTTCTTATTTCCTTAATTCGCGGTTCTATCACTTTTTCCCAAGAGCTTTTAATTGCATACAACGCGGTTTTTAGAAGTTCTGTTTTACTAATTTCTCTTCTACTCTCGTCAATGCGTATTTTCTCATCCTCGCTGATATTTCTAATTTTTTTGTGCACAGGAAAAACAAAATCTTTGCCTACGCTCTCAAGGACATCCACGCTTATTGTCTTTACTCTATCTACTATTTCAAAAATATTTTGCATTGGCAAAATTTGTTAAAGGAATCATATAAACCTTTGAAATTCATTTTCGCTTATTTGCAAAAATTTTTTCAAAAATTCATAATTATCGTTGACGAATTCTGCTCTTTGAGCATCTTCTCCAAATACTAAATTCCAATGGTTCAACTCAACTATAACTGTAGCGAATCGAGCTAAGACCAAAACTCGCAAAAGTCTTAACACGTTCGTGGTCAGTGAATGGAATTTTTGATAGCCATGCAGAAAAAGGTTTACTTGGTTCGGTTTCCAATTATATGTGAAGAAACATTGACAGATTGCTCCAGCTATGTTTTGAATATAAGGACTAAAAACCATATCACTAAAATCAATTATCCCAAACAGCTCATCATTTTTTGCGAGAATATTATGTAAGGCGATATCGTTTTGTATCAACCCAAATGGCGTAGAATCAAAAATCGGTTTGACTTTCTTGAACGATTTAAAAATATCAACAAAAATTTGTCTGTCGAATCTCAAACCTAGCTCTTCTACTTTTGGCTCAATGATAAGAAAATTTTTCATATCAAATTCATAATTCTGTCTAGTTTTAGAGCCGTCTCTAATGGTTTGCAGAGCAGAATCCATCTTCCCAGCTTGCTCGCCAATTTGTTTAGCGAGCGTATCGCTAATGGTGTGCTGTTCCATATTTTCGCCATCAATAAAATTCATTAAAATAGCATACTTTTTTTCTAGCAAAGCGTGTAAACTACCATTCTTGGCATGAAAAATTTTTGGCGTTTTCATTTCCGCGCCATAAAGCTTATCCATTATTTCAATTTCAAACAAAATGTTCTCCGGAGCAACCTCCTTTCCTTCAAAAATTTTAACCACAAACTTTCCTTTATTTGTTTCGATATAGTAATTTGAATTTTCAAAACCCGAAGTAAAAAGACTACTATTTTTGATAGTTCCTATATTATGAAACTGGTCAAGTATTCTTTGAAGTATTGAAGTTGGATAGTTTTGTCTCATAAAATTATAGCTGTCTAAACATGGAGTTATCTCGCCTAACTTTTTGAAAAAGGGAGATGGTGGGTCGCCCGGGAATCCAAAGCCAGAGGCTGGTCCGCCTTTGGCGGAGAA
>CAYYGX010000046.1:0-9182 GCA_964471805.1 uncultured Gammaproteobacteria bacterium | reverse complement strand
CTTCATTGATAATGAAGGTTACATCATTGGTCATCCCTTACTCGCTCTTTCTTCAGGGGGTTATGATGTGGATAGTCCTAGCCACTGGGCGGGACCCATAAAATTTTCACCCCCTGTTGTCGTTCGGCACGGGTTACATGAAACGATAGTAAGCATGGGCTTACTAAAAAGTGTTCAACCTGTGCCGCCGTAAAATTTTTGAGGCAGTGTTTTGTTGTCAACTCATCCAATCGCTTTATACTTGGATTTGAGCCGTCATCAACACTGCCTCGCTTTTTGTTTCACCTCTTCAGGGGCCACGGGTTTAAACGTTGCCACAAATGCGGCTTTGCGTATTGGCGGATTTTGCCGCGGGCAGATCGCGTTTTAACGAATTTCAGCCAGTCGTAATTGGGCCCTTTGCGATTTTTGTCGGTGATAATCTCAACAAGATCGCCGCTTTTTAATTCAACATCCAACGGCGTCATCTCGTCATTAATTTTCGCGCCAACTGCCTTGTTTCCGATATCGGTGTGAATATGATAGGCAAAATCAATTGGCGTTGAACCATCCGGAAGTTCTATCACGTCGCCATCAGGCGTAAAAACAAAAATGCGATTCTGAAATACCTCTAGTTTCAATGATTTCAGATACTCCTTGGTATCGCTTTTATGCTTGTGCCACTTCGCAAGTTCTTCAATCCAATCGGCAAATTCCGAGGGAATATTTTTATTGGAACCAATAGTACTGTACTGCCAGTGCGCCGCAATGCCGTATTCCGCCTCTTCATGCATCTCGCTTGTGCGGATTTGAATTTCAATAATCTCGCCAAGATCGTAAAACACAGTTGTGTGCAACGAGCGATATTGGTTCGGTTTCGGCTGGGCAATATAATCCTTGATGCGTCCCTTTAATGGTTTTAATAATGAATGCGCAATGCCAAGGGCCGCATAGCAATCAGAAATTGTCGGCACAACAACCCGAAGCGCGATAAGATCATAAATTTGGCTAATGTCATTATTGTGATAAAGCAATTTTTTGTACAAACTATACATCCCTTTGTTTCTCCCGTGGCAATCAACCACGCGAATATTATTTCTGCGAAATTCTTCCATCAGCCTCTCTTTCACTCGCGCGAGGGATTCTGTATATTGTTTACTGCGGACTTCAATAAGCGAGGTTACCCGCTCATACTCTTTTGGCAACACATACTTAAAAGCCGCATCTTCAAGCGCGGTGCGCAAAACGCCAATCCCTAACCGATGCGCGATTGGCGCGTAGATTTCAATAGTTTCCTGCGCAATGCGAATCTGTTTGCGCTGTGGAAGAGCGGAAAGCGTCTCAAGGTTATGAAGCCGATCCGCAAATTTGATAATAATTGTTCGTATATCGCTTGACATTGCAACGAACATCTTCCGCAAATTTTCAATATAACGATCAATTCCGCGATATTTTAACTTGCCAAGTTTTGTAATTCCCTCAACAAGCATTGCGACCTCTTCTCCAAAATTCTCTCTAATGTCGTTTAGAGTGCGCGACGTATCTTCCGGAACATCATGCAAAAGTCCTGCCATAATTGTCGGCTCATCCATACGAAGACCGGCAAGCGTATTTGCGGTTTCAAGCGAATGGATGATGTACGGTTCGCCGCTCAAACGAATCTGCCCATGATGCGCCTCTTTTGCAAAACCATAGGCGAGTTCCAAGAGTTCTACGTCAACCTTCAGTTTATTCTTTTTAATTGTTGCAAGAAGAGTAGAAAAAGTCATGGGAAATAACAAATGTCAAATTCCAAATATCAAATGACGTAACTAACGTAACTAAAATTTGACATTTGTCATTTGATATTTGACATTTCTTAACATAGTACTCTTACGTTTTTGCCTTGACAAGAGCTATTTTATCGGATATGCTGACGCTTGCGCGATTTTATGGGGATGTTTTTAATTTGATGCGTTCAGCTTGCGCTTTATTCTACAAACTGGAGACGGGTTCAGCCGTCTTCCATAATAAAAAATCTGAAACACAAGATTAAACGGCAACACTGCCACTGCTGGAAACGTTCTTGCAAGAATCGCTGAACGATTCAGAGAGTCCGTTCCTGCACTAGCTTTTGCCTGAATAAGGCGGGAGCCATCGACGATCATGCTCTACTCAACGACTATTGATCTTCGGTGCAATACAAGAGTTTGAGTGTAGAAAAAAACGCGCCCGACGCTTTTTTCGAATCCTTATTCGGGCTTACTAAAAAGGTTTTGATCGTTTTTCACTTTTTAAGGACACTACCAAACGATCTATGTTTGTAAACGAATTAGCGCTCTTTATGCATACAGGGGCGTGCTACCCCTCATCTCCACCAAATGGGCAGACGACATGTTCACAAAAAAAGGCCGGTTGTTGTAAAATACTTCCGGATCAATGCGCAAATTCGCGCGGAAAAAGTTAAACTCATTGATCCAGAGAACGATTTTGTTGGCGTTGTTCCGCTTTATGAAGCTCTGCAAAAAGCGCAGGCGCGCGGGCTTGATCTTATAGAGGTTTCCCCGATAGATAATCCTCCGGTTGTAAAAATCTTGGATCACGGCAAATTTAAATACGATCTTGAAAAAAAACGCCAAAAAAGCAAGGCGAAAAAAACTACCATCAAGGGAGTGCGGCTCGCCCTTAATATGGGCGCGCACGATTTTGAAACGCGATTAAAACAAACGAAAAAATTTCTTGAAGAAGGAGATAAGGCGCAACTGGAGATGATCCTGCAGGGGCGCGAAGGAATCCATGTGCGAAGAGCGTTTGACCAACTTGGAGCGTTTGTCGCAGAGCTCGGGCAAGTGACGATAGTCCAGCCGCCATTAAAAAAAGGAAAACGAATTACCGCAATTATACAACCAGGGAACTAAACTTATGTCTAAAACATGGAAAGCCGCTGTAAAGCGCATTATTATTACAAAAAATAAAAAAATCCTGAAGAAACGCGCGGGACAGAATCATTTTAATAAACCAAAAGAAAGCGGAAAGACTGCGAGGGCCAAGAAAAGAATGGCGTCTATGCCAAAAAAAATGCGCTGGGTTCTCTCTTAAAATAAAAATTTTAACCTTATTTAATTTATGCCTCGTGTCAAACGCGGAACAATGCATGTAAAACGCCGAAGAAATATCCTTGAAAAAGCAAAAGGTATGTACTTGGGGCGCAGAACGCGCATCAAAATAGCAAAAGAAGCGACAACCAGAGCCGGCGCGCACGCGTATCGTGGGAGAAGGCTTAAAAAACGCGATTTTCGGGCGCTTTGGAATATCAAAATCAACGCGGCCGCGCGCGAAAACGGAACAACATACGGAAAACTCATGGCCGGACTCAAGAAAAAAAATATCGTCTTAAACCGCAAAATGCTCGCGGAGTTGGCGGAAAAACAAAAACCGGTATTCAAAGCGATAGCCGAGGCTGTGAGGTGATCATCCTCTACTACTCGTCATCCGACACAATTCCAAAACCGAAACAAACTCCAATTATGAGTGAACTCCCAAACAAATATCTTGAACAGCATCTCGAACCGTCTCGTGAGGAGGATAATAAAGAACAGGCGCAATCATACGAACAGTTAGATAATCCCCTTGCCGTCGTTGAGTACAAAGATGCAGGCACTGTAGAGATTAAAACTCCAGATTTAGAAGTGACGTATACGTATGAATCACGGAATGAATATGACGAACTTCGTAAAGTACTGAAATCTTTTACCTTAACTAATCCTCATACTGGAAGCAAATTATCTTTAGAGGATATTTTATCATCAGATTATCGAATTATATTTATTCCACGAGCGTCAGAGATTGGAGAGACGACATCTATGTATGATGGATTAACTAAAGAATTTAAAATAACTGATGATCTCGCAAAGGTAAAGGGAATTCTTAAGCTGTTGCATGAAATAGGGCATGAAGTATCAGAACAAAAGCTGTCTGATGATGATAAGCTCGAGATTGGGGAAATACTTGGGACTTTTCACTCAAAGAATGAGAATGAGATTGACTCTAAACAATTAGAAATGATTCTAAAAGATGAACGAGACGCATGGGCTTTTGCTTTAGGGAAGATAAAACCTTTTTTGAATGATAGTAATTTGCGAAAAGAAAATGTGCTGAAATATATACACGGTGAAATGGCTCTTGGAGCATACAGTGCTAAAATTAAAAAACAACTCAAAAAGAATTGATTTACTCATGATTCGACACAATTCCAAAACCGAAACAAACTCCAATAAGCAAAACTCCTGAATACAATGTCCACAGATAGTGATCAAATAAGCTGATAACTAGAAATGCGCAAAATAAAGAAATGCCAATAACGTGCCGCCGACGCAAAAGAAATGCGAAGATCTGATACAATAATAAAAACGCAAAGAATGCGCCGACAATGCCAAGTTCCACCGCGATTAAAACTGGCACCGAATGCGCTGGCTGAATTTCGTACACCGGGCGTTCCGGATACATGCGATGAAGCGCCGTCGTATATGTTCCCAAACCGCTTCCTATAAGCGGATTTTTTTTATACAAAATCCATGCGCCACGCAATCCCTGACTGCGCTCCCCTGATGATTTCTGCTCAAGCCGCCCGGAGTTGCGATTAAAAACAAGCCCTGTCCCCCGTTCAGTAAGCGGCTCTTTTAATAAAATTCCAAAAAAAATAGAAAGTATCGCGGTTATGCAAAGCAATGCTACTGCGCGATGGCGCGTTCTCTTATGAAAAACGCCGGATGCAAAAAGCGCTCCGCCGCCAAGAACAAACGCCGCCCCGGCAGAACGAGAAAATGTAAGAATAAGCGCTGTAAACAAAAGAGAGTATACTAATAAAAACGGCAGAACAAGACGCGAGCGAGAAAGCGCGCCGGCGCGGATTGCGCTCTCAAAAATAAGCGCGACCGAGGCCATTAATCCGGCGACAATCCATCCGCCGAGGATATTTGGATGCGGCAGTCCGCCATAAGCGCGCAAATATCGCCGCAGTTCTGTTTCAACAACCGCAACTCCGCGGGTGTCCGGAATCTGCTGGGCAATGCCTAAAATTGAACTCCCGGAAACTGTCTGCGTAAAAAATTGATAGATGCCAAACGCGCTTTGCAAAGCAACGCCTGCAATAAAAGCCAAAAGTATAAAACGTTTTTTCGCGCGAGATACTGCAATAAGCCGCAAAACGAGCAGAGCTTCTGTAAAACGAATAATATAAAATAGAGTCTGCTCGCGATTGACAGACCAAAGCGCTGAAAGCGCGGCATAACTTAAAAAAATCACACACAGCGCTATAATCGGGCGCTCCTGAAAAAATTTGAGAAGCTGTAAATTTTTATAACGTTTGCGAAAGAGAAACCAGAATATCTCATAGAGAACTAAAAACCACAGCAGAACCTCCGTCGCATACACGGTAAAACTTCCGTACTCAAAAAATGCTCCGCCAATTGAACGATTGACGAGAAAGTAGCGTGTTTGAAAAGGAAGGAGAATGAGAAGCAGATATAATCCGTAACCTGATATTTGTTTTTGTTTAATCATCGGGATTTGAATTCCAATCTTCTGTCGTTCGCATGCATTTTAATGATGCGATCGGAGATAACGACGCGAGAGTCAAAGCATAAAGCAAGGCGTTTAATAACGGGAAAAAGAAGAGCCATTTGCAAACGTTTATAAAATGTCTCCGGAATCCATGCGGTAAACAGAGATAAAAATAGTTTAAGAAATGCTTGTTTCACGCGCCTTTTGTAATTTGGAATATAACGCGCAAACGGCGCTTCAGAAAACGCCCATCTATTCGCGTTTATGAAACGTTCATACGCTTGGATCTCGCTGTAGAGCGGTTTTATCATGCGAATCCAAAATTCCAGATACGGATCATCCTCGGAAATTTTGTACTGTTCAATGCAGAGCGAATCCTCGGCGAGAAAAAAACTGGCGCACACAAGAGGACGCGCGCCTGCAAATTCCAAAAATAGAAGAGTAAAAAACCGCGCAGTCCATATTCTCCCCTTTTTCGCGATAATAAAAAGATCAATATCGCTGTACTCATGCGCGAGATTATAAGAAAGGGAGTTACAAACAGCGATCATGCGAATGCCGGGGATATACCGCAAAATTTTTACTATACGGACAGCGATTTTGAATTTTGACTGGGCTATGCGATAGTGGTTCATGGCGTCAAAAATAATTCCCGTAAAAATTGCCCAGTGTAACTTTCGCGAATTTTAGAAACGTCCTCCGGAGTTCCAAAAGCTATGACTTTTCCTCCGCGCTCGCCGCCTTCGGGACCCAAGTCCAAAAGCCAATCACACTGGGCAATCACATCTATATTGTGTTCAATAATAATAACTGTATTGCCTTTGAGAACGAGCGCGCGCAAGATGCCCATGAGATGCCTTATGTCAACAAAATGTAGGCCGATTGTGGGCTCGTCCAGAATGTAAAGCGTTCTTCCTGTTCCAGGGCGCGCGAGCTCTCCGGCTAATTTCACTCTCTGCGCCTCTCCGCCGGAAAGAGTTGTCGCGCTCTGGCCTAATTTGAGATACCCAAGCCCTACTTCCCGCAAGGTTCTAAGATATTTTACAATCTGCGGAATATCGTCTCCTAAAAAATCCAGAGCTTCAGTTACCCTCATTGCTAAAATGTCGGCAATAGTTTTCATTTTCCACTTGATCTCAAGCGCCGAGCTTGAATACCTGCTTCCTCCGCACTCGCCGCATGGCGTATACATACAAGGAAGAAAATACATTTCAATCCGCACCTCTCCGTTTCCGGCGCATGTTTCGCATCTGCCGCCTGGAACGTTAAAACTGAAATACCCTTTTCCGTATTTCCGCTTTTTTGACTCCGGGAGCGTCGCGAAAAAATCGCGGATATGCATAAACGCTCCGATAAATGTCGCAGGGTTTGATCTCGGCGTTCTCCCGATCGGGGATTGATCAACAGTAATCACTTTATCAATAAATTCTATGCCGAAAATTTCCTGATGCGCTCCTGGCGGATGTTTTGCGCGATGTAATTCCTGTGATAGCGCCCGCGCCAAAATATCGCGCACTAGCGTTGATTTTCCGCTTCCAGAGACGCCCGTCACCCCAACAAGCATCCCCAAAGGAAACGACGCGTCAATAAATTTTAAATTATGTTCGGACGCGCCTTTAATGCTAATATGTTTTCCGTTTCCGGCGAGGCGTTTTGTATGCGCGCGCGATTTTTTATAGTCTCGCATATAGCGCGCTGTCTCCCCTTCAGTATTCGCGTTTTGAAATCCTGTCTGATCCCCAGCATAGAGAACGCGCCCTCCATTCTCGCCTGCTCCTGGCCCCATGTCAATAATATAATCCGCCGCGGAAATAATCGCGCGATCATGTTCAATGACGATAACTGTGTTATCAAGCTTACAAAAACTCGCGAGAGTGTGAAGAAGATTGTTTATATTTTTCGCATGAAGACCTTGAGTTGGTTCATCTAAAATATATGTTACCCCTGAAAGCGCGATTCCAATTTGCACCGCTATCCGAAGACGGAGAACTTCGCCGCCGGCAAGAGTCGGGATACTGCGGTTTAATGTAAGATACGAAAGTCCGACTCGCTCAATAAGTTCCAGCCGTTCGCGAATCGGTTGAATAAGAAGACGTTCCATGCGTTGAGCGATCTTCAAAGATTTTTCAAAAAAACTCCGCAAATCCGAGATGCTCATAGCAGTCAGCATATCTAAAGAAATATTTTCTCCGATAATAATTGATCGCGCTTTATTATTGAGGCGGCTTCCTCGGCAAAAAATGCACGGGCTCTCGCGCATATATTGTTCAATCTCGGCGCGAACATATGGAGAGTCTGTTTCGCGATAACGTTTTTCAAGATGGGGAATAACTCCCTGAAACTCGCCTTCTCGCCCATGGAGAATTGCGGCCTTAGCTAAAGCGGATATTGCTCCAACAGGCGCTGAAGTATCAATTGAATGCGATCTCGCATATGCGATCAGCGTTTTCCAAAGATGGCTTCTTTCGGAACCAAGGCGCATCAGAGGCTTAATCGCGCCTTCTATAATGCTCAATCGTTTGTTTGGCACTATAAGTTCAGGATCAATCAAAAACTGCACCCCTAGCCCCTCGCATTTTTCGCAAGCGCCAAGAGGATTATTGAATGAGAGAGAGCGCGGAGTAATTGAAAAAACTTGTCCGCCGCGCGCGACTCCTATGCGGGTAAACAGAATGCGGAGATAGTCGTAAATATCGCTCATTGTGCCGACAGTGGAGCGCGGATTGAAAGCGGTGAATGTTTGGCTTATTGAGATTGTGGGAGTAAGTCCGTCAATCGCATCAACGTCCGGCCGTTCCATGAGTTCGCGGAAATACTGCGATGAACCGGAAAGCGATTCTAGATATCTTCTTTGCCCTTCGGCATATAAAGTGTCAAAGATCAAAGAAGATTTTCCGCTTCCGGAAATTCCGGTTACAACAATGAGCTTACCGCGTGGAATTGAGACTGTTATATTTTTAAGATTATGGCACCGCGCGCCGCGAATTGTTATTGAGTTCATAAAATATTTTATAAATTTTAACAGTGTTGCATTATACACAACAAAATCTCTATTGACAATTCTACAGTTGTGCTATAATGGAAATAGAAAAAATTTGTAATCAACTAAGAACTATTCTTGTGCGTTGGTACTGCCCGCTAAAATTTTTTAGCAAGGAGCCGGCTACATAAGAAAATCTCCGAAGAAAGGAGAGTTGGTTCTTACACGAGATAATGGCTAATAAGACAAAAAGAAAAGGCGGCGCAAAAAAAAGAACAGCAACAAGAAAACCAACAACAAGGACAACAACAAGGACAAGAGGAAGATAATCTGAAAGATCTCTAAAAAAATTAAAGGCCCCGTTAAAACCGGGGTCTTTTTTTATAAAAATCTCTATTGACAATTCTGCAGTTGTGCTATAATGGAAACAGAAAAAATATAATAAACTAAGAACTATTCTTGTGCGTTGGCACTGCCCGCTAAAATTTTTTAGCAAGGAGCCGGCTACATAAGAAAATCTCCGAAGAAAGGAGATGGAGTTCTTACAATAGATAATGCAAAAGAAGAAGAAGCGAACAAAGAAATAGTCACCTGTTAACATAAAAGACCCCATTAAAAGCGGGGTCTTTGTTTTATCTGTCATTGCGACAGACTGTCTGAAAATTCGTTTTTTGTCATTGCG
>CAYYGX010000045.1:0-9248 GCA_964471805.1 uncultured Gammaproteobacteria bacterium | reverse complement strand
GATTTGTTCTCTATAAGTATGATGAGAGAAATTATTTTTAATGTTCCGCGGCGATTTCGCGCGATCGCGAGAGAATTGGCAAATGCGCCTATGTCCTCTGTACGAACGCTTATTTTTATCGCAATCATAATTCTATTTGGCATTGGTTTTTATACGCTCTTTTCACTATCTTCTGCGGAAATATACATAAAAACGCCGTGGGATGTTATACCAGATCAGTTTGTTTTAATTATCGCGCTTCTCGCCTTATGGCTCTTGTACAAAATTTTTACAAAACCTGCGTTTTTTCTTCTCGTTCCGATAGTCCTTTTTTCGCTTTTGCAACATTTGTACATCCCGGCAGTCTATCGTCTGCCTTATGGCGGGGATACTTGGCGGCATACTGCCTCTATGATGGAGATAGAAGATAATGGATTTTTATCCCCGTCATCATACGATACTTTGAAGATTGGTTCGTTTATAATTCCTTCCTCCGTATTTACAACGTCTTCATATGCATCGTTTTGGGCAAGCGGAATTTTTTTGAACCGCGTGCTCCACACGGATTTGATTTCAATAATGGTTTGGTGGCAATATCTTATTTTTTCCCTTGCATTGCCGATTTTATTCTTTCTACTTTTTGACTGTATTTTTAATAAAAATCGTTCGGCATCTCTTTTAGGAGCGTTTTTACCTTCCTTATTTTTCCCAATGCAGGCTTATGGCGCGGTATCGCTTCCTGTTGGATTTGGTTTTCTTGTGTTTATAATATTTTTGCTTGCCACAGTTTTTTGGCTTAGAAAACGCGAAAAAAAATATTTTATCGCTCTTTTTATAGTATTGATTTTTCTTGCAATACAGTATGTTGTGTATGTGATTTTCGGAGCGCTGATTTTAGGATTTCTGATAGTTCAAAAAAGAGCGTCTCGCTTTGCAAGGATTACTTATCTCATTATAACGAGCGCGCTTGCGCCGTTTATCAGTTTATTTATTAGCCCAAACGCGCGGCTTGATATTCTCACAACAGGCTTTGATCACATATTGGATTTTTGGAAACATGCGCTTTTATATATTTTTGGGCTGAAGGGGATGGACGGGTACTATCTTCACACAGGAAATCTACTGTGGCACAGTATGCGCGATCGCCTGACAGATTTGCCGTTATTTTCATGGAATTATCTTGATACGCTTCTTTTTTTCTGCTTTGTTGCGGCTGTAAGCGCGAGCGTATTTTGGCTTGTGCGCAGACGCGCGATCAATAATGATCCGGTTTCCGCGCTTTTTCTGTATATATTATTTATAGGGCTTATTAGCATTTTTCTTGATCGCTCGTATCTTGGCGGCATTCATCTTTTAACTGAACGCTTAGACTTGATTATTGATACTGCCTTTATTTTTTTTCTTATCGGCGGGTTTGTCGCCGTTCGCGACAAATATGCAAAACAGCCCATTTTTTTATGGATGAGTATCATCATAGCCGCAATTATGATCGGTTCAACATATTCTTCAGGGCCAATTCACGGGCGAGTTACAATGAGCCATTACAAAGCAATGCGAGCGCTTTACGCTGATATGCTAAAAACAGGGAGAACCGATTATTGCGCGCTTTCTGAACATTTCCCGCTCGCGGCTTTAGAGGTTGCCTCCCGCGGGCGCGTTAAAAACGGTAATTTTCCGATTAAATACGGCTATTTGGAAGAAGGCGGCAAGATTTTTGTAAAGATGTTTTCGCGTCCGAATATTATATGGATGAAAGAAGCCGCGCAAAAAAGCAAAGCCAGCGGTTGTTATCTTATTTTGGATCAGCGATTTCTCGTTGACTGGAATAAAACACAGATTCGCTGGATATTAGGCCGCGAGGCGATTGAAGTTGACGATGTGCATATTTGGCGGTATGATACTTCTGTTTTATGATCTTTCAAACATTTGCTGATAAAATTTCTAAACAGGATTACACTAAAAAAATCCTTATTGAGGGGGTAAAAATTATTGATATTTCATATTTTACAGACGACGGAGGCTCGTTTTGCGAGATTGCGCGAATTTTGGATGACGCGGGCGTTCGCGATCATTTTCCGGAATTTAAACTCAAGCAGATCAACTGGTCGCAAATTGAGCCCGGGCTCATAAAAGCCGGACACTTACACAAAAATCAAGAAGATATATGGTTTGTTCCGCCCACAGACCGCGTGCTTGTGGGACTAATGGACGCGCGCGATAATTCGCCGACAATAGGCGTTAAAATGAGATTTATTTTAGGCGCGGGCAGGGCGCGATTACTGTATATTCCTCGCGGCGTTGTTCACGGATGCGCGAATTTGTGCGATCGCTCGATGACGCTTTTATATCTAGTTAATCAAAACTGGACCGACGACCAGGAAAAAAGCGATGAATTTCGCATAGATTATCGCGAATTTGGCGAGAGGTTTTGGGAGATGGTAAAAGGGTAACATACAGCACTTATGAGTTTGATTTCAAAAACTGTTCTTGTAACTGGAGGCGCTGGCTTTATGGGAAGCCATTTTGTTCGGTACCTTCTAGAACATTATCCGCATTACCGCGTTGTAAATGTAGACAAGCTCTCATATGCCGGAAACCTTGATAATCTTACAGACATCAAGGAAGAAAGCCGGCATCATTTTATTTTAGGGAACATCGCGGATGAGGTTATCGTTCGGAATATCTTTAAGATGAAAAGGCCGGACTTTGTAGTAAATTACGCGGCTGAAACTCTTGTTGACAGATCTATTGCCGGCCCTAAAATTTTCGTGGAATCAAACATAATCGGCACGCAAAATTTGCTTGAAGCTGTGAGGCAGTTTGATCACGTAAAAAAGTTTGTGCAAATTTCAACCGACGAGGTGTATGGAGAGATTCTTGAAGGAAGCGCCACAGAGGAATCTGTTTGCCGCCCGAGAAATCCGTATGCGGCAACCAAAGCCGGAGCTGATCATTTGGTGACATCGTATATCAATACTTATAATGTTCCGGCTGTCATCACTCGCTCGTGCAATTTTTACGGGCCAAATCAGTACCCTGAAAAAGTGATCCCGATTTTTATTACCAATTTACTGGAAGGTAAGAAAATTTTTATCCATGGCGACGGCCGCCAAACCCGCGAGTGGATTTTTACCGGTGATCACTGCCGCGCGGTGGACACGGTTCTTCATAAAGGAGAAATCGGGGAAATCTATAATATCTCATCAGGCGAAAGCAGAAACGTGCTTGAAATCGCAAACGATATTTGTTTATGTATGGAGCGCGATTCAAGCGAGATAAAGTTTACTCATGATCGGCCAGGAAACGATCGCCGTTATGCTATTGACTGGGAAAAAATGCGCAATCTTGGCTGGGAGCCGATTCATAAATTTTGCGATGGACTCGCTCACACTATTGAATGGTATCGCAATAACCAAACATGGTGGAAGAGAATTACAGAAATGCCAGAATTTCAAGCATATTACGAGCATAAATACTTAACTGTGAAGTAGTTTCATGGATACATTGTTTTCCTACGCCCGCGGGAGTTATGTCCCGACCGAACAATTAGCATTGCCGTTTATGGACGATATCTTAGGCACATTGCGCGGGTATCGCATTTTTACCGCGGCGCGAACAGCGCGCGGAAAGGTATTTCACTTAGACGATCATCTGAATCGTCTTTTTGATTCCGCGGTAGAGATTTATATGGAGATGCCGCATACTAAAGAAGAGTTGAAACATGTTGTGGAAGAGACGGTTGCAAAAAACACTGCCAAGACAAGCGGCGATCTTCTTGTGGAAATTTTATTGAGCGGCGGGCCTGCGGACGCGATTGGCATGGCGAGTTTGGGACCCGCGCAACTTTATATTATCGTATTGCCTTTGAAACCGCGTCCAGATGGCTTCTATCGTGACGGCATTTCGCTTGCCTCTTATCCGTATGAGCGGCAGTTTCCGTCGGTTAAACTTTTAAATTACGTTGGCGGAGTTATCGCCAATAAAACGGTTGTAAAACAGCATAATGCGCAAGACGCGCTTTTCGTGAGCGTTTCTCCGCCTCATTATATTTTAGAAGGAACGACATTTAATTTTACTCTTATTTCAGACGGAATCCTATATACGCATCCGTATGACGGCGCAGTACTTCCTGGAATTACGCTTGATATTGCGCTTAAACTCGCGCGAGAAAAGAATATTCTTGTGAAAAGAGAACGCCTGCCTTACGAAGCGCTCCGATCCGCCGATGAGGCGTTCATTACTTCTGCTTTGCGTAATATCATTCCAGTTGTTCGCGTTGACGATATCGTGATTGGCGCAGGTATTCCCGGTCACATAACAAAACTGCTCATGAAAGCGTTTGAGGAGTATCTAGAACGGTATTGACTCATTGAAAGCTGTTGTCTATACTCCGTCCATATGAAAACTTTACTTAATTTCAAAATTGATACCGAGTTAAAAGAGGAGGCGCGTAAATTAGCCGGAGAGATCGGCATTCCTTTAAGTACGATTATTAATGCTTATCTCAAGCAATTTATTAAAACGCGCGAGATATATTTTTCCAGTATTCCTCGGATGAAGCCAGAGCTTGAGGAGTTGGTTGGCGCGGCGCAGGAGGATTTTAAGATTGGAAAAAATATAACTGGACCTTTTGCGAATTCAGCTGAAATGGATGCGCATTTAGATGCCTTGTAAGATAATGCGGATTTTTACTCATAAAAATTTTGATAAAAAGTACAAAAAGTTGCCTGAAAGAGAAAAGAGCAACTTCAAAGAACGCCGCAATCTGTTTTTAGAGAATCCGTTGCATCCGTTGCTAAATAATCACGCACTTGCTGGTAGGTATAAAGGATGCAGAAGCATCAATGTTAGCGGTGATTTGCGCGTGTTGTATCAAGTTATCAATAACGACACTGTGTTTTTTATTGATATTGATACACATAGCAATTTGTATGTATAACAAAAAAATCCGCATAATTGCGGATTTTGTGTTTGAAAAAGAAAAAGAGACCCTTTGATATTATCGCCGGGTCTCTGGGGGGCTATTTTTGTCGGGTGGATTCAATCATCCACCCAACCACTCCGACTAATAGGAACAGAAATCCTGTTGCCGGAATCATGGCTAACCCGATTTCTCTGGTAGCCATGAAAAATATATAACCTCCTAGCATGGCTCCCCCGACCATAGCTAGGATTCTAAAATACTTTTTCATTTTTCTACCTCCTGTCTTGAAACTAACAGAGAGAGAGAGTATGTCAAGTATCACTACAATTTTACTCCTCGGCAAAAACGGAATGCTTGCGCAGGCTATTCTGCAGGCGTTTAACAAAAAGAATCCGGAAGTGTCTTCTTTTCATATCATCGCATTGAGTCGAGAGGAGTTGGATATCACGAACAAAAAAAGTGTTCATAAGAAAATAAGAAAGTTAAAGCCCGAAATTATTATCAACGCGACTGGTTATACGAACGTTGACGGCGCGGAGACGGATCGTGAGGCGGCGTTTGCGGTGAACTCGGAAGGAGTGGGTTATCTTGCTGAAGTGTGTGCTGAAATTAACGCAATGCTTTTGCATTTTTCAACTGACTATATTTTTGACGGGACACAGCCGCAAGGATATAGAGAAGATGATGAGGAGCATATCAAGCCCTTGAATGTGTATGGAGAGTCAAAACGCGCAGGCGAATTACTAATTACTAATTACGAATTACGAAGTTTACGACATTTTATTATTCGCACCTCATGGCTTTACGGCGCGGGCGGAAAAAATTTTGTGGATACACTGCTTACGCGCGCGCGGGACGGGCAACAGGAGTTTAGGGTTGTGAACGACCAGTTTGGAAAGCCCACTTACACGGACGATCTGGCGGAGCGGGTGGCGTGGGTGGTTGAGCATAAAGATGCGTTGAAAGCAGGGGTATATCATTGTACGAATGAGATAAATTCAAATGCTACTACTAATTCAGTTGCAGGGATTTCATGGTACGAGTTTGCGCGCGAAATTTTTACGCAAGCCCATGAGCTTGGTATTATCCATCAAGCGCCTGCAGTTATATCGTGTTCAACTGCCGAATTCCCGCGTCCGGCAAAACGTCCGCAATATAGCGCTCTTCGCAATACTAAATTGTCGCCTATGAGGGATTGGAAGGAGGCATTGCGCGCTTATTTAACTGGCATTGCTGTATCTTGATATTAAAAGATGATATAATAAACGCGCTATGCCCTCTATTATATTGACACTTATATTAAGTATCATTCTTGCGGTTATCGCGGTCGCAGTTTTATTTGTCGTACCGCTTTTCTTCGTTCGCGCGCATCTTCGTAAAAAACTCCGCGAAGATCCACAGTATAAAGACACAATCTTTCTTGTCCGTATGCCGAAAGAATCGGCAAAAGTGAAAGAAGAGAAGGAGAAAGGCGGCTCTGGGAGCGTCGTTGAAACATTGCGCCAAAAAATCGCCCTCACCCAGGCCCTTTTCGCGAATCTCTATGGACTGGAGAGGTTTCACTGGTGGAGGCGATTTTTGTATGGACCGGAACACTATCTATCTTTGGAGATCGTTGTGAAAAACAGGCTCATTTATTTTTACATCGTGGCCCCAAGAAAAATTGCCGGATTTGTTGAACAGCAAATTCACGCTCAATTTCCTGACGCTGAAGTGAGCATTGAAACCGATTATAATATTTTCACAGAGCGCGGAGAGATTTCCGCTTGCGCTCTATATTTTCGGCGTCCGGATATTCTTCCAGTTAAAACCTACCGAGAACTTGAAGCGGATCCGTTAAATGCTATTACAAATAGTTTGAGCAAACTTGACCTGCGGGACGGAGCCGCGATTCAAATTCTCGCGCGTCCTAAAGAGCGCGTCTGGAGCCGCAAAGGAATGCGCACAGGGTCCGCCATGCAACAGGGCAAGAATTTGTCGCAAGCCATGTCTTCAGGGTTAAATCCGCTTTCTCTTGTTCAGAAAGGGCTTTATGGGTTACTTTCTATTCCAGAATATGCTCTCACGTCAAGTTCAAAAAAAGATAAAGATCTTGGAAAAGGCAGAGAATGGGATAAAAAAAAGGATTATCGTCTCTCGCCGCTTGAAGAAGAGACAGTTAAGCTCATTGAAAATAAAGCGTCGCAGTTTTGCTACACAACCCACATTCGGATCGTAGTATCTTCGGAGATTCCAGGAAACGGGGAGATAATTCTTCATAATATCGCAAACGCGTTTGCGCAATTTGACGGCGGGCAGAAGGGAAACGGTTTCAAGATACGGCGCGGAGCCGGCGCGTTGATCTCCCGGTTTATTTTTCGATCCTTTACGCGCGGGAAACTGGCTTTTGTGCTTTCTGCTGAAGAACTTGCTAGTTTATGGCATCTGCCGCTTCCTGGGACAGACACGCCAAACATCGTGTGGCTAACCGCAAAACGCGCGTCTCCGCCGTCAAATTTGCCAGAAGACGGAGTTATAATCGGCAAAACCGGTTATCGCGGTATTGAACGGATAGTCCGCATCAAACGCGAGGATCGCAGGCGGCATATGTATATTATCGGGCGTTCAGGTAGCGGAAAGTCCGTTGTAATAGGAAATTTGGCGATTCAGGATATTGCAAACGGCGATGGAATATGCGTTCTTGATCCCCATGGCGAGACGGTTGAGTCTATTTTGGAATGTATTCCAAAAAATCGCGTTGACGACGTCATCTATTTTGATCCATCAGATATGGAGCGTCCCATGGGTTTGAATATGCTGGAGTTTCGGACAGATGATCAGAAAGATTTCGCGGTGCAGGAGATGATCGCGATTTTTTACAAACTTTTCCCGCCAGAGATGATAGGCCCGATGTTTGAGCATAATATGAGAAACGTGATGCTAACTCTTATGGCAGACGAGGAACATCCGGGAACGATTGCCGATATCCCAAGGATGTTTACAGACAAGGAATTTCAAAAGTATAAGGTAGCGAAATTAAAAGATCCGGTTGTGAAGTCGTTTTGGGAAAAGGAGATGGCGCAAACCACTGATTTTCATAAGTCCGAAATGTTGGGCTATCTTATTTCCAAAGTAGGCAGGTTTGTGGAAAACGAAATGATGCGAAACATAATCGGACAGCAAAAGAGCGGATTTGATTTTAGGAAAGTGATGGACGAGAAGAAAATTTTGCTTATTAACTTGTCAAAAGGAAGAACAGGAGAGGTAAACAGCTCGCTTTTGGGTTTGATTATCGTTGCGAAATTACAGATGGCGGCGCTTTCTCGTGCTGAACTTCCGGAGTCCGAGCGCCACGATTTTTATCTGTACATTGACGAGTTTCAAAATTTCATCACGGATTCTATTTCAACGATTCTTTCCGAGGCGCGCAAGTATAGGCTGGATTTAATTCTCGCGCATCAATATCTTGGCCAGTTAAAAGACGAGAAAGGCCAGCAAAAAGTTTTGGATGCTGTTTTGGGAAACGTCGGAACGCTCATCGCGTTTCGCGTAGGCGTTGAGGACGCGGAAGTTTTTGCAAAAGAATTTTCGCCTGTGTTTAACGAGTACGATGTTGTGAACATTGATAAATATCGCGCGTATGTGAAACTCTTGATTGATAACACCGCGGCGCACGCTTTTGACATGGCTACCTTTCCCCCGCGCCCTGGGAACCTTGAACTCGCGCGCGCGATTAAAGAACTGTCGCGCTTAAAATACAGCAGAGCTCGCGGTGAAGTAGAGGTAGAAATTTTAGAGCGCACGAAACTTGGCGCATCATCTACACGCGCGGATTTCGGCGCCATTGAGGCGAGTTTGTAATTTTTGAGATTTTTTGAGAATACATTCGTTGCGCACGAGTTTAGAGCAAAATTTGACAACGCCAATTTTTTACTCTAAAGTTAAGTAGTCATCAGTAACACTTCATCCATGGCTCCACTTAAAACATCTATTAGTATTCCCGCCAAACAAGCCCGTATGAGATTCGGAGAAATTTTGGATAAGTCCTACTATAATGGGGATCAATTTTTAATTATAAAGAAAAAAACCCCAGTGGCCATTATTGTGGGAGTGCGGGCCTGGGAGAAGATGCAGAACGCGCAAAATGCAAAATCGCCTCTGCCTCGTTTTACATCCTCTGATTTAGGAAAGATGAAAATTTCTCTTATTCGTGAAAATATGTATGAGTGAAATCGGCTTGCTTGATACAAACGTTTTAATATATGCGAGGAACACTTACTCTACACATCATAAACGCGCAAAAACTCTCAGAGAAGTCATCTCAAAACCCATATTATGGCTAAAATAAAAGGTTTAAGTAATGCTT
>CAYYGX010000044.1:2903-9318 GCA_964471805.1 uncultured Gammaproteobacteria bacterium | reverse complement strand
AGGTGGCACAGATGGCGGGGGCACAGCTGGCCGCGTGCCGGACGCAAGGGCACCGGTTTGTTTTAGTACCGATTCCAGTGTTGGAACCTGGTTAATCTGTCCTTTGCACGCTTGGCGGATTACATCAGTCAGATCAGACACAGTTTTGCTTTTAACGTGCGCGAGATCTAACCAAACTTTGGAGTTCATATCCTTGTAATCCACCTCTTTGAGGATCATATTGTCCCCATTGTTGTACTTTTGAAAAAGAGACGGATCGGCCGCAAGCGCTCCAAGCGACATGTAAATCACAATAGCACTGAAGTTATCAATGTGCTCATTGAAGTCGCTTCCGGTCCTGGCCGGGTGTTGATAATTTGGCATTCCGAGCCCGAGCGCGTGTTCGCCAGCGAGTTTAGGCACGAAGAAATCATCGTAGTCCACTAACCTCAAATCGAAGTTTGATGTACACATGATGTTTCCGTGCTGTAAATCGCAATGTGACATTGTAAGGCCGTGCAGAGTGCCGACAATCCCGCGGAATTGGCCGGCGGCAAATAGCAATGCCGTCGTGTTGGCGACATTATCTTCCACAAATTTCCCGAAAGACGTGCCATCGGCCCATTCCATTTTTACAACAGGGTACCATTGGCCGGCAACTTGTATACCTTGTTCGATATACTGGAAACCGACCATGGATGATATCACAATCCCACCTAGATGGTCAGAGATCGCTTGATAGCGGTCTTTTTGGGTCGTGATTTGGCGGTTGAAAACTCGCACAGCATGTTTTTGTCCTGAAGGATGTTCCAGACAGTACACGCTTGCAAAGTTTCCGGATGCCACCCACGGCATCCCCATGTTGCCGATGCGCGGGGTGCAAACTTGTAGTTCGGGATCCTGAAAAGCGGCGCTGGGATTTTGCACAGCGCCCTGATAATCTGATCCACTAGGCCAAGCCATTTTATACCTCCTCGACCCGGATAATTACGAGGGTCGTGTCGTCATTTTTCAACTCTTTGCGTTTTCGCATCTCACCGACGAAAGTTATAAATTCGTCTTGAGATGCGATGTTTCCAATCTGTTTCCACGATAAAGTTAATGCCAATACCGCGACCGCGTCAGTGGCGATCATAAAAATGTCCCCTGACTGAAGGCGTCCTTGCGTCACTTTCAGAGTTTTAATGTTTCTGTTAGCCGCCATATTTGAACCAACCAAAATAGGTGAGGAACCAAATTGGCTTACCTCCGTTAGTGGCCAAGAAAGGATGCGGTCATCGTCGCGAATGAGGAATAAATTCGTATCCCCAATCGCGACGGCTTGCCAGTACTTCTTTTGAAGATTTATACTTATTCCTAGTAAAGAAGAAAAGGAACCTCGGGCCGCCTTGTCCACCGCAAACCATGGCAACTTCGTGAAATCAACGCCAGATTGCCACTCCTGTTGAAGTGGTTTTACCCACTCAACAAAGCGGTACGCGTTTTTCCGTTCGTCTGCGTTACAGCACCGCGGGGGTTTACTGACAAATTTTTTCGTCAGCATCTGCGCCCATCGTCCGGAATCGTATGCCTCGGTCGCGCCGTCAGAGACGGCAACTTTGCATCCAACAGGTGAAACAGAAAAATAAAATGCATCCTCGTACTCCGACGTGGCGTTTCCGAGTTTCTGTGTGTGAAATGCTGAAATACTAATTTTCATAGTATTTCCTCCTTAAAATGTGTGAGTTATGAAATTGACAAAGATCAGTTTCTAAACCAGTCCAGAGTAAAAAAATAAGGACTGGTATGATATGATCATCGTGGGCAAAATACTCATATCATATCAATCCTTAAAAAGAGAGAGAAGCGGTGTGTGATGGTGATAACCGCATGAGATAAAACCGATAGAGTTTTATCACCATCACACACTTAAAAAATTAGCGCAGGTTGTTTGCTGGGCGCGTGCCAATATCTAAAAATTGGATGAGTTGCACGAGGTCAGCGTTATAGGTAAATCCCCGACTGCCAGGCTGAACGTCGAATCCTTCAGCTTTAGCGGCTTTGAGGATGCCTTCAGGTAACTCCGAGGAGATGTTACAAAGCATCTTTGCGAATGGATCGGATATACCTTCTACTTTGCTCGGGAAAACAATTACTTGCCCACCTTCATGAGAAATGTGGCAGTTCAAGATTAATACGTTGCCATCGTTTGTTGTGAGCGAGGCAACTTTCTGAGCGGCTTGTGTAGGGTCGCCATCCGTTGATTGGCCATCAGTAATGTGTATGACAATAGGTGGAAATGCATCGGGATGTTGTTGCACCCATGGTTCCAAAATTTGATGCACATACTGGAATGCAGACGTCATAGGTGTACCACCCTCAGCGGATGGTTTAAACCAAATGGGAAATTTTACTTGTGTTTCAACCAGTCCACCTGTCCCATCCGAAACTTTCTTGGTACGATTTTCTAACTCTGCCGGATTGGCAGCAATGTCACTGATCGTAACCAAGTTTTGTCCTGTCATTGCGCCTACAAAAATTGGTGCTATTTGCTGTTGATCACGAAGGCCGTAGCCAATGACGCCAATTTCGAAATAATTCCTTATTTCGTCTCCTTTCGAGCATTTGATGACGAGATTCTGTAGGAGACGGTTAACGGTGTCAGATACCGCTTGTGCTTTGACGATCTCGGCTCCGGCGATTTGTTCATCCATGGAACCTGATCGGTCTACCAGGAGTATGAAACATCCTGGATTATTGCGCGAAATTTCTGCCGTATACATTGTGTTCCTCCAAAAAAATAAAAAAATTGAAATTGAAGTTGACCACCTGCAAAATGCAAATGGTCCTCTATCTCCACCCCGCAGTGCGGGGGCTGTGGGATAGAGTGCATCCCACAATATACATCATCATCAGATGAGATTGCTTCGTCCACCATTGGCGGACTCGCAATGACATCTCACGGCCTAGTTCCGGCCGATTACGAAAACTTTTGCTCTCCACGTGGGCCCCAGGTGTTTCGCTTACCCGTACCCACTTTGCGCTGACTCTATATCCCCCTGTATCTATCAACCATTCAAGGGGTTCTCAATGGAGCGAGTCAGATCACAGACCAGTAGATTGCTTCGTCGTCCCGCACTGCGGGACTCCTCGCAATGACAAGGCCTGTTCAGTTTGCGGCTTCCTTCTGATTATGCATCAGAGAAATCTCTCCTCCTACATCCTTATTAGGACTTCGGAGGACCAACTTTCGGTTGGCATTCCGTTGCCCCGATTTAGACAGGGGCTGTAACTTGTATGGTTTTTGGGCTCTGTGGTATACTTTCGCTTGTGATGGGGATAGCTTGGTGCGGGCCTGGGTTTGTCAGCCAAAGGTCTCCGGGTTCGATTCCCGGTATCTCCACCACAACCCTTGACAAAAAAACCTATCCGCATTACAGTGTTTTTAACTGACAAACCTAGGTATACCGTATCAAGCAGATCTTGCAAAAACCCCCTCACGGGGTGTTTTTGTTTTATGCGTCCTTGACAGAATTTTTAGACGCTGTATACTGTAAAAACAGTGTCAGTCAAGTAGCTCGTAGACCGTTTTGGCTACGGCAACCTATCAAAGGCACCTATTGCGGGTGTCTTTTGATTTTGATATACTGTGTTTGCTGGTGGTCTCGGGGCCGGTAGCTCAACGGTTAGAGCGCTTGACTGACACTCGAGAGGTTGGGGGTTCAAGTCCCCTCCGGTCCACCAGCGTTAAAGCTCAAAAATCATACAAGTTACGCGGAATGGTTCCCGCACTAAGTTTTGATCGTATGTTCTTGTGTGAACATATATTATTGTGATATACTGCCACCATACTCGGTGGCAACTCGACACAAAAGTCCTTGTAAAGTGGACACGCTAAAGCCCTGCAAACTGCGGGGTTTTTAGTTTTTATGTGTTAGTATAACAACAAGAAACGATCAAAACTTAGTGCGGGAAAAGCGGGTACTTTTATACTTTTTATAACCTGCGCTAATTTACAAAGAACTTGGTTTGAGCGGATAAAACCGCTCATATTTTCTCCCGCAAATTAAGCGGAAGCTCCAGCATAGCGCTGAAGTGAGAATCCCCATCTGCCTTATTTTTTGGCAAAAAGAAAGGGACTTTCATTTCAGCGCGTCTAGTTCAGAATTTTTTTAACGCGGCACTATATCATACTGAAGAAAGTTTGTCAAGTGGGGGGGCATACCTAGTCAAATGGTACAAGCGTTTGCAGGGCAGGCGCTTTTTTGATATGATGGCTCGTGATCATAAAAAAACTTCTTCACCATGATCATCAAAAACCTAAGCGCGCGGGAGATTTTGAACTCCGGCGCAACTTGCTCGCTTGAAGTATCGGTAATTTTAGAAGACGGGAGCCGCGGTCAGGCATCGGTTCCATTTGGCGTATCTTCAGGAAGCCACGAGGCCTTTGTGCTTTTTGACGGGGGCAAACGATACGCCGGCAAGGGGATGTTAAAAGCGGTCCAAAATATAAACACGGAAATCCGCTCGGCTCTTGTCGGAAAGGACGCATATAATCAAAAACAGATAGACGAAAAGATGATCGCGCTTGACGGCACGGGCAGTAAATCGCGGCTTGGCGCAAACGCGATTTTGGGCGCATCTCTTGCTGTTGCTCGCGCCTCTGCTGTGAGCAGAAAATTGGAGCTATACGAGTACTTGCGCGAATTATTAATTACAAATTACAAATTACAAATTACGGATTTTCATTTGCCAAAACCTATGATCGTAGTTATAGAAGGCGGAAAGCACGCGGATAATTCAACTGACTTTCAGGAATATCTTATCGTGCCGTCCATAAACGATGAGCGCGGACGATTTTCCGTGAAAGAGAGCGTGCGCGCCGGAGCCGAGGTGTATTTAGAACTCAAAAATGTATTGAAAGAGCGCGGTTATAACACAAACGTAGGAAATGAAGGAGCTTATGCGCCTTATGGCATGCAGTTAAATAGGGAGCCGTTGGATCTTATTATGACAGCGATTGAACGCGCGGGCTACGAAGCCGGGAAGGACATTATGCTTGCGGCAGACCCGGCTGTTTCCGAACTCGTCCCAGGAACGCGCGATGGGGATTTAATGCAATATCAGCTCAAAAAAGAGAATCGTTTTTTAAAGTCAGAAGAGCTCATCAGTTATTTTGAAGGATGGCTTGACTCGTATCCGTTTATATCGCTTGAAGATATTTTAGGCGAAGATGACTGGGATAACTGGGCGCTTGCGCAGGCGAGGTTGGGCGGCAAAGCGCGGTTGATCGGCGATGATCTTCTTGTTACAAACCCGGCGCGGCTTAAAAAAGCGATCGCTTTGAAAGCGTGCAACGGCATTCTCATCAAACTCAATCAAATCGGCACGGTTTCCGAAACGCTTGAAACTATTGCGATTGCAAAGGGCGCAGGTTTTTGGACCATTGTCTCGCACAGAGGCGGGGGAGAGACAAACGACACTGCCATGATTGACCTTGCTGTCGCCTGCAACTGCGAAATGGTTAAGGTTGGAATCAGCCGCGGCGAAAGAGTTGAGAAATATAATCGTCTGATGGAAATTGAGGATAAAATCGCCAATGATTAAAAAATCTCCCCTCGTTCTCGTTATTCTTGACGGCTGGGGCATTGCGCCGCCGTCTTCCGCAAATGCGATTACGAACGCGAATACTCCCGCTATGAATCGGCTTTGGCGCGAGTATCCGCACACGCTCTTGTACGCGCACGGCGAGCACGTGGGGCTTCCGGCTGGGCAAGTTGGAAATTCCGAAGCCGGGCACATGAACATCGGCGCCGGGCGGATTGTCGCGCAGGACTCGGTGTATATCAGCAAAAGTATTGATGACGGCACGTTTTTCAAAAATTCGGCGTTTCTCAAAGCAATTCAACACGCGAAGAATTATGATGGACGCGTGCACCTTATGGGGATTATCTCGGGCGATCAGTGCCCGCATATGTCGCCGGATCATCTTATTGCGTTAAGCCGTCTTTTACAAAGGCACAAAGTCCGAATGATCCTGCATTTTTTCACTGACGGGCGCGACAGCCATCCGCGATACGCGAGAGAGGCATGGAAACGCATTTGCGATGCGATAAAAGATTCAGCGTTATCTGTTGCAACTGTTGCCGGGCGGCTGTATCTTGACCGGAAAAAATCGTGGGAGCGTACACAGGCAATATACAATGCGCTTGTCGCAGGCGAGGCAAAATATACGGCGCGAAGTTTTGATGACGCAATCACTCTCGCGTATGCTCGCGGAGAAACAGACGAGTTTATTTCTACGACAATTATCAGAAATGAACATACAGGCGCGTTGGATATTATCGGCGACAACGACAGTATTATTTTTTACAATCTCCGATCCGATCGCGCGCGTCAGCTATCAAAACCATTTGTGCAGGAAAATTTTGAAGAGTTGAATCAAGGAGCATTCACC
>CAYYGX010000044.1:0-2893 GCA_964471805.1 uncultured Gammaproteobacteria bacterium | reverse complement strand
CCCGCCGCAAGGTTCTCCAGAACATCAAATTTGTCGCAATGACAGATTTTGGGCCTGATCTCGGCGAGGTTTTAACAGCGTATCCGTCTCGCGACGTGCGAGGGACTATTCCGATCGCGTTGCGGAACGATTTTCGGCAGGTTTACATAGCCGAAACCGAAAAGTACGCGCACATCACATATTTTTTCAACGGCGGCTATCGGGAGCCGATCGCCGGAGAACACCGCATTTTGGTGAAATCAAAAGAGGCGCGCTCGTACGATGAGGCCCCTGAAATGAGTAGCATGGAAATCACGAGCGTCGTTCTAGAACTCTTAAAACAGCGCTGGTACAATTTTATTTGTCTGAACTTTGCAAATGCCGATATGCTCGGGCATACTGGAAACATAATCGCGGCGCAGGCAGGGTGCGAGGCGGTTGATCGCGCGATCGGGCAAATTTTCGCTCTTGTTTTGAAGAACTACGGTACGCTCGTTATAACTTCTGATCACGGCAACGCCGAGAATATCGGCGGAGATCCTGTAAACACAATGCATGAAACGAGCCCTGTGCCATTCATTATCGCAGGAGAAGAAAAAATTAGTTTGCGCGGGGAAAAATTAGGAGAAGTCGGAGGCAAGCTCGGAGACATAGCGCCGACTATTTTGAATCTCATCGGACTCAAAAAACCAAGCGAGATGACCGGAGAGAATTTGATAGTATGAAACCAGTTCTTCTCATAATTAACGACGGCTGGGGCATTGCTCCGCCGTCCCGGTATAACGCAATCACAGAGGCGCGTACGCCTGTGTTTGATTATCTGATACAGCACTATTTTACTACAACTCTTCAGGCAAGCGGAGAATCGGTCGGGCTTCCGTGGGGAGAGATTGGAAACTCGGAAGTCGGGCATTTAAGCTTGGGCTCGGGCCGTATCGTGTATCAGGAACTGCCGCGCATAAACCGCGCTATAAGCGACGGAGATTTTTTTCAAAACGAGCAATTTTTAGGCGCGGCGCGCAAAGTCAAAAATGAAAACGGCGCTCTCCATATCGCAGGTATTTTTTCAAACGGCGGCGTGCACGGACACATTGAGCACTTGTTTGCGCTTTTGGAATTCTGCGTTAAGGAGCAAGTTCCCCGCGTCTTCATTCATGCGTTTCTGGACGGACGCGATACCACATACCAGAGCGCGCTTGGGTTTTTGAAACAACTTGATGAAACGATCTCGCGTCTGCGCTCTCCAGCTCGGATTATAAGCATTGCCGGTCGATTCTGGGCAATGGATCGCGACAACAGATATGAACGAATAGAATCTGCGTATCTCGCGATTGCAGAAGGAAAATCGGAAAAAATGTTTGCAAGCGCAGATACAGCAGTTGAATCCTATTATCGCGCAAATATTTTTGATGAGCAGATTCCGCCGACTGTGATAGGAGATACCGCGCCAATCACAAATCGCGATGCGCTCATCTTTTTTAATTATCGGGCTGATCGGGCGCGCCAGATTGTCCGCGCGTTTACTGACCCGAAATTCGCCGCATTCGCGAGAACAGAGTTTTTGGAAAAATTGCGCGTTGTTACGTTTACGCAATATGATCATTCCCTTCCTGTTTCCGTAGCGTTTCCGGGAGAGCATATTGAGTATCCGCTCGCGCGCGTTATAAGCGAAGAGGGAATCAGCCAACTGCACATCGCCGAAACCGAAAAGTACGCGCACGTTACATATTTTTTCAATGGCGGCCGCGAAGAGCCGTATCCGCTCGAGGATCGCGCGCTTATTCCATCGCCGACAGTTATTCGTTACGATGAAACGCCTTTGATGTCCGCGCGCGAAATCAGCGAAGAGTTGCTGAAAAGAATTGAGATGCGAATCTACGGTTTTTTTGTCGTTAATTTTGCAAATGCGGATATGGTCGGGCACACAGGCAATCTCAAAGCGACGATCCTTGCTGTTGAGACTCTTGATGCATTATTTAAGATGATTGTTGAACAAATCGTCCGGCAAGGCGGCGCGGTGCTCATCACTTCAGATCACGGCAACGCGGAGGTGAAGGTTGACCCGCAAACAGGGGATATAAAAAAAGAGCACACCGCAAACGCGGTGCCTCTTATCATTGTTGGAAAACAGTTTATTCAGGAAAAACCAATTACGCCTGATTTGAGCGCATATATTCCTTCAGGAGTTTTGGCTGATGTCGCGCCAACGATTTTGAGCATTATGGGCATTCAGATTCCAAAAACGATGACCGGGCGAGCGCTTGTTTAGCGCGGTTCACCAAACAGTTGCACAACAACAATTGTATTTTTTCCTTGAAAATTTCCGCTCGCAACAGCAATGCCGATTTCTTCATAATTTTTATCAAGCATATTTTCGCGATGTTTTTGGCTCATCATCCACGCGGCGATTGTATCTTCCGCAGTTGTGAACGAGATTGCCAAGTTTTCTCCCGCGCTTCTGTATGTATAATCGCTTTCCTGAATAAAGCGGTAAAATGGTTTCCCGCTTGGCGTTGTATGCGCAAAATAATTTTTTTGAATAATGTCCGCGGCTTTGCGGGATGCGGCTTTAGCGAGTTTGCTGTTTGTCTTCAACGGTTCTAAACCTTTAACCGCGCGTTCGCTGTTCGTTTGTTCTATAAGCGCTATAGCGGTAATCGGGGATTCAGCGTTTACAGCGTTTCCGCGCGCAAAAAATAAGGCACCCAAGGTGAATGCCTTAAAAATCAGGATAATTGCGAAAATGCGCGCAATTGCTATACTATTAGGAAAATATCTAGAAAAATGTGTGGATAAGAAATAAACTATTTTATTTTGACTTTTCACTCATTTTTTATTGCTGACAGCAGTATATCATAAATAAACGCTTATGTCAAAAGGAGGACTGGGAAGAGGTCTTTCTTCACTTATACCC
>CAYYGX010000043.1:3116-9748 GCA_964471805.1 uncultured Gammaproteobacteria bacterium | reverse complement strand
CACCAAACCAATTCCGCCAGCCGATGTATTTTATAGCAACGTGCAGTAGTCCGCCAATAATTAAAGAGAATAAAATGACGCTTTTATTGAGACGAACAAATGGAAGGATAGCGAGGTGTAATCCTAAAATCCAGTCAATTTGATCAGCAATAAAAAACGAGCGACCGGGCGCGATTGAGAGACGGCGTTTTATAAAACTTTCCGCAAGATCTCCAAAAAGCGTGCCAAACCCCATCACAAACCCCAAAAACCATGGGGCTTTTTTATAATCAAAAAGTTCAAGAGCGTAAAAAAACGGCGAGGACAAAAGAGATCGTTGCAGAAAAAAAATCGCTCCGCCGACAATTATTCCTAGAATAAGCCCGCGCCAAGTTTTATGATCGCCAAAGATGCGGACGTTGCGCCATGAGTTTCCGAAATCAACCGGTAGCCGCCACTTAGGGAAGAAACGCGCTGAAAGAGCCGCAGTTATATTTGCCGCTCCTGAAGGAAGAATCAACCACGCAATTTGCGCAAAAAGCAACATAGAATTATTGGGCATGCGCGCGTAGAGCGCCGATCAAATCATTAATATCGTTGACGCTATTTTCGCGCATATATTGTTCAATTCCTTCCAAAACGTCAAGTGTCGCGCGCGGGTTTACGAAATTAGCGGTTCCGATTGCAACCGCAGACGCGCCGGCAAGCAGGAATTCTATTGCGTCTTCTGCGCTTTGAATTCCTCCCATGCCGATGATAGGAATTCCCAATCGCGCTTCCGAAACTAGAAATACTTTTGAAAGAGCGACCGGACGGATCGCCGGGCCAGAGAGCCCGCCGGTATTTTTTGCAAGATACGGCTCGCGCGTTTTTATATTGATTCGCATTCCGACAAGAGTGTTTATAAGCGACAGCGCGTCTGCTCCAGCGTCCCGCGCGGATTTTGCGATTGCGACGATGTCGGTAACGTTTGGAGAAAGTTTAGCGATAATCGGAAGATCGGTTTCTTTTCGGATTGCGCCAACTTCTTTCACGATCTTCGGATGATCGCAAAATGTTTTTCCGCCTTTTTCAAGATTTGGGCAGGAGAGATTTATCTCAAAGCCGCTGATTCCTTTTTCGCGATTCAAGCGTTTCACGATGCGCGCGTAGTTTTCCGTAGTTTTGTCAAAGACGCCGACAATAATTGGTACGCGGTGTTTGAGCAAGCGCGGAAGTTTTTCTCTGATAAATCCTTCCACGCCGTCGTTTTGAAGCCCGATACTGTTTAACATTCCAGAAGGAGTTTCAACAAGGCGATGCGGCGGATTGCCTTGCCATGGCTCCAAACTCGCGCCTTTTGCGATTATAGCGCCAAGGCGCGAAACATCAATAAAATCGCCAAATTGAGAGCCGTCTCCAAATGTGCCTGCGGCGACAGTTATAGGATTTTTCATTTTTATGTCTGCGATTGATACAGAAAGGTTCATAAATTTTATTCTTTCCACACGATCTCGCTAGCGTCAAACACCGGGCCTTTTGCGCATATCATCGTGTATCCCTGACCTTTAATTTCCGCAATGCATCCAATACACGCCCCAAAGCCGCATGCCATGTGTTCTTCAAGCGAAACTTGGCACTGGATATTGCGCTCGCGCGCGATCTCTGCGGTTTTTTTCATCATCTGTGTCGGTCCGCAGGCTATGATTGAGTCAAGCGAATTTTTTGATAAGAATTCAGTTAGCGAGTCAGTAACGAATCCTTTGTATCCAAAAGATCCGTCATCGGTTGTAGAATACACTTCTTTTGCAAAGCGCTTCATCTCTTTTTCGCCGCAAATCATTTTTGCGTTTCTAGCTCCTATAAATCCGATAATTTCGGTTTCAGGAGAATTTTTGAGAGCCCAATCTCCGAACATAAGAAGCGGCCCTATTCCAGTTCCGCCTGCGACAAGCCCGATCGTCCGCGCGTTTTTTTCTTTCCAAAACGAATTTCCAAGCGGGCCGATAACTTCAATAGCTTCTCCGATCTGAAGTGAGTGCAAGGACCTCGTGCCTTTTCCTATGACGTGATAAATAAATTTTATAATGCCTCTCTCCGGATCCGCGGCTGAAAGCCCCATCGGGCGCTTCAAAAATATTTCGCCCTTGCATTCAATCATAATAAATTGCCCTGGGGCGGCTTCGCGCGCGATTTTTGGGCACTCAAATTCTAATAAAAAATAGCTCTCCGAGAGCTTTTCGCGGCGGCTTATTATTCCTTGCGCAAGGTGTTTCATTGATTAAAAATAATAATACCCCTTTTTAAGGGGGACTATTTTAGTTTTTTCTTGTTTTGTCTCTTTAATTCTTTTTCAAGTGCTCTCCTTTGTGCCCTATTACCACCGCTCCGTTTTATATTTTCTCTGTCAGCAATGTGGACAAAGTCTATATCTTCAGTTGAAGGAATTTTAAAAGACATTTTAGTAAAACCTTTTCCATGCGTAACAGCAAAATCACAACCTGATATTATGTCCATTCCTATTAAAATTTCTGTATCATCCGGAAGCACCCCTTCTATCACTTTCATAGGTCCCACTATTACCCGAAGAGGCAACGCAATATTCACTAAGTAAGTATTTGTGGTTGTTTTACCTTGCGCGTGATTTACTTCTACTAAACCAGTTGGTTTTAGGTTAAGATCCTTAATAACTTTCTTAGTAATAACAGACCCAGTAGCTCCAGTGTCCCAAATCGCCGTATATTTTTTTAAAAAATCCTGTTCATTATTCTTTACTTTTTCTCTCATTTCCTCAAGACTATACGGTAAACAAATTTGTACTTCATTTTTCAGTACCCTCACTCTCTTGTCGTATCTAGTAGTAAAAGCATTATGCTGGAGCATATCGCGAGAAAAAGGTTTGAGTATAGATTTCTTCACCAGGAAGGCATTTTTGAATAATAAAAGTACCAAGTCCAAATTTTATTTCAGCGTCTTTATAGGCCTCTAGTTCTGTTTCGTATACACCAACAACGCTCTGTTTTTTAATGACTAAAACCTTGCCTTTGTATTGCCTAAGCAATATTTTTTGGTTATCTTTAAAGTATTGTAATTCTTTTTGTAAGTCCATATTGATAATTATTACTTTTTTTAATATACTACAGATATGAAAAATGCGCAATTCAATGCCTCTATGGAACAAGCAATCCGCGATTTTGCAAAACAATTTACGTTCAGCCCGGAGATTATAAACCGAGAGAAATTGAAAACAGCCGATATATTTGTGCTTGTCGGTATGGGCGGGTCCCATCTTGCGGGCGATATTCTTTTGGCGCGAAAGCCGGAATTCCCAATTACTATCTGGAGTAATTACGGACTGCCGAAAATCGTATCCTTATTATAATAAGTTCATATTCAGGCGATACGGAAGAGACTCTTGACGCTTTTGAAACTGCGAAAAAAGCCGGACACAATACAATCGCAATTTCAAAAGGCGGAGAACTTCTGCGCGTTGCGCGGGAAAGTAAAACGCCGTTTATTGAACTTCCGGAGTCTGATATTCAGCCGCGCTCGGCTCTTGGTTTCTCGCTTCTCGCCCTTATTCGCGCGTTGGGAGAGAAAGAATTTGAAAAAGAACTCTCTTTGCTCCAGAATTCTCTTTTTCCGTATGAGTTTGAAAAAGCTGGGAGAAAAATTGCTGATCAGCTTTTTGGCTTTGTTCCGGTTATATATTCCTCGGCGAGAAACCGCGGAATTGCGTATAATTGGAAAATTAAATTTAACGAAACCGGCAAAATTCCGGCGTTCTCTAATGTCGTTCCAGAATTAAATCATAACGAAATGAATGGGTTTGATGCGATAGACGCGACAAGATCTCTATGCAAAGCCTTTTCATTTATTTTTATTGAGTCTAGGGATAACGATCTAAGAGCGGAAAAACGCCTGCGCATTCTGAAAGAAATGTACATCGCGCGCGGGTTATCGGTTATCTCATCGCCGATTGACGGAGAGTCGTTTCAGCATCTATTTTCATCTCTTCTTACAGCAGACTGGGCCTCGTTTCATACAGCGCTTCTCTATAAGCGCGATCCGCTGATAGTGCCAATGATTCGCGAGTTTAAAGTGAGAATGAAAAATTTATAGTAAAAATCACAGTACTCCATAAAGAAGCGTAAATACTCCGGCAAGAACAAAAATCGCCTGCCATTGAAATTCTTGCGGAACAATAAATAAAATAACGAGCGTTCCTGCCATTGCAAAGAGTTTCCCGACGACAAGCGCCATTTCAAAAAAAATCACATTTTTCATCACGCCGCGTTCTCTTGCGTTATTATATGTAATAGCGCCAAGAGGGATAGAGAGCGAACTTTTCCCTAGACGAGAAAGAGTATCTGTAACAAGCGTTCCTATCGGCGCGCGGACAAATAGCCGCACAAACCAAGAAAACGCATATATAATTGTCATAAATCGCAAGAGCGGACGGTTGCCGGATTTATCAGCGATTTTTCCCATATAAAGCACGATAATGGCTGTGATGAGAGTTGAGACCGCAACGATTGCGCCTGCATTCAGCGTATTGCCGAAAATCATGAAAATAAATACAGGCCAAAGCGCAAGCGCGATAAACTCCTCGCCGAATCCTATATAGGCGAACAAACGCCTGAGATTTTCTTTCCGAAATAAACGGATATACGCCCTTTTGTACGAAAATTCAGACGGCTTAAAGCGTTCCGGCGTAAGAAGAAGCGGGGCGTTTGAAAGCGCGATAAGAATGCTTACGATAATAAAAAGCGCTGTAAAATTAAAAAAATACATCACAGCGCCTCCTAATAACGGCCCGATAATAAATACAAACGAATTCACGGCAACAAGATTGCCAATTTCCCTTCCTTGTTCAAAATCCTGTCCGTATTGCGCAAAATCAGCATGATATCCTGGCCAGTAAAATGTTTTCTGCGCGGCGTAGAACAACACTGCCGGAATAAGCGCGTAATGCGACTGCGAAACAAGCGCAAGAGACAAATAGTAAAATATAAGAAGCGGACTGCCAAGAAACATGCTGTGTTCAAAACCAAAACGCTTTGCGAATTTCCCTCCAAGCGGCATAAGCGCGAAATACGCAAGATACACTCCAAGATAAAAAAATACGATTCCCTTAAGAGACAGCCCTTGGCTGTAGAGATAGATCGGTTCAAAAAAGAGAATCATTGAGACCGCGAGATCCAAAATTGCGGCGCTTAAAAACAGTTCTTTAACCTCTCCTCGGGCTTTGACGGCAAAATATCCGGGTATTATGCCGAAAAATGTATGACGTTGTATTGGCGCATTTTGCAAAGGCATGCTGATTAGTGTAGCATATTTTTGCGCGTTCAACGACTTGTTTTTTTTAAAGAACCTGTTATACTCGTGAAAGTTTTATCTGCAAATAACATATCGCTATTTTGGCGGCGCGAGCGCGAACTCTCTCGCTCAAATAGACGATTGCGCATATTTCAATGCTACCTAAAAAAATCAAAGATAATGTTATCTCGCAGTTTAAGACGCACCAAAACGATACAGGGTCCGCGTCTGTGCAAATTGCGCTTCTAACAAAAGAAATAGAACTCTTAACAGAACATCTTCGCTCGCATAAAAAAGATTTTTCCTCGCGCAGAGGACTTATCAAAAAAGTGTCTCAACGCCGCCGGTTGCTCAAATTTCTTGAAAAAGATGATTTTAAGCAGTTTGAAGAAATCATCAAAACATTAAAATTGCGGCGTCCGGCAAAGATAACCGCAATTGATGAGGATATTGCTCGCGAAGAAAAACTACTGGCAGAGGAGCAGATAAAAGAGGTTTTGGTAGAAGTTAAAAAAGATGAATAATTTTATTTTCTTTATGAATGATCTTAAAAAATGGAGTATTGAATGGGGCGGCCGAACGCTCACAATAGAAATCGGTAAATATGCCCCGCAAACAGATGCCTCATGCATTTGCAGATACGGCGACACCGAGGTCTTGGCAACAGTTGTTGAGGCGGCTCGTCCTCGCGAAGGCATTGATTTTTTCCCGCTCATGGTTGATTACGAAGAGCGATTTTACGCCGCAGGGAAAATAAAGGGCTCTAGATTTATCAAACGCGAGGGTCGTCCAACAGACGAGGCAATTCTTATGGCGCGAATGATTGACCGCGCGATTCGTCCGCTCTTTGATAACAAAACTCGCAAAGACGTACAGGTAGTTTTGACAGTATTTTCTATTGATGAGGACAATGACCCGGACATTCCTGCGCTCATTGCCGCATCTTTTGCGCTTTCAATTTCGCAGTTGAACTGGCATGGTCCGATTGCCGGCATGCGCATCGGGCTTATAAATGGAGAGTTTGTGCTGAATCCATCGTATTCCGCGCGCGAACGGGCAAACGCGGATTGCGTGATCGCAACAACAAAGAATCAAAAACTAATCATGATGGAAGCGGAAGGATCAGAAATTCCTGAATCGGTAATGCTTGAAATAATCGCGCTTGCTGTAAAACATAATGATCACATGGTCAAATTTTTGAGCGATATTCAGAAAGAAATTGGAAAGCCAAAACTAATCGCGGCATCCGAGGATGACGGACTGACCGGCGAAGAACGGGAGATTGTTCACAAGTATCTTGATCATGAAATTCCGCGCGCGCTTTTCAATCAGCCAAAAGCTACAAAGCGTGAACG
>CAYYGX010000043.1:0-3106 GCA_964471805.1 uncultured Gammaproteobacteria bacterium | reverse complement strand
GACAAACGGTTTTCGAGTTGAAACAATCGCTTGAAGAGCATTTGTGCGAAAAGCAGATCGGCAAAGATAAACGAGAAAAGGCGCTTGTGTTAGTAAAAGAACTCGTAGAGCAAGCAGTGTCGCGCGGAATTTTAGATGACGGCAAACGCGTAGACGGTCGCGGTCTTGAAGACGTTCGTCCGCTTTTAATGGACGTTTCCATATTTCCGCGCACACATGGTTCCGCGCATTTCTCGCGCGGGGAAACGCAGGTTGTGTCAATTGTAACTTTAGGCGCGCCTGGAGACGTGCAGTTTTTGGACACAATGGAAACCGAGGACAAGAAGCACTTCATGCATCACTACAATTTCCCGCCGTTTTCTGTTGGAGAGGTTGCGCCTCTTCGCGGGCCAGGGCGGCGCGAGATCGGTCACGGAGCTCTTGCTGAAAAAGCGATCCGAGCTGTTCTTCCTACAAAAACAGAATTTCCCTACACGATTCGCGTGGTTTCTGAAGTGTTAAGTTCCAATGGATCCTCTTCTATGGCATCAGTATGCGGTTCGTCGCTTGCGCTTATGGATACCGGAGTGCCGATTGCGCGCCATGTTGCCGGAATCGCGATGGGGCTTGCAACCGACGAGAAGCAGTATCGCGTGTTTACCGATCTTCAGGACCTAGAAGACGGACCGGGCGGGATGGATTTTAAAATTTGCGGCACATCAAAAGGCATAACCGCGATTCAGATGGATACGAAAAGCGATGGGCTTCCGAATGAGGTTGTGAAAGAGACGTTTGCAAAAGCGCGCAAGGCGATTGATGAGATTCTTTTGAAGATGTCAACCCTTATCGCTTCCCCGAGAGCTGAACTTTCTCCTTATTCTCCGCGCATATACACACTCCGCATTGATCCGGAAAAAATCGGGCTTGTGATCGGCCCGCAAGGAAAGATGATAAACAAAATTATTGATGAAACCGGAGTTGAAATTGATATTGAAAAGGACGGCACTGTGCTCATTACATCAGTTTCTAAAGAAGGCGCCGAAAAAGCCGTCTCGGCTGTTAATGAACTTACGCGCGAGGTGAAGGTGGGAGACGTATTTGAAGGAAAAGTTACGCGCATTATGAATTTCGGGGCAATGGTTGGAATCACTCCGGCGCAAGACGGCATGGTGCATGTTTCCAATCTTGCAAACGGGTTTGTCCGTAATGTTGATGACGTTGTAAAACTGGGCGATACTTTGAAAGTGCGAGTGATTGAAATTGATGAACAAGGACGAGTGAACCTGACGGTTGAAGGCGTGGATCCTAAACCAACCCGTCCTATTGGAGCGCGAAACGGCCCAGCGCGCGGGAACGAATTTCGCGGAAGCCAGCCTCGGCACGGCGGATCGCGATACTAATCTAATTAAGATATTTCAAAACCGCAAGCTCCTCGCCTGCAAGTAATGACAAAGATGCTCCTCCGCCGGTTGAGACGTGCCCGAAGCGTCCTTCAAGATTAAATTTTGTAACAACGCTTTCAGTATCTCCTCCGCCGACAACCGAAAATCCGTTTGAGTCAGCGATTGCTGACGCAACCTCGCGCGTTCCTGAAGAAAAATGGAAGTCTTCAAACAATCCCATTGGACCGTTCCAAAATATCGTCCTCGCTTGTTTTACAATCTCGCTGTAAAGATTTTGCGTTACCGGCCCAATATCTAAAATTGACTCTTCATAGCCGCATATATCTGTCGGTTGGGTCAAACGCCTAATAATTAGTTCATCGCTTGCGAATCCGCCTGCTGGATTTTTTTTACCGATAACAACGTCTAATGGAAGTTGTAATTTTGTAAGCGTTGTATGTTCGCCGTTTGGCCAGGCGTTTGGAATTAGTTCATGTGGGATGGATACGTTTGCTATTTTTTCCATGAGCGATCGCGCCGCAGAAATAGGATTTTCTTGCGCCCCTTTCGCTTGATTTACGAACGTCCCTTCAACAAGCGAGCCGCCAACTCCGTACCCGCGCGCTTTCAAAAATGTATTTGCAAGCCCGCCGCCGATAAGGAGCATACTCGCGCGCGAAAGCACATTATGCATCATGCCGAGCTTGTCTGAAATTTTTACACCGCCAAGCACTACTACAAACGGTTCCATTGGGGATTTGATAATTTGCCCCAACACTGCGAGCTCCCGCTCCATTAAAAGTCCCGCGCACGATGTATTTTTATGATATTCTAAAATGCCGGTTGTAGAGGCATGCATACGGTGGGATTGTCCAAATGCGTCATATACCACGAATTCTCCGAGTGCCGCCATTTTTTGCGCAAGCACAGGATCCGCCTCCTGCTCGCCAATATTGAAGCGTGTATTTTCAAGGATAACGATTTCCCCAGGTCGCATCGCTTTCACGCGCGAGAGAACAGCATTCCCCACGGTCTCGTCAATCTTCACCACCTCTTTTGAAAGCAGTTTTGAGAGATGCCGCGCGACTGGATCCACTCTGTATTGCTCCTCTCTCGTGCCAGGATTAGGGCGGCCAAGCCACGTCATTAAAACAAGTGAACAGCCGCGTTCAAGAAGATATGTGATCGTCGGAATTGTCGCTTTGATTCGTTGATCATCCGGAACGATCCATTGTCCATTCTCTTTTTGAAGAGTGATATCATAGGCGACGCGAAGGAGAATCCGTTTTCCGTCAATAGGGGCATTATAAATTGTTTTAATCATATGGTTAAAATTCGTAGCACTGGTATCCAAACCGAGCGGCAAGGCGCGGGTGATAAACTTTGCCGCGCATGAGAACAAGCGTCTCGCGGAGCGCCTCGTCATCCACAAGCGCTTTTGTGCCTTTTGCGGCGAGTTTTAATAGGAAAGGAAGGATATAGTTTGAAAATTCAACAGGCGAGCGATCGCTTACAGTTTTGTTAACAAACCCGGGCAAATCCTCATAATTCATGAATGAAATTTTTTGGGAAAGCATTTTTTCAATAATGTTCCGTTCAATACTGATTACTTTTGCAAAAAATAATTTGGTTTCTCCATAGGCGTATTCTATGTCGTCCAGTTCCGGCACTCCAAGTTTCAAGATTAAATCCCCGCGATCAAGAAGTTCCTCGCGAGTGTTAATAATGTAGCCGCCGACATTCAA
>CAYYGX010000042.1:1850-9912 GCA_964471805.1 uncultured Gammaproteobacteria bacterium | reverse complement strand
AGATAGATCAGAGGCGATTTGCTGGTCATAAAGTTTAATTACATCCTCTTCACAGCCTCTATCCCTAAAAGCTCAAGTCCTTTTTTGATGATGATGGCGCAGGCATCTAAAAGGAGTAGGCGTTTTTCGCGGTCTCCTTCCTCCGCCTTCAGAACCTGATGTTTATGATAAAAGGAATTGATGTTTTCGGAAAGTTCAAAAAGGTAATGCGCAAGGTGCGCTGGACTATATTCTCGCGCGGATCTTTCTAAAATTGGCTGAAATTGCGCGAGTTTGTTGACGATTGCCCGTTCTTCTTGATTCAAAACCACTGTTGAAAAATTCGTAATTCGTAATTTCCGCCAGAGGCGGACCAACCTTTGGTTGGCGTAATTCGTAATTCGCGCTTTTATGCTCCGAATTCTCGCATACGTATACTGTACATACGGCCCGGTATCGCCCTCAAACCGAACCGCTTGTTCCGGGTCAAAAACAATATCTTTGCTCGGATCAATGTGGAGAATATAATATTTTAAGGCAGAAAGTCCGATGGCGCGAGCGCGCTCGCTCACCTCTTGCACTTCCAAATTTTCACCACGCTTTTTGATCTCAATTTGCGCCAATGCAATCACCTCTTCAATCAAATCATCGGCATGCACGACTGTCCCCTTTCGCGACGACATCTTGCCCTCTTTCAACCGCATCAGCCCGTAGCTCAAATGATGATACTGTTTATCAAGCCCTAATTTTTTGAGCAAAATAAACAAAACCTTAAAATGATATTCCTGATCCTTGCCAACGACATAGAGAAAGGTATTTGCTTGTTTGTACTCGCCTGCGCGCGCCTGCGCAAGATATAAATCCTGCGTGATGTAAATGCTCGTTCCGTCCGGCCGCAAAAGCACTTTTTTGTCCAGCCCTTCGCCAGTTAAATCTATTTCCACCGCGCCATCATCGCGCTTGTAAAAAATGCCTTGCCTGAAACCTTTCTCAACCACCTCTTTACCTTTTTCATAAATATCGCTTTCGTAATACAAACGATCTTTTTCGTTTTCAACACCTAAATTTCTAATGGTCTCTTGCCATCCTTCATAAACCCACGCGTTTAGTTTCTGCCACAATTCTCGCGTTTGCGCATCCCCCTTTTCCCACTTGCGCAACATCTCCTGCGCTTCTTCTTGGAGTGAAGGGTTATCCGTCGCCTCGCGTTCAAACATTTCATAAAATTTCCCTACAAAATGGTCGGGTTTTACCCCCCTCCCTACTTCTCCCACCCTTACGAAGGGGGGGGTTAGGGGGGGGTTATCAGGCGTTTTCTCCTCACCATACTTTTGATACATCAGCATTGACTTGCAAATATGCGCGCCACGGTCGTTGATGATCTGCACTCTCTCCACCTTGAAACCTTGGCTTTCTAAAATCCGCGCCATTGCATCTCCCAAACAGGCGTTGCGAATGTGACCAATGTGGAGCGGTTTATTGGTATTTGGAGAGAGATACTCAAGCACGATTGTTTCGCCTCTGCCAATATCGCTCTCGCCAACCGCACTCCCCGCCTCACACGCGCGTAGAACAACGCTTTCAAACAACGCCTCGTCTTTAATGAAAAAATTGAGATATGACCCGACCGCCCGCGCTTCTTTGATAATCTCGCTCGGCGCGATTGATGCGGCAAGTTCCCGCGCAATTTCAGCCGGATTTTTTTTGATTGCCTTTGCAACCTCAAAACACGCAAAACTTACGTCGCCCATTTCGGGAGAGGGGGATTCCGTAAGACGAATCTCTTGTACATCCCATAAACCAAGCGTATGAACTGCTTTTACAATTACAGATCCGATAGATTGTTGCACTGTTTTGTAATTCATTAGTTTAAAAAATAATGTCAATTTTCCATAATCGATTTTTATAAAATTTGTGTAACATTGTCAATGATGTATAAAATTGTGAAGAGATAGTAAAAAGTATAAACTTTTGTCAAACGGCAATTGATAAAACCTATGTCTGCTTAACAAGCTCTAATAAATAAGAGCGAGGGTGCGCAAATGACAGCAACTCATATTTTTTCAACTCTTGTTTGGTTTCTTCGTTTACATTCCCATCCAAAGGTCTCAAAAATAACTCTTTATTTACCTTAAAACCGTACCGCGCAAAAACCTGCGCAATGTCTTTTGTCGGTGTATAAAAAGGTGTATTGGTTTCTACAATTATAATCTTACCACCATTTTTCACTACTCGTTGCAATTCTTTTGCAAAATTTTCCATTAATCTCGTAATTGTAATTTTCTCTTCTGGTTCTCCAAATACATTTTTTATTATGACTTCATCAATATAGTCATTCTTGATTGGCAACTCTTGCCCTCTCGCGCGGAGTATAGTAGCCTCCCCATCTTCTGCACTCACCATTTCTGATGCCCATTGAGCAGATTTTCTGTTTGGTTCAATTCCAAAATAAATTTCATCTTTATCTATCTTTCTCTCCCCATCTATATAAAAAGGAAGAGGTCCTGGACCTATCTCTAAAATTACTCTTTTCGACCTCTCCTTCTCTTTTCCTTCTTGAGAGATATGTTCTTTAAACGGCTTTCCTTTTTGTGTTTCCATACTTTCTTGAACAGCTTTATTGAATAGTTATAGCTCTTCCAAAACAAATGAATTGCTATATTTGGCACAATCTCGCTACCCTCCAACCTTCTGCATGTAAAAATTCCTGCGCGAACGACAGCGCTTCTTCTTCACTAATGTTCATTTTCAAACTCTGTTCTGCTCAAAAAATCCCGCGCATACAAACGCACTCATAACATAAAACTATCCCCATACGCTACAGAACAAAGTCAAGATAATTTTCATGCGTCAGCACGGTTGCGGCAACTCCGTAGTGTTCAAAAAACTGCTTCGGCGTTTTATAGTATTTTCCGCTCCACTTAAACTCAAATGCGGAAATCGCGGCGTCATCGCGTTTTTCAACCATATCAATCTCCGCGTTTTGATAATTGCGCCAAAAATAATGAGAAACGCGCTCGCGTTCGTATGCCTGTTTTTTTAACCGCTCCGCAAATAAAAAATTCTCCCACAATTGTCCAACATCCGCCCGGCTCGTGAGCGGCAGGAATTGATCGGTGAGCGCATTTCTGATTCCCACATCGTAAAAAAAATACTTTTTGCTTTTTGCAATCTCTTTTCGCTGGTTGGAAGAAAACGCGCCGACAGGGAAAACAACGAAACTGCGCTCCAAGAGTGAAATATATCGCGCTACCGTTTTTACATCAATGCCTATTGTGCGCGACAGTTCCTGCCACGAGACAATGTATCCGATCCTCTCAAGCTCAACAACATCTTTGAATAGATAATCGGTTACAATGGAACGCAGATACTCCTTTTTCTCATTGGGCGCGGAAAGCTGTTGAAGATATGGATACCCTCCATATATAAGCTGATCCTCTAAAAAGGAAGGAATTTTATACTGTTCAACCTCACCGCCCGCTAACTCGCGCGTTGAAAGCGAATGCAGTATGAATGTTCTATTTCTTCCGGTAAGATGCTCGTATAGCCCTTTTGAAAATTCAAGAGACGAAGAACCGGTGACAAAAATTTTTTTATTCGGAAAGGCATCAATTATTATTTTGAGCGTCAAGCTGATGTTCGCAATTCTCTGCGCTTCATCAATCATAATAATGCTATGATTTTTAACTAAATTGGTAATTTTGACTTCGGAGGTTGTTTGGAGCGCTTGTTGCGCTTCATCTGTGTCGCCATTTAAAAAAAGGGGCTGTTCAGACGGAAAACGCGTTTTCAACTGCTCAAGCAAAACAGTTTTTCCAACTCGCCGTGCCCCGTAAATAATAGTAATAAACCCGGGTTTAACGCTCTCAATGATTGTTTGTGTTGCCATGCGTTGAATCATGGTGGTAGTATATAAAATTTGTGGAACATTGTCAATAATTTAGATATAAAATTGTGGAGAGATACTGCTAAATACGGTGTACTATTATGTCATTTAGCGCGCAAATTAAGAATCCTGCAACTCTTTATACTCTTGGCTGTCTATCTTAAAAAATCCCTGGCGCAACTGGGCGTACAAAGCAAACCGTCCCTCGCTTATCCGAATGCGTGAGAATCCGTTCTGCCGCAACTGTTCTACCGGAATGGCGTCAAGGGTTTCGTGCGCCTCTCTCCACTCTCGCGCTTGTTTCATGCGCTCCGTCTCTTCCTCCCGCAACGCTTGATCCTGTTTTGAGAGCGTGAGTTCGTATGATCTGCCGTTTAATTCGTAACGCGACAGTATTCACTTCCCCATCCTCTTGCTTGACTGACTATCGCTAAACTTAAAATCGTCCGCGTCTGCTCCTATCTGTTCAAGAATATATTGTTTAGTGTGATTCACGCGCCGCGTTTCATGCTTTTGATAATGCTTGGAAATTTCCTCATCGCCCTGTTCCACGGAATGTTATATACAAGCATATATTGCGCAAAAGAAAGGTCTATGCCTTCCGCAACGGCGTTTCCGTGCGCCACCAACAGCGCTTTGCCCGCGTGGTTCTTAAACTGTTCAATGATATCCGCGCGATCGTCCGGCGGAATTGTGCAGTCAACGCGATACACCGTCACGCCCCCTAACCGCCCGCGCCTCTTTTATAATCTCGCTCGGCGCGATTATTTCTACAAGCTCGCGCGCAACTTCAGCCGAATTTTTTTTAACTGCCTTCGCAACCTCAAAACACGCAAAACTTACGTCGCCCATTTCGGGAGAAGGAGGTTCTGTAAGACGAACTTCTGCCAAATCAGCCCGCGCGATAGCAGTTACAGTTTCTTTCACTAACTTTGCGAGCGATTGTTCGATTGTGAAATATGTAAGCATGTGCTACGGAAAGATTTGTTCAATTATTTTGCAATATAAAATGAAGGTCAAAACGCTCCTGCCACACGCTATCCAAACGACTTCTAACATACGACATCGCTTCTGAAAAAGAGTTGGGATTTTGCTCGTGCCACGCAAACAACGTATTAAACGCCGCTATTCGCTGAAACTTTTTTATATTCAACCCGCTCATCCCAAGCTGTAATTTCTCTACCACGTCCTATATCTCAACTTTCGAAACACCATCGGCGCCACTCTCCATAATCTCTTTAAGCATCGCCTCTAATCTGCGCGCATCACTCATACGCTCGCGTCTTTGAATGAATTTCTTTGCCCCGTACACTGTCGCCGCAACAGCCAAACTCACAAACCCGATATGCGGGATGTAGGTGAGTATGCCTTTGGGTTCTTTTGGCATGTACTTCTTTGAAAAATCTTTGTCTGGGTTTTGTTCCTGCATCGCGTGCATCGCCTCAGCTAGTTTTTCAATATGCCATGGGGCAAGAAATGGAATCGCAAGAATAATTTGCGACTCTTTGTCAAAGCGATCTATTATCTCTTTTGGAATTTGCGGACGGTTCTCTCCCATCTTTTGACGTATCGCGTTGAGAATCCACTGCGAAATTTTCCCATTTTCGTCTTCATGAATATCATATAAGTCTGGATTTTGGGCAATAAGTTCTACTATAGAATCAATAATCCACTCTGCTCCTTGCCTGTGCCCTATATTATACCCATCGGCCTTTCTCTTAATCAAAACACCAAATATATCAGATGATAACCCGTACGCCGGTTCATGAGTGGTGTCGTCATAGCTAAAACGAAGCGGGCAAAGCATCGCGTTGAACTCGTCGTGCGCGGAATAATTGATATTGTTGCGCATGAACTCGTTGTATGTGCTACCGGAAAATTTGCTCAATTGTTCTTGCCATTTTTCCTTTCTATTTCTATTCGCCGCAATATGCCCCGCTTCATGTATTAGTGAATTCTTAAAAATTACGTTATTGATGATTTGCTCTATATCATAACCGTTCAACGCAAGGATCTGCTCTCGTATAAATAAATGCCCGGTTTCTAACGCCAACTGACGAACCTCCTCTTTTGTGTCTGTATTGGCAAGAGAGTTGATCAATACATTCTCCGGTGATTCATTTCTTAAATGCGCCTGCCAAGCTTCCCACACTGGTTTGAGAGATTCTGGATTGTATAAAACAATCGTGTTATGCATCGTCTGAGCGCAATGAAGCCAACCCAATACTGTTTGAACATCAGCAGTGGTGCGATTATTGATTTTAAGAGGGCCTGTAACCTTCACGATATCGGCTGTAAAACTCTCCCCTTCCCACTGTGAAAATCGTTCTGTTTTAACATCTGGGGCAATCTCAACAAATTGAGGAATGACGACCATGTCTCCAACAAAATCCCCGGCAGGAATGACTTGTTCGTATGGTATCACCAGTATCTTATACGGCGCGCATTTTTGCGGCATGGTGCGCATAACAAAACGTGCCCAGTTAAAAGGCGAATATGGAGGAAGCGCAAGATCTGGAAACGCGCGCGGCGCTTTTTTATATAATTCTTTTTGACGACCATCCAACGCTTCCGCAACAAAAAGTTCATTATCCTTATTGCGGTTGATCATGATTGTGTAATACTCGTCTAACATCATGCACTCCTCTATAAAATTGCTCATCTCTGCACTCATCTCCTGTTTTTCTCCCTTAAAATCAACTTCCACCTCCACCATGCTTCTAAATAATTCAGTTAATACTGCGGTCATTTCCTTGCTTCTCTCGGTTTCTGGCGTTCTCGCGGCACTTTCCTCCGCTATAAGCAAAGATACCGCGCCTTCTGCGGCTATTTTCCCTATCTCTCTAAAAAATTCACGACGCGGTATTTTTTCCATTAAAAAAATCTGATTTTGCGCAATACGATGAATTTAACGCGCAAATTCTGTAACCGCACATGATAGCACGGTAACTCGCCCTTTCGCGTTTAAAAATCCCTGCGCGAACGAGAGCGCTTCTTCTGCGCTATTGTTCAATTTCAAACGCTACTCTCTTCAAAAAATCTCGTATATTCAGATGCCGTACGCCTTTATAGCCTTCTTTGCTAATCATCTCATCCATAGAAACCACTATTTTAGGATAGTTATCCTGAATCGCCAATAAATTGCCAAACTCTCTTTCTTTGTTTTCTTCGGTAATCATATAAGCAACTTGAATATACAATTTTTCCCCTTGTTTTTCACAGACAAAATCAACTTCTTTATCTTTTAACTGGCCGACTGTTACGCGGTATCCTAAAATTTGCAACTGCATGAACACCAAATTTTCCAATACTTTATTTATATCGGTCTGATTATACTTGACAATGGAATGCCTCAAGCCCATATCCTCAAAATAATACTTACTGTTCACTTCAAAAATTTTCTTGCCCCGCACGTCAGAGCGCGATACTTTCAGCACAAAAAACGCATTTGCCAAAAAAGACAAGTAATTTAACACGATATTCGGAGAAATGTTTATCTTTTGAGATTTCAAAAAATCGCTGACTCTCTTTGCTGAAACCAGACTGCCTACGTTATCGGCTAGATATCCAATCAAATTTTCCAAGAAAGAAACATTGCGGATTTTATATCTTGACACCACGTCTTTGAGAAGAATAGTGTTATAAACACTTCTTAAATAATCGTACACCACATCATCGGTTAATTCCAGATTGATTAGGTACGGCAATCCTCCATATTTGATGTAGCGGAGGAATGATTCTTGATTCTCGCTTAATTTATGGAATGTCAAAAACTCTGCGTACGACAAACTGAATACTTTAATTTCTATGTAACGCCCGCTTAAATAGGTGGCGAGTTCCCCTGATAATAAATTGGCATTGCTCCCGGTGCAGTAAATGTCATAGCTCCCCTCGGACTGAAGGCTCCGCAGGGCTTTTTCAAATAAATCAACGTCTTGTATTTCGTCAATAAATACATAATTTTTTTTGCTTTCTGTATCCCAAAAGGTCTCGGTGCGTTTTGATATCATCAAATTCGCTTAACTCTTTATTGATATAAATGATATTCGCGGCTTCGCGCTTCGCTTTAATCTCATCCATTATTTGAAAAAGCAAATAACTTTTTCCCACTCTTCTCTGTCCGACAATAACTTTAATAATATCCTTATCCATAAAAGGACGGATTTTATCAAGATAGAGGGGGCGTTTGATATATGT
>CAYYGX010000042.1:0-1840 GCA_964471805.1 uncultured Gammaproteobacteria bacterium | reverse complement strand
AATTTTTTAATAAAGAATCCTTATTTTTAGTATACATAAAAGATACTACTGCGTCAAATACGTTTGTGAGCTCGTAAATACCAGTTTCATCTGCGGCATAAAACGCCCACATCATCATGTTTGCGGTAAACGCAACGAACCTTCCACGCTTCTTTTCGCTTCCCGAAACGATTTTCTCGTCTTTTGCACCTCCAGTTCAAGCGCATGAGTTATATTCACCTCGTATTCTTTGCAAACTTTTTCAAGCGCGCTTGTGTTGATGATCATGCCATTCAAGAGCTCTCCAAGTATTCCGATTGACGGCAGTGTTTCATCGACCGCGTCCATCACCGCGTACTTTGTCCATTGCATATCGCGGTTATAGCCAATAAGATTGCTTGTGTTAATAGAAAATAAACTTTGAAGCAACCCGTATACATACCCTGCCTTTGCTTTTATCGCTTCCAGCACATCGGGGTTTTTCTTGTGCGGCATCATGGAAGAGCCGGCGCAAAATTCATCAGGCAAAACAATATAGCAAAACTGCGGCATAGACCATAAAATAAGCGTCTGCGCGATTTGAGAAAAATGCTTCATCAAGCACGCAATGGCAAACACCAATGCAGTCTCGGCTTCGCCCCGGTTGGTGATTGGATCTAAAATGTTTGGCTCCGTCTCTTTGAACCCCAAGCGTCGCGCGGTATAAGCCCGATCTATAGGAAAACTCGTGCCATACCCGGCGGCAGACCCAAGCGGGCTTTTGTCATAAAGCGCGAGCCATTGCGAGAAACGCACTGTATCCCGAATACAGCCCTCTTTCCATGCGCCGCACACAACGCCCAAAGTTGTAACCATTGCGGGGCGATGATGGGTAAATCCGGGCATACTCGTTGCACAATGCTTTTTTGAAAACTTTTGCAAAACCAATATGAGCAGACGCATATCCTTTATAAATTTTTCTGCCTGATCTTTCATATACAAGCGCATCACTGTTGCAGATTGATCGTTTCTGGATCTCGCGGTATGGAGCTTGCCTCCAATAGCAATTCCGCATTTTTTTATCACATACTGCTCTATATTGCTATGCGCATCTTCCATTGCGGGATCAAGCTTAAAGCCAACAAGATCAATAGTATTCAGCGCTTTCAAAATTGCCGCCGTGTCGCTTTTTGAAATAATGCCTTGCCTGCCGAGCATCCGCGCATGCGCTTTGTTTACTTGAATGTCATAAAAAAGGAGCCGCTCATCATACGGTTTTTTGCCTTTCACATCCGATCCTGACGTAAACTCTAAAACTTCGCGTGAGGGGAGTTTTTTAAAATTTCCTCCCCATAATTTTTTCAGTGCTGGTTTATGTTTCATTTCTGTTTGATCGCCCGCGCGGTTTTTGCAAGGAGGTTATAAATCTCTATAAACCCCGCGGAGGCGTTTTGATTAAAGGCGGTTGACTTATTGAATGTCGCCAAGTCTGCGTCAAACAAGCTATTTTTTGATTCAACCGCAACAACTGTTACTGTTCCTTTATACAGTTTGAGTTTTACAATACCGCTCACTTTCTCATTCATCTTGTCAGTGAATGCGTTCAAGTTGTCCATAAGCGGATCAAACCATTTCGCGCCGTAGCATAAGTACGCCCATTTTGTGTCAACGAGCGTTTTAAATTCGTTTTCTTCCCTCGTTGAAACGAGTTTTTCCAAGTTCTTGTGCGCTTCTATAATGATATGCGCGGCTGGACCCCAATAGACACCGCGCACTTTCAAGCCAACGAGCCTATCCTCAATCAATGTAACAATGCCAACGCCGTTATGCCCGCCGATTTTGTTTAATTCGTTTATCAGCGCTGAAAGTTTTAACGCCTTGC
>CAYYGX010000041.1:0-9938 GCA_964471805.1 uncultured Gammaproteobacteria bacterium | reverse complement strand
AGATATATTTTGTCAAAACATGGTATCAGAAGAGAAAGCATGGCGCGCCAGTCTTTAGTTCCGGTTGCCGCAAAAATCAGAAATTTTCTATCAGCCCTTTTAAAAAATGGCTCTAGCGCATCAATGAGATACGTCATTTTGTCTTTATTGTGAGCGCCGTCAAGAATTATAGTCGGATTGAGAGCGATAATTTCAAAGCGTCCTGGAAGCGGAGTATATTGCCTGATGCCTTGTTCAATGATCGCATGGTTAATTTTTAATAATTTTGCCGTAAAACTGGCGATAGCTAAGTTTTCATCGGAATGGCCTTTTTTTGGCATAGGCGGTTGATACAAATCCGCCTTTTTTTTCTCCGCTTCTTGTTTTATGAGAGATAGCACCTTTCCTTTTATATAAGGACCTACAACTACTATCCCTCGCGATTTTATGATTCCTGCTTTTTCATAAGCGATGTCAGTTAAGCGCGGGCCGATTAAATTAACATGATCATCGCCGATAGTGGTGATGAGAGACAAGTCGGATGTTTTAATGATATTTGTTGAATCATATCTTCCTCCGCAACCAACTTCAATAATTATCCAATGAGCGCGTATTTTTTGAAAATATAACAGTCCAAGTACAAACAAAATATCAAAATACGATGGCATGTCGTAAGGGCTTTTAATAATGGCTTTTGCAAGAGCGGGTTTTAGTTGTTGAACAAAGTTTTCAAAAATATGCGGCGGAATCGTCTGTGTTAATACAATGTTTTTATGACGATCGATCTTTGAGACGCGTATTCGTTCGTATACTTGACTGACATGCGGAGAATTATAAAAACCGACAGTATAACCGGCATGCGCGAGGATGCTCTGAAGAAGAGCGCCGACCGTTCCCTTGCCGCTGGTCCCTGTGATGTGAATAATTTTTGTTTTTCGCAGAAACTTTGAAATTTCAGATTTCTCTTTCAAGAGCCATTGCGCGCGTTTCAGAAAATACGCCGGGTTTCGTTCCCTAAGAGAAAGCATATAGTCGGCATTAGGAAGGTTTGAAAGCGATTCAAGGAATAGTGGCGCATTCATAGGCATATATACTGCCCGCCTCCTACGTTTTCTATGCGTCCGGCAAGCTCCATTATAGTTAAAGCAGAATTTACCTCGCGCGGGGCATGAGCGGTTTTTTTTATGATATCGTCAATATGAATCGGCATATCAAGAGATAGGACTTCGTATATTTTTTGTTCAAGAGATGAATGGGTAACCGATTCTTTATTTTCAAGAACAGTTTTTTCTGCTTGTTTAGGCATTAAAGCAATGCCGTATTCTTCCAAAATATCCTCGGCTCGTCGGATAATTTTTGCCCCTTCTTTAATAAGAGTATTAGTTCCTTCTGATTGAGGACTGTAAATGTTTCCTGGAATCGCGAATACGTCTCGATTTTGATGAAGAGCGCGGTATGCAGTGATAAGCGAGCCGCTTTTTAAGTTTGCCTCAACAATAAGCGTAGCTTGCGCAAGTCCGGAAATAATGCGGTTTCGTCGCGGAAAATGATACCGTTCCGGAGGGATCCCAGGCGGGAATTCAGAAAGTAGCGTTCCATTATGCTCAAGAATTTCCTGAACAATTTTTGTGTTCATACTTGGATATATGCGATCCAAACCGTTTGCAAGCACTGCAACAGTTGGTTTCTTGGCTTTGAGAGCCGAGATGTGCGCGTAACTATCAATGCCAATTGCAAGGCCGCTTACAATTACAATATCATGAAGCGCAATCGTTGCGACAATATCTTCTGTAACTCGCTTGCCGTAATGCGTGCATTTACGCGATCCAACAACAGCAAGACGAGGATGACGTTCAAACTCAAGCGTTCCTTTATAATAGAGCACCGGCGGTGGTTCCGCGATCTGGACTAAAAGTTCAGGGTATGGCGTTCTTGGCGAGGTATCTTTATTTAGCCCAGGATGGATCATGATTTCTATATGATGTTTTTGCAGATCGCTCCAAGCTTTTTCAGGATTTATTTTTTTGCGCTCCTCGTTTAATTTTTTTCCAGTTTCACGAGGTAAACCAATGAAGGACAATTCACTAAACGGAACTTCCCACAGGCGTTTGGCATCGTATTCAAAACGTTCCATAAGCGCAAATAGCGTTTTTGGAGTAAGCGCGGTTATGTGATTTAAGGCGTTTAGGAAGAAATTTTGTGTATTCATGCGTGTTTCAAATAGATTATAGTATAGAAATTTTTCGGAAGAATGCAACAGTAAAATAATAAAAAACCCTCTGTCTCTTGTCCGGCTTAGTCAAGCTACTTGGATGGAATTAAGGAGGGATATCCCATACTTTCGCGCTAAGACGGACAAGAGGCCGAGAGTTTTTAGAGAGCAACGGCGTATAGTAGCTGAATCTAGCAGAAAGTCAAGGGTTATGATAGAGTGAGGGTTATGGAAATTATAAATAAACATAGCGTTCGTTTATACCAAATTATTAAGCGTTTGAATGCCGGTATTGTGCTAACCGGCGGAGAGGTGAAATCCTGTAAAACAGGCCGGGTTAATTTTGTCGGCGCTTATTGCAGTTTAAGCGCGGACGGAGCGCATATAATGTTGAAAAATTTTTACATCGCCCCTTATGCGCCGGCAAAACGCGAACAAAGGGCATATAACCCGTATCAGGAACGCATTCTCTTGCTTACAAAACAGGAACTCGGCTTTGCCTCCGGCAAGCTTAATGAAAGAGGAATAACAATTATTCCGTTGCGGCTCTATACAAATCGGCATCTTGTGAAGTGCGAAATCGGCATTGCTCGCGGAATGAAAAAGTACGACAAACGGGAGAAATTGAGAAAAGAGGAGTTTGCGCGGAGAAAACAGCGGCTCGTGTTTTCTTGACACAATGTCTCTAAATAGCTATAGTGCGGGAGAAATCGTGATTAAGCGTTTTTTTTGTTTATGATAGATTCAGTCTTGAACTATTTTCAGCATGCGCTTGAGGAGTTGAAAAAGGTCGCATGGCCTTCTAGTCATGAGACATTGCAAAAAACAATCCTTGTCGTTATTATATCGCTTGCGATTGCGGCATATCTTGGGCTTTTGGACTATATTTTTACGCTCGCATTAGAGCGCGTGGTATAAATTCATTATGGCAAAACAGATCTCACAAGGAAAGCGGTGGTACGCAATTCATACATACTCCGGATACGAGGATAACGTTGCGCGAACTTTGCGTCAGCGGGTTGAATCTTTTGGCATGCAGGAGAAAATTTTTGATGTGCTCGTACCAAAAGAGACGAAAATCAAAATCAAGCATGGAAAACGCAAAAAGGTGCGCGAGAGAATATTTCCAGGCTATGTGCTTGTTGAGATGGCGGTTACCGACGATTCGTGGTATGTTGTGCGAAATACCCCGAACGTTACAGGTTTTATCGGAACCGGTGTAACCCCTACAGCTCTTTCTGAAGAAGAGATTAATGTCATCCAAAAACGTATTGGATTAAACGAACCAAAGTTTAAGATTGATGTTGAGTCCGGAGATCCTGTGAAAGTGATTGATGGTCCGTTCAAGGATCAAGACGGAAAAGTGCAGGATGTTGACATTGAACACGGGAAAGTGCGTGTGCTTATCACGGTTTTCGGCCGCGAAACCCCGGTGGAACTGGACTTTTTGCAGATTAAGAAGTTGTAATTACCTTAGTGTTATGGCAAAAAAACTTAAAACAACAATTAAACTTCAAATTATAGGCGGAGCGGCAAATCCCGCGCCTCCGATTGGTCCATCGCTCGGACAACACGGGTTAAACATTGCGGAGTTCTGCAGTAAATTTAATGCCTCAACACAGGATCAAAAGGGCGATGTCATCCCGGTAGTGATCTCCGTGTACGAGGATCGGACGTATGATTTTAAGCTGAAAACCCCGCCTGCGGCTGAACTTATCAAAAAAGCGCTTGGAATTCAGAAGGGTTCTCCGGCGCCGCATAAAACCAAAGTCGGGAAAATTACAAAAGCGCAACTTGAGGAGATCGCAAAAAAGAAAATGCAGGACTTAAATACTAAAGATATCGCGTCTGCGGTGATGACCATCGCCGGCACAGCGCGGCAGATGGGGGTTGAGATTCAAAATTAAAAGCTTGTCTTCCGACAGGCAAGATTTAAAATTGCCCACTATCCTTTACAATTGGAAGATCGGCGGCGAGGCCGGATATGGTATCATGAATACCGCGGGTCCTATTTTTGCAAAAACTCTTCTTCGCGCGGGGTTTTTTGTTTGCGTGTACCGTGAATATCCCTCGCTTATCCGAGGCGGGCACAATACAATGCAGGTTGCTGTAGATTATAGACAAGTTGACGCTGTATACCGCCTTCTGGATCAGCTTGTTGCGTTGAATACGAACACTATTGTTTTTAATCAAAATGAGCTCAAGAAAGACGGGACTATTATTTATGATTCTGTTACCGTTAAGTTTACGGAAAACGGCATGCTTGACACGAAACGCATTCCGCCTTTAACAGGTACACACACAATTGCGCGAGCAAAAAAAGAGACGCGCCTGCGCGATGATATACTTGCTATTCCGATCGCATTTGAGAAAATCGCGGAAGATATTGGAGGCAGTAAAGTGATGCGGAATACAGTTGCGGTCGGCTCTGCCCTGGCTGTAGTTGAGAAACGAATGAAAAAATGCCAGTCGCTCCTTGAAATCGCTAAAGGCGTTCTTGAAGACACGCTCGGGCGAAAAGGAGCGGAGATTCTGCAGGCTAATCAAAAAGTGCTTGAAGCGGGATATAGCGAGGCGCTACACGCATTAAATTCCAACCCTAAAAGTTTTTAGGGTGAAAATTGCAATGGGCTTACAAACTCAAAAAGAAAAATATGTTCTTATGACCGGAAACGACGCGCTTTGTTTTGGCGCGCTGAAAGCCGGATTGAAATTTTACGCGGCCTATCCAATGACGCCTGCTTCATCTATCCTCCATACAATGGCGGCGCAGGAGCATGAGTACAAAATTATCGTCAAGCATACTGAAGACGAAATCGCGGCTATAAATATGGTGATCGGAGCTTCGCTTGCTGGCTCTCGGGCAATGTGCGGAACCTCCGGCGGCGGATTCGCTCTTATGGTTGAAGGTTTGGGCTTTGGCGCAATCATTGAGACGCCGTTTGTGGTATATGTTGGCACTCGTTCCGGCCCCGCAACCGGCATGCCGACATGGACAGGGCAGGGAGACTTGCGTTTTGTAATGCACGCCTCTCAAGACGAGTTTCCGCGAATTATTCTTGCGCCAGGTGATGCTGGAGAGGCGTTTCAGCTTGCCTATCGCGCCTTTAACCTTGCGGATCGCTATCAGATTCCGGTTATTATTTTAAGCGACACATATCTTGCGGACTGCTTATTTACTCTTTTAGCAAGCGATTTTATAGTGAAAAAGCCGATTGACCGCGGGGCCATCATCCGCCCGAAAGACCAAGGAAACCTTTCGTCTGAACTTTGGAACAAGCCGTACAAGAGATATGATCCAATAGGCGGATGCGTTTCGCCTCGCGCGATTCCTGGCACAAAAGGGCATTTGTTTTTGGCAAATTCCGATGAGCATGATGAGTACGGTTACTCTGAAGAAGATGACGGAAACCGCATACAGCAGATGGAAAAACGCATGAAAAAACTGGAAATGATTGTTGAAGATGGGAATGGAGGGATTCCTTTATGGTATGGGCCAAAGCGAGCGGAAAAAACAATCGTGTGCTGGGGTTCAACAAAAGGCGTTGCCAAAGAAGTATTGAAGTATGTAAAGAAGGTTAATGTATTGCATTTTAATCATCTTTATCCATTGAACACAAAAATTGTGCAAAAAGAATTAGAGAAGATTAAACATTCAATCTGCATTGAGGCCAATTACGACGGGTTATTTTACAGTTATCTTTATGAGAAAACAGGCTATAGGTGCGATGAGACATTTTTTAAGTATGACGGACGGCCGTTTTTTGTGGAGGAAGTTATAGAAAAGATTCAACCCTGAACCCCGAAAGCTTTCGAGGCAGTGTCAAAGTAATATGTCAGAAACAACATCACAACCGCTAACATTTGCCGATTACAACAATGCCATGCAACCTACATGGTGTCCTGCGTGCGGGGACTTTGCTATATTTATGGCGTTAAAGCAGGCGCTTGTGGCTCTTCAAATTCCCCCGTATCAAATTTTTACCGTATGGGGGATCGGGTGCTCTGGAAATATGAGTAATTGGGTAAATGTTTATGGCGTTCATTCGCTTCATGGGCGCGCGCTTCCTGTTGCAACCGCGGCAAAACTCGTTAACCCCGCGCTTACCGTGATTGCAGAAGGAGGAGATGGAGACGGATACGGTATTGGCTTATCGCATTTTATTCACGCGATGCGGCGGAATTTAGATATCACATATATTGTGCACAATAATTTGATTTACGGATTGACAACTGGGCAGACATCGCCGACTTCAGAACATGGATTTAAAACAAGATCAACTCCATGCGGGGTGATTGAGCGTCCCATTAACCCGATCGCGCTCGCGCTTGCAAGCGACTGCACTTATGTGGCGCGAGGATTTTCAGGAGACGTCAATCATCTGAAAGAATTGATTATCGGCGGCATAAAACATCGCGGGTTTGCGCTCATTGATATTTTTCAGCCGTGCGTTACTTTTAATAATCAAAACACTTATGACTGGTTTAAGGAGCGCGTGTATAAACTAGAGGACGTGGAAGGGTATACCGCGCGTGATAAGGAACAAGCATTTCCGCGCGCGCTTGAGTGGGGGCCAAAAATTCCGATCGGACTCTTTTATCAGGAAGAGCGCGCCACTTATGCGGACGAACTTGACCAGTTATCCGGACCATATGACGCGGTCGTGGAACATGATATAATGAACCTGGATATTATGAAGAGTGTGGAAAAGTTTGGATGAAAAGTTAAAATATGCAGGAACAGAATCTAAAAGATAAAATTGAGAGTTTTTTCCGCGAATCTATTAAGCCGCAGATACAACTGGACGGCGGCGATATTCATCTGCTAGGGATTGAACCGCGCGAAGAAGGTGGGTATTCTGTAAAAGTTGCGCTTGACGGCGCGTGCGTTGGCTGTTCCCTTTCCTCAATTACGCTCCACATGGGCGTTGAAGCCAGGCTCCGGCAGATGTTTCCGGAGGTAAAGATGGTGATTGTGGGTTATTAAAAGTGTGTCTTGCGGTCCGTATTTCTTAAGTAAGTATTTAAGATTTATGGGTTTCAGATACACGCATCATTTATGTCAGAGTCAAAACGTTATCAATCCGAGAGGATTAGGCCGGAGACGCGCGTTGGAGTAAGGAAGAAGTATATTGATTTGTGGTGGGACATTCCTCGCTACGAAGAAGGGAATTTGGTGGGAGGGAAATATGCAGATCCAAAAGAACGGGAGCGGAGCTTGTCTGACATCATTAAAGAGCACGAGGCGGAATGTGCGCCATATATCGCGGAGGACAAAATTGTGCTTGAAGAGTTTGGGCTCGCGTTTGAAAAAGGGCGGTATGGCGAATATCGGGGGCGGCTGAAAACGCCGCGTGAGTATTTGCCGCAAACAGCCGGAGATGGTTATGCCGGCGGCGATGTTCCAGGCCAATGGTTGCCGGAGGACGCGAGCAAATTTTTTTTGCTCGCCGCGCTTCGTGCGCAAAAAGGGGAAATAAAGAAATTTGACGTGATCGTCAAAGAAATCCAGTATATGGTTTTGGAAAAGTTGGATCTTGCCGATATGAGCGAGGCGGAAGCGGGTGAAGCGGCAGAAACTGTTTCGCAAGCGGTAGAGGAGGTTATGGCGGAAAGCGAAAAGAAACATGCAGGCGGCGAGAGCGAGGCGGACATTGCCCCTGAAGCGGTAGAAGGACGTTTTCGCGCCGCGCTCAAACGATCCGGATTAGCTGGCGAGAAAGTTTTACGTTACTTTGGATCAATGGAAGATCAGTGGAGACGTGTGGCAAAGATCGTCGCCTTTGGGCTTTTGTTAAAAGCTGGGATACCCAATATTGAATTAGGTGATAAAATATCTCACCTTAAATCTGCCGTTTCGGGAGCGCGGCAGTTTGAATCGCCGGACGAGCCGGAAATCCAGTATCCGGGTTTAGATGAGCCGAAACTATACGAGCTCCTGGAAGGCGGCGCAGATAGTTTGTTGGCGATCGCAAAAACAGAGATATTGCCAAATTTTGGCGACGAAGAGGCAGATGATACAGCAATACAGTTAGTGGCAAAATCCTTGGCAGAAGATAATAATATCGCGGTGCCGGAATGGGGCGTTGCGGGCAATCTCTCTCATACACAGTTAAAAGAAGGGCAACGCGTGATGGTAGGAGAACATACAAAAGCGATATTACGGACTATGGGTCCAAATAGCGCTGATTTAGTGGAGAAATTATATTCGTAATTGCACTTATGTTAGAACTTTACCAATTTGAAGAATGCCCTTATTGTAAGCGCGTGCGGGCAAAGATGACTGATCTTGGAATTTCATATATCATTCACAATGTGCCGCGCGACCGCGAGAGCCGCGATGAGCTCCAAAAAATTTCCGGTCAGCGATTTGTGCCGGTTTTGGTTGACAAAGAGCGCGGAGTGATGATCGCGGATGATGATGAGAAGATTATTGAGTATTTGGAAACAAGGTATAAAAAGTAGGATAGTTTCTATTGACGTTTATTTAGAGATAGGTTAGTATCCATACACCTGGCATGACCGGCAGTCAGGCGATATTCCCTAAGACAGCGCGTTCCCTAACTATAGGGGATTAAACTATACGCGCCGAGGATAATAAACACCTAACAAAAGTGAAGATTAGTGTTTAATATCTTTTAACTGTCAGAGCGGGTATCAAAGCCCGTTTTTATTTATCAATATGGCAAAAACAAAAGCTCAAAAACAACAAGCGCTGACCATTCTTCAGAAACGGCTTAAGAACGCAAAATCAACAGTGTTTGCCACATTTACTCGCATGAGTATAAGCGATCAAGAGGCGCTCCGCATGTCTCTTAAGGAAGCCGGTGTTTTCTTTTCTGTTTTTAAGAAAACACTGCTTGAGAAAGCGCTGAAAGGTATGAGTGTTACGGATGGCGGAATCGCTGAATGGGAAGGAAACCTTGGGGTTGCGACATCAGATCATGAAATCGCGCCGGCAAAAGTTTTTATTAAATCTCTGAAAGCGTATGACGGGTTAAAAATTCGCTTGGGGATGCTTGACGGGCGCATTATCGCGGATGCGGAAATAAAAGAGCTTGCAAGTTTGCAATCGCGAGAAGAGCTTATGGCGCGATTGCTTGGCGCAATTTCTGCGCCGATCACGCAGTTTGTGGGAGTTTTAGAGGCAAATCCGCGGAACGTTATAAGTGTTTTAAGTCAAATTAAAAAAGAATAATGGAGCATGAGTTATAATATAATTTCATGATTCATGATTCACTTTAAATATATATGTCCGATACAAATAAACAAGCCGTGAAAGCTTTCAGGGAAGATGATTCAGCCGAAATTCCAGCAGAATTTTCGGATATCGTCTCAAAACTGGAAAAACTTTCCTTGCTTGAGGCTTCTCGTCTTGTGAAGGTTTTGGAAAAACGGTTCGGTGTTTCGGCTGTAGCGCCAGTTGTTTCCATTGGAGCGCCAGCCGCGCAGGCATCATCCCATGAAGAAGAGAAAGAAGAACAGACATCCTTTACAGTGGAGTTGACTGATGCCGGAGCAAATAAAATCGGAGTCATTAAAGCGGTTAGGGCGGTAACTAGTTTAGGGTTAAAAGACGCGAAAGACTTAGTTGACGGCGCGCCGAAAGTCGTCAAAGAGGGCGTTTCAAAAGAGGAGGCAGAGAAAATGAAGAAAGAACTGGAAACAGCTGGAGCGAAAGTAACCATTAAGTAACGTGAATCCGAAAACCTCATTTTAAGCCACTGTCATTGCGAGGAGCGAAGCG
>CAYYGX010000040.1:9780-10035 GCA_964471805.1 uncultured Gammaproteobacteria bacterium | reverse complement strand
ACCAAAGGGAGCGAAGCAATCTGATTTACTGCTTAAACAAGAGATTGCTTCGTCGGCTGATGCCTCCTCGCAATGACAGAAAAATGCATTTCGTAATTCAAGGTTATAAATCTTTATATGTGCTTTCCTTGCGATACTCTATCTTTACAACCTCAAAATCATTGTTCTCGTTATACCAAAAAATAATCCTAAAAAATTTTTATCTTATCCATCTATTTCCTCTATCACCTTTATAATGTCCATTCCTAATATATC
>CAYYGX010000040.1:0-9679 GCA_964471805.1 uncultured Gammaproteobacteria bacterium | reverse complement strand
CCATTATCTCTGTCCGCGTCAAAAATGACCTCATATTCATCTAAATCGTCTATAACTTCTTCTTTCAAAACCGCCCGCGCGAGGGCGCAAAGGTCATCATCGGAAATTTCTTTCTTTTTATCCGCTGTTTTTTTAAACTCAACATAAAACCGCTCCATCTGTATTTTTGAAAGATGCACCCCGAGCGCTTCTAAACACGCGCCAATCGCGTGCCTGCCGCTGTGTTTGCCAAGAACAATGCGGTTGGACGGCCATCCTACGTCCTCGGCGCGCATAATTTCAAACGTCTCGCGTTTTTTAAGAACTCCGTCCTGATGGATGCCGCTCTCGTGGGCAAAGGCGTTTTTCCCAACAATCGCTTTATTGCGCTGAACCGCAATGCCTGTCAACTGCGACACAAGCTGGCTAGTTTGATAAATCTCGCGCGTTTTGATGCGCGTGTCTTTTTTGAAATGTTCATGATGCACTTTAAGCGCCATCACCACTTCTTCAAGCGCGGTGTTGCCTCCTCGCTCGCCAAGCCCGTTTATCGTGCACTCAACCTGTTTGGCGCCAGCTTCAATCGCGGCAAGCGCGTTTGCGGTTGCAAGCCCGAGATCGTCATGACAATGAACGCTTAAAACGATATCATCCGAAAATCTGTGAACTCGCGCGCGAATTCCGCGGATAAACTCATACCAGCAACTGGGAACTGCGCATCCGACTGTGTCCGGAATATTGATCGTCGTTGCGCCCGCGGAAATCGCAATCTCAATCACTCTGCAGAGATACTCTATATCCGTCCGCGAAGCGTCCATGGCTGAAAACTCCACATCCTCCACGTACCCGCGCGCTCGCGCAACCGCCTTTCGCGTCATTTCTATAATTTCTTCCCGCGATTTCTTCATGCCGTATTCAAGATGAATCGAAGAAGTTGAGATGAAGGTGTGAATGCGAGGGGACTCGGCATCCCTGATCGCTTGATACGCGGTGTCTATATCTTTGTCTAATGCGCGCGCCAAAGCGCATATACTGCTTCTTTTTACTAAACGCGCGATCTCTTGCACCGCGTTAAAATCGTCAGGAGAGGCGATCGGGAAGCCCGCCTCAATAATATCAACGCCGAGTTTCTCTAATTGAAGAGCGACTGCGACTTTCTCCTCTTTGTTTAAGCTCGCGCCCGGTGACTGCTCTCCGTCGCGAAGCGTGGTGTCAAAAATAATGATTCGGTTCATATGAAAAAATGGTACGCAAAACAGGCGCGCGTGTCAATAAAAAATCCCCCCGAGAAGATTGGGGGGATTTATGTGGTTCCGGTCCTTTAAGATAGGACCAGACTCATGCATCTGCGCGTCGTTAACCGACAAGCAGTCCAGCTCCGAAAGCGAGTAAAGACATGATACTCGCGACTCCGAGTAAGCTGGCATGCACAAATGCATGATCAGTATACTCTTGGACCGCAGAGTCAATTGTTTCAATATACGCGGCCATATTTTTAATTGTCAAATGCCGCTACAGTATAAAAACAATTTGTTTTTAGCTTTTTATACCGCAGAGCACGCAATGTTTTGTTTTTATTTTTGACCTTTGGCGTCATCTTTTTTGGATGACGCTTGTCATTATAACACGAAAAATGGGGTATAGCAAGGGGTATGGTGTGGATAATTTTTAATTCTTTATAATACGATTCACCCCGGCAACCATACGCGAAACGTTGTTCCTTCGCCAAGCGAGGATTCAACAGCAATTTTCCCTTTATGTTTTGTGATGATATTTTTTACGATAAACAAACCTAAACCTGTTCCTTCAACTTTTGACGCGCTCTCGGCGCGGAAAAATTTCTTAAACAATTTTTTCTGATCATCATCTTTGATTCCAATGCCAGTGTCGGAAATAACGATTTCGGCGCCGCCATCCGCGCTGTTCACCATAACCGAAAGCGCGCCTTTTGAAGGCGTATACTTAATGGCATTATCTATAAGATTTGTGAGCGCAAGAGAAATTTTTTCCTGATCGCCTTTTACGATAATTTCGCCAGCCTCTTTCAGATTTGTCTTAAAAGTCAATTTTTTATTGGCAAACACTGGAGAATCAGCATCAATAATGTCTCTTAAAAGCGCGGCGATATTGAACTCCACAAACGTAAAAGTGGTTCTCCCCTCTTCAATCCGCGACACATTCAGAAGATCATTTACTAAGTGAATCATTCGCTCATTGCTCTCGTATACTTTATGCAAAAAATCAGCCTGCTCATCGTTTAATGCCCCGACATCTCCATCAAGCACCATCTTTACCATCCACTTTATACCTGATAATGGGGTTCGTAGCTGGTGCGAAGCGATTGAAACGAATTCTGATTTTAAGTGTTCAATCTCGCGCTCGCGCGTAACGTCATGCAAAACTTTGATAAACCTGGCATGTCCGTTTTCTGTTTGCGGAAGCCGAATGGTCGTTACTTCAAGCACATTCTCGCCAGTCTCACCAAGACGAATCTCCTCTTTCCGTCTGCCTTTTGATGGCGAGACGATAATCCGGTAAAGAAGCGCGAATCGTCCATCCCCTCCGCCGCCGTGCTCAATAATAGAACGGCCGAGAATATTTTTTTCCTTTACGCCAAGCAGTCGTTCAGCTTTAGGATTCATAAGAAGAACGCGATATTCTGTATCATACACAATGATTGCGTCATCCAGTTCGTTGACGATGAGTTTCGTTTTGTCCCGCTCCTCGGCGATCTCGCGCTCGCGAGCTTCCAGGTCATCGGCCATTTTATTAAATGAACGCGCGACCTCGCCGATCTCGTCCCTGTTTTTAATTTTGATACGATACGCTAACATTCCTCCGCCGATTTGCCGCGCGCCTTCAATCACTGCGCGAAGCGGTTTGATGATCAAAAACCTATTGAGAATGATAAGAAATCCGATTCCAAAAAGGATCATTACAACTGTTGCAAAACCGATAGCGCGTTGAATACGTCTGTTTGCCTCATCAAAAAAGCTGATCGGAAGCCCAAGCGTTACTTCTGTTGCGAGTTCTTCTCCAGAGTTATTTTCAAGCTTAAACGACAGAACTTGAAATTTTTTAGTGTCAACGATGCCTTTTGGAAATGTCGTAAGAGGCGCCGCTGATTCCGGAAAAGTCACATGGATGTCTAGTCCAGTACTGCGTTTTATCTCCGCTAAATCGCCTTCATCAAGAACAAATGAAGATTTTATAATACCTAAAAAACGCGGCGGCTTATTATAATATAGCGCGATTTCTTCATCAGTTAGCCCGAAAAGAGTAGACGTTTGTTCTATGTCATCAAATATAGGCGCGACACCTGAAAGAAGGATTCTGTCATTCAACACTTCAATTCCCGCAACAGCTGTCTTTGGATAATATGAAACGTCCCGTTCGCTCGTTTTATAATCGTCGCTTTGAATAATAGAATGTCCATCGCTTCCTGAAATTTCAAAATAATCGGCGCCAAATGTGCGTTTCCATTCTTTCATCTCTTTATCAGCCTCTTCCGTCGAAAAACTCCCAAGCATCACGAGTCGGACAAACGCATTCTCTTTCGCAAGTACAACCGACATGCCAAGGGCTTCCCTTCCTTTTCCTTGAAAATACTGATTCACGCTCTCTTTTGCCTGCAGAAGCCGAAATTCCATCTCGCTAATCACGCGCGCGCTATAAAGCCGAACACTTATGAAAGAAACCGCCACCGAAACTATAATGATGGTAAGAGAAAAAATTAGAGCGAGTTTTTTTTGCACAGGTTATTGGTTTGAAAGCAATTCTTTAACCTTCGCCACAATATCGTCAATATCAAAATTTGACTTTATAAAATATCCTACTGTCATCTCTCCAATAATCGGCTCATGTTCTTTGCCGCTGTAGTTTGATAAAATAATTATCTTGGTCCCGCTCCTATCATAGGAGGAATCGCGCGACAACATGTTTAGAACCTCAATTCCAGAAAGCCCCGGCATGAGGAGATCAAGAAGAACAACCTTTGGCTTCATCTGAAGAATAGTCTTTAAGGTGATGTCTCCGTCCATTGTGGTTATCGCTCTAAATCCGATGAGCCGCAATTTTTTCGCGAGAACAGTGCGTAAAAACGTCTCGTCTTCGGCGACTAGAACATCGGGGCGGCCTTCTAATTTTGTAAGCGAGTTGTAGATACGCTCCAAAATATCGTCAATCGTAAAATCCGCTTTAACAATATAATCATCTGCGCCGTTTGCAATAAGTTGTTTGATCTCAACCGGTTGCCCGGAGTTTGAAATAATAATCACCGGAATTTTTTTAAGATCAGGATGTTTCTTTAGATACAGCAATATCTCCTCGCCTTTCACTTTTGGAAGCAAAAGATCAAGCAAAATTAGGTCCGGCTTTATGGATTTTGCTTTCGTCATGCCTTGCTCTCCGTCGTTTGCCGTCTCAACGATGAATCCGTCCTTTTCTAATTTCAGCTTTAGAGCTAAAATAAGCTGTTCCTCATCTTCTATAACAAGAATGGTTCTTTTAGTCATACGTGTTTATACTGTTCAGCAACGTTCGTCTTATCGCAAATGATAAAGTGAACGCTTTCTGAACATTATTTTAATATGCCGGCGCTTGACAAGAATATGCATACTTGCACTATAGTGCCTTAAGTCACTATTATACTCTTCAGTTCTTTCACGTGTCAAACAAAGATATGATTATGCTCCTGTACGGAAAAGATACGAGCCGCTCGCTTCAAAAACTCGCGGAAATCCGCTTTGATTTTACAGAAAAAATCCGCGGAGAAATCATTGTTTTTGAAAATGAAACGACTCATTGCGATACACTGCGGCGCTACCTTCAAACAGACGGACTTTTTTCCAGTGATAAATTGATAATCTTGAAAAATGTGATTACTGATGGGGGAATTCAAAAATTGCGCGAGTTTCTGCCGCTTATCAAAACATCTCTCGCTACCGCGCCGCAGATCAGAGTGATTTTTTTTGAACGAGACATTCTTGATACAAAGCACGCTCTTATAAAAGAACTTATCGCGGCAACAGTTCTTGAGGGGGAAAAATACTATCCGGAACATATGCCGCTTAATCAAAAAGAGGTGTGCTATGCAATAGCGCGTGAGCTTGCAAACGCCGGGAAAACGATTGAACCTGACGCGCTTTCAATACTCGCGCGCGCGATAACCGACAGTTTCCTTCTTGCCTCCGAACTTAATAAATTACTGCACGCGGAAGCTCGCCATATTACGAGAGATGTTCTCTCCGAACTTTCTCCGCGCGATATAAACGATTCTATCTTCCAGCTGACAGACGCGATTAGCGAGCATCGCGCGCATGACGCGCTTTCAATACTCGCGCGCCTTTTGGAACGCGGCAGTGAACCGCTCTACATCCTCGCTATGCTCCACAGGCACGCGCGGATCATCACGAAAATTAACTCCTGCCTTGATGAAAATCCGCGCGCTAGGCCCGAGGAAATCGCTGGCGCAATTAAAGAACACCCATTTGCCGTGAAAAAAGCGCTTACTTTCGCAAGACAGATTTCGAGAAGCGCCGCGATCGCGCTCTATGAAAATTTGCTTGAAACCGATCGTTGTATAAAAAAAAGCGCCGCTTCTAAAGAGGCGCTTCTTGCGCGATTAGTGTATAAGATGAGCGAACAATAATTATGGAGTATCGCCCGCTCCCTCAATCTGCTCAATTTTGCGAATCTGAACGCCCATTTTCTTATAGCGAGTCTCTGTGATTGTGTCGTACTTCTGCCGCATTTTTTTTAGATAATCATCAAACTCGCTGAATTCATCCTGAAAACGATGAAAATTTTCAATAAATCCGTGAATAATCGCCATCACATCGCGCACATTCTTCTCATACGCGAAATGCCGATGGGATTCCATTATAATCCGCGCGGTTGCGTAAAGCGACGAGGGCGAACTGACAATCACTCCTTTCCCAAGCCCATCGTCAATCACATCTACTAATTCTTGATTCATAAAACTAAACACCGCCTCTGACGGCACAAACATCACAGTGAAATCCAATGTGCCCTCATCCGGGTTTATGTAGGCGCGGCTCGTTACCTCTTTGATTTTCGCGCGCACATCGCTTGCAAATTGTTGTATATATCGCTTTTTCTCCGGCGCGCTATTGGTAGTCTGATACGCCTGAAGATTCGCAAACGGAAATTTGGCATCAATGTGCAAAAGGCGATTATTTGGCAAGAGAATTGTAAAATCCGGAATTGTGCCAGCCTCTCCGCTTGTCTGCTTTAAGTAGTGCACGCCTTCAATAAATCCAGCAACGCGCAAAATGTCCTCGGCAATTCTCTCGCCCCATTTGCCGCGCAGTTTATTGTCGCTCAATATCTTTGTGAGATTGCCAGTTTCTTCGCGGAGTCGTTCGGCAATCTCTCCATGCAGTTTGATTGATTCTGCAACGTTTCCAAACTGGCGATTCCGCTCACCTTCAAGATGACGGATGTTTTCTTCAAGCTTCTCAAGAGTTTCTTTAATATGTCCTTTTTCCCGCTCCACGTCTTTTCCAATTTCTTCTCTCACAGTGCCAAGTTCCCGCTTTGCAATGTCAAGAAGAGACGGCATGAGGTCAGACAAACTTTTACGCGACAAATCATCAAAACTGCTTTTTGCATGACGATCAAGCAGTTTCTTTGTGAGGAAAAAAATAAGAAGCGAGATGCCGACGCCAATCAAAATACCGATAAAAATATATATCATTGAAAAAATCGTATACTGTAAACGCGATTTAAGCAAGGACTGCGCGAATTGACTAAAACCTCGCGCGCTCGTATCATATCCGTATATCCTATGGCTAAACCTTCTTTAGAACAAACCAATATACTCCTCGCACGCGGCGTGGAAAAAATTATCGTCAAAGAGCATTTCAAAAAAACGCTTAAAAGCGGTAAAAAATTGAGACTGAAACTTGGCATTGACCCTACCGGGGCGGATCTCCACATCGGGCACATGGTGGCGATACGGAAACTTCGCGCGTTTCAAGAACTCGGACACAAGATTATTATTATTGTTGGCGATTATACCGCGCAAATTGGCGATCCAACCGGCCGCGACAAAATGCGCGAGCCTCTTACAAAAGAGAAAGTCTATGAAAATCTCAAAACGTATAAAAAACAAATCGTGAAAATCCTTGATGTTGATAAAACGCAATTTGTTTATCAGTCAGAATGGTTTGACAAAACAACGCTCCGCGACATTTTTGAGTGGACTGGAATTTTTACGGTACAGCAAATGCTTGACCGCGACATGTATCAGCGCCGCATGAAAGAAGGAAGCCCCATAAGCATTCAAGAATTTCTTTACCCGATTATGCAAGGATATGATTCTATCGCAATCAGGGCGGATGTGGAATTTGGCGGAAGCGATCAGGAATTTAATTTGCTCGTTGGGCGAACCATGCAGGAGCATTTTGTCCAACCTCCGCAAGATATTCTCACTACCTCGCTTCTCCTTGGCACCGATGGACGCAAGATGAGCAAGACATATAATAATTACATCGGCGTGATGGAAACAGCGCAAGAGATGTTTGGTAAAGTTATGTCTGCAAGCGACGCGGTGATTCTTGACTATTTTACCCTCTGCACCGATGTTCCTATGAATGAGATCGCCGAGATGGATCGTGAGATGAAAAAGGGTTCGTTAAACCCACGCGACGCAAAGGCGCATCTGGCTCGTGAAATTGTTACGATATATCACAGCGTAAAAGCCGCGCGTGAAGCAGAGGCCGAATTTGAGAAAATTTTTAAGCAAAAAGAAAAGCCGAGCGATATATCAGTATTTAAGATAAAAAAATCGCGTTATCTTATTTGCGATTTTCTCCTTGAAACTGGGCTTGCCTCTTCAAAAGCAGAAGCGCGGCGACTCATTGAACAGCGCGGCGTGAAAATTGACGATGTTGTGATTGACGAATGGAAACAAGAGATTGCCGTGCGGGACGGCACGGTAGCGCAGGTTGGAAAGAGAAAGTTTGTAAAAATTGTTGCTGTTTAAAAATGCATTACATGTCCATCCAAAATTCGCTCAAATCATGAAAAAATACGAATACAAACCAGAGAACGCCATGAGTTACGGAGAAATCGGTATTGAAGGCACGTCGTATAATCTGGCTTTTTGCGAAACAAAAAGAATGCTTGGTGACATTCGGGGACAAAAATTTCTGGATTTTGGTAGCGGCGCTGGACGAAGTGCAAAATTTTTGAAAAATTTAGGAGCTGAAAAGGTGATAGGTGTTGATCACAACCACACGATGATTACATTGGCGCAAGCCGACCAAAGAGACGGTATAGAATTCCATCTCATTACAGATCGTATTCCTCTTGCTGACAGTTCTGTTGATGGAGCTCTTAGCTTCTACGCATTTCCGGAAATAAAAACGGTAGACGATATGCGAAAAGCTATGACGGAAATAGCAAGAGTGGTCAAAAACGGCGGAGTTTTTGTGCTTGTTACTGCAAATCCAAAAGCTTTTGGACACGATTTCAAACACATGAGCCGAACAGGAAATCTTAAAAATTTGAAAAGTGGAGACATCACTAAGTGTATAATCAAAGGGGAAAATCCATTTGTGATAGAAGATATTTATTGGACAAAGGAAGATTATTGTCGGGCGCTTGAATCTAGTGGTTTTACCGTTGAAGAAGTTTCTTTCCCAAAAGCTGAAACCAAAGGAGACTGGATAGAAGAAGCAGAGATTGCGCCTGAAATGGTGATAAAGGCAAGGAAGTTAAAAATCTTGCAGGCTTTTTTGACTATGGTATAAAATTCATGCACTTGGTTTCTCTACTTGACTTAGTCCAAACATTAGTTTATATTTAACCATACTATGATTACCGTCAACACTCATAAGGCGAAGACGCACCTTTCCCATTATCTCTCATTGGTACAAAAAGGAACGGTGGTTATTATCGCCAAACACAATCTTCCGGTGGCTGAACTGCGCCCGATTCAAAAACTGGCCGCGCATCGTGCTGTTGGATTGTGTCAAGAAAAATTTGATATTCCAGAGTCGTTTTATAAACCGCTCCCTAAAACGATCGCGAACGCTTTTAATAAACCCCAATGAAACTCTTGCTTGATACGTGCGCTTTCTTGTGGATTATTCAGGACTCGCCGCGCTTATCAAAGAAAGCGCGCGATTTATTTTTAGATAAACGCAATGAGGTGCGCCTTTCGGTTGTTTCAGTGTGGGAAATGGTGCTTAAATATCAGTTGTTGCGGCTCCCCCTCCCTGAACCGCCGGATACTTTTATTCCAAAACAATGCTATCTGCACGATATTGGAATGATGCCGCTTGAAGACCGCGCTATTTATGAACTGCTCAAAATCCCGCCACTACATAACGATCCATTTGACCGCATGCTTGTGTGCCAAGCTAGGGCTCATGACTTGGTAATTTTGACACCTGATAAACTGGTTACTGATTATCAAGTACAAAGCGTGTGGTAATCGTACGCGCGTTTCATTTATAGATAAACGCGGGACGTTGCCAGTAAGCAAAAAAGGACGCGGTGAGTGCTTTGGTCTCACGCGCGTCTCTATCAATCTTGTGGATCGGCTATTCTTTCTCCATCAGCCGATCTACAAGATTACTGATTCCTTTCAGCGTGTCATTAACACGCTGATTTTCCTCCGGGCGAAGCATGCGAGGCGGTGGCGAAACGATACGAGCGTACAATGTAGGTC
>CAYYGX010000039.1:4824-10139 GCA_964471805.1 uncultured Gammaproteobacteria bacterium | reverse complement strand
ATTTCCCGTTGCTCCGCGCTCCGGCGGCATTAACAACATACACGTCTCCTGTGTTTGACGGAAACGGAATTGTTGAGACGATCTCGGCATCTTTCCATGAATTATCATCCGTAAATGTTTTGTCAATCGTTGGGTCTGCGTTAAACTGATAAACAACTCTCCCGGGCGTCGCGCCAAAATCAGAACCAGTAAGAGTTATGTTATTGCCGCGAAAAACATCATGATCCGGTCGTATCTCTTCAAGACAAGGGCCAACCGCGCCGTTTGTGAGAGTAAAATCAACTGCGGTGCTGAAAAAGTTAAGTTTGTTCGCGTCGTCAACTATGTGCTCAACGATTCTAAACGGTTCGCCATTAACGCCGGGAACCGGGCATGCCGGCGGAAGCGTCGGCGTATCGCCTTCCTGCATTTTTGTGAGCACGCTCGTGTCGCTCCAGCGAACCGACTGGGTATTGCCAATATACTCGCTGATGTCTGCGCATTTTGTCCAGCTTTGATCCGGATTCTTTTTTTGCAATTCTATAATCTCTTGTGAACCTGTCGTATCGGTCCGAATTTTATCGGTTGAAAAATAGTCAATGTGTTCGCCTTTAATGTTTATACATTGCCCTACTGCGCCTTGTATTGGCGAAACAGAATCCAAAATCGGCGGATACACGCACTTTTCATTAAGCGCGGCTGTTGTAAACGACCACGCCGCATTTAGCAGTGTTCCATTGTCGTCGGCTGGAAACCGCGTTTTCACTTCTGCTTTATAAAGTTGATCTGAATTTAACGCGGCATCTTTGGTTTCAAAATAATACTTGCGGCAATACTGGTCATAGTTTGTGATGAGTTTGCGCTCCTCTGGATCGCCAGGAAGATCGTTATTCTCTGCTACTTTAAGAGAGCGTCCAGTAACCGGAGGCGTTAGTATGCCTTCCGTCACAAAACCGTTTTTACCATCCACACTCCCGACCGAGCAACTGTCTTTCACAACATCGTACAGAGAAATGTTTGAAACAACGCCGACCGCGATATTCTGGTAGCAAACTTTAGAGAGATTATCGGGAGGTGTTGGGTCTAACCGCGGCACGGCTCCAGAGACCTGAAAATGAAAATGGCGTTCAAGACTAAGCAAACCTTGATGGTTTCTCCAAAGAAATTGATTACCACACAGATCTACAATAACTGGATAATCGCCACCATAATAATCGCCAATTTTTATTTGATACCACTGATTAGCTGTCAAGTTCGGCTCCTCGGGACCAAGTTGTATAACTAAACGCGATCCATATCCATAATCCTCAAAGCGAGCGACAAGATGATTGCGATCAATGAGAACTAATCCTTCATCTAGTTTAAGAGGTTCACTACCGTCATCTTGTGTAAAGAGTATATTTTCCTTTACTGTATTTCCGATATTATTCAGCGGCACTGCGCCAAGCTCAAACACTGGTTTGGGCACAGTACGCATCTCTGTTATCTCTTTTGAATTTCCATTTTCGTCTTTAACTTTGTAGGTTACTTCTTTTGTCTCAACAACCGAATTCACTAAAATCGGCTCGTCGAAAACAATCACGATCGTTGGTCGAGGGGAAACGCCACGCGAGGGATATGATGGATCATCTGTGTTAATTGTCTTTAATATATTCCCGTTTTTATCTTTAGATGTTTCAATAATTTCAGGGTATCTGGGATAAGTCGTCTTATCGTTTAAGTCTGGGGCGTATGGATCTGCTATAGAGCCAGTTGTAAACCGCCATACAACTCTATCTCCATTTGGCTCAAGCGCATCGCATCCGACCGCCGCGCAATTTGCAAGCGGAAATGGAGGGTTTCCTGTATCTGTCAAAGCGCGCGGATATACAGCGGCATATTGCGTATCTTTTTCAAATAAATTTTTATCATCGCCCGGATGTTCGAAAGTAATGTATTGCCCGCTTTGAGTCCACAGATAAGACGGAATCGCCAACTGATCTACCGTTGTCCAGTCGTCAATATCATCGCCTGTGTCTTTGGGTTTTTGTTTAATAACAAGCGCATTTTTTGATTTCTCAAACGACTTAGCGTCAACCGCGTGATTAAACCGCGCCTGAATCGCGGAGCATAAATACACGTTTTCGTTTGGAAGATTTGTTTCATCCGTATCTTCACTTTGTTCTTCTATAGGATTCGGCCGCCCGGTTTCAACATCGTCAAGCGCAAACTGCTCGGCAACACCGCCCGGAGGAGGAATCCCGTCGCCACCGTCGTCTACGCCGGGAACGCCAATAACGCCGGCGCCCTTCCTGCCCAAACTCAACACATAACTTGCGATCGTCCACGAACTTCCAATAACGAGAATGCCTACAACGCCCCAGAGAATCGTCTTTTTAGCTTTTGTAACGCGCTCTTCGTTTCCAAACGATGTCATCCAGATAAAACCCGCGTACATAATCATGATGACCGCGATAACTCCTAAAAAACCAAGCAGGATATTCAAAAATATCCTGATGCTGTCGCGGATATCGCGCGTGGTTTCACCAAGTCCTAGCCCCTCGCCGTGAGACGTAACATCAATGACGCAACGGTTATTTTGCCACGTTAATTCCGGAGAACAGCCAGACGGGTCGTCAGTGATGTAACCGTTCCCGCCCAAGCACTCGCCCTTCACGCACGAAAGGCCAGTGCCGCATGTTCCGGCATCTAGTCCGCACGCGTCAAAAAGCCCGGACGAGGCGCGCGCGATCGCAGGCATGAATAAAAAAAGAAAAACCGCCACATATGTTGCGGGTGGTATAAATGAAAAACCTAAGGGACGTGGGCAGTATTTCATATACGAGCTTTTTAGAAAAAGCTACCGGGAATACGAACGCGCAAACGGTTCATCTTCAAGTTTTCCTATGCGCTTTAAGTATTCCATTTTCTCTCGTTTGCGCGCGCGATATAAAGCAGAGACGCGGTCCGCTCGTTTATTGGAAGGACGGCGGTGAAATGCGCGCGTCTTAACAGTCTTAAAAAAATTGATCCGTTTCAGCCTTTCTGTATATCGGCGCAAGAGATGTTCAATCGTCTCGCCTTCTTCACGTTTAACTTGTACCATTATCTCTCACCTCCTTTTCCGAAAAATTGTTTTTTATTATATGCATCATATATTACTCCTTTCTATCTCCTAAAAGATGCATGTGCGCGTGGGGAACGACCTGCCCCGCGCCTTCTCCGACATTTACAAGAAGTTTATAGCCGCTGTCTTTTACTCCTAATTGTCCGGCGATAAACGGCGCGACAACAAACATTTTACCGACTATGTTTATGTCCGCTTCGGTTACAGCATTCATTGAATCAAGATGCTTAATCGGCACAATAAGAACATGCGCGCTCGCTTTAGGATGAATGTCGTGGAATACAACTACATGTTCGTCCTTGTACACAAACTGCGCTGGAATTTTACCTTGTATGATATTGCAAAAAATACAGTCCATAAACTACAAACTACACCCTCAAACGTTTCTCCAGTTCTCTCTCCAATTTTGGAAGCGGCACGGATTCTTGAGCGCCGATGTCCATTTCTTTAATAAGAATTGAGTGATCTGAAACCTCTTTTTCTCCGAGAATAAGAGTGATCCGCACTCCGAATTTATTTGCCAGTTCAAGCTGATGTTTCAAACTCGCCTTGCATAAATTATAAGTAACCCGATATTTTTTCGCGCGCAAACCTTCAACAATCAGAAACGCGCGCTTGCAGGCCTCTTCTCCAAGATGCGCAAGAAAAATATCAAATTTCTGTTCCTCCTGCGGCTGCGCATTATTCTCTTTTAATCTCGCGATCACCCGTTCAAGCCCAAGGGCAAATCCGCATGCCGGCGTTTCGCGCCCTCCCAAAATATCCGCAAGTCCGTCATACCGACCGCCGCCGCCAAGCGCTCCTGTCCTCGCCGCGCCCTCATCGTCTTTAGCCCATATTTCAAAAACAGTTTTTGAATAATAGTCAAGTCCGCGCACAATTTGCGGATTCAGCGCATATGGAAGATCAAACGCGTCCAGATATTCAAGCACTTTAACAAAATGATTTTTAGACTCTTCATCAAGATGATCAATAATTTGAGGCGCTTCAAGCATCATTTCAACGCACTTTTTCTTTTTGCAGTCCAGCATCCTCAATGGATTTGACTTTATCCGCACCATGCAATCCTTGCACAAATATCTCATCTTTGGCTGATAAAAATTTTTAAGCTGTTTAACGTACGCTCGGCGGGACTCAATAGTTCCTATGCTATTAACCTTTATGACGACTTCCAGGCCGAGCTCTTTTAGAACCGCGTAACTCAACCCGATGCTTTCCGCGTCCGAGGCCGCCTCTTCCGAGCCGATGATCTCCGCGGTAAATTGGTGAAACTGCCTGAATCGCCCTGACTGCGGACGCTCATAGCGGAAACACGCGCCTGTCTCAAAAAGTTTCACAGGTTTTGGCTGGTTCATCATACCGTGCTCAATGTAGGCGCGCATGATTGAAGCGGTTAACTCCGGGCGCACGGTAACACTGTCCCCGCCGTGATCCTGAAACGTGAACATTTCTTTTTTAACGATGTCGGTATCTTCCCCGACACTGCGGACAAAAAGTTCGCTCTCTTCCAAAAGCGGCGTCTCAATTCCAGAGTATCCGTAGGCGCGAGCCGCATTCTCGCATGTATCAATAAGAAACTTCCAAAGTTGCATATCTTGCGGCAGAATATCGCGCATACCGCGAATTGTTTGAAATGAACGTTTTTTAGACATAAACTCTGTAACTCTAATAAATAAACATCCCCCAACTCCTCCTGCCGAGCCGTCCTCGCTTCGGCAAAAGTTTCTTTCGGCGAGCTAAATTATATCTTTGGGATTCGAAATGCTAATCAGAGAATAGTTTTGCATATCAATCGCAACATTTCCCCTTATATAAAAAGTGTTAGAAATAATCTTTGTGATGTTTTCCACATCGCCAACCACTCTTTGTGTGTTATCAATCACTTTCTTGATCTTTTCAATCTTTTCAATCTTTTCTGATGATTTTTTGATTGGTGATTTTTTCATATTAACATTATTGATTTAATTTATCTATGTTTTTCAAAACACCCAACAAGTCAGCAATATTGCGGTTATTTAAATAAAATTCCCAAATAAAATTCCATTCTTGCGAATTGCTTGATAATATTTCTATATTGTCCTCTCCTAAAATATCTTTTGCTTCCGTACAGCTAATCACTCTTGAATGATGTGTATATCCCGTTGCAAAGCGTTTAATGATTTTGTCCACATCACTTTTCTTTTTTGATTTAAACATTCTCATCAACAATAACTCGCGCTGATATTCTTTT
>CAYYGX010000039.1:1345-4814 GCA_964471805.1 uncultured Gammaproteobacteria bacterium | reverse complement strand
CAATACCACTTTCGTATTGTCCTAAAACAAGAGGATTTATTCTGCTCGCCAAAATCGTCGCAAGCTCTAAGCCGTGTTTGTCCTCTTTATCAAGGTGCTTTTTAATTAACTCCAGAGTTGCCTGAACCGCTTTTGCAGAGATATAACTGCCATCATCTTGTCTTATTTGCGGATCAAGTGGCCCCAACTCCGAAGTTTCGCCCATTACAATTTTATTACCACCGCAAACAATAAGCGTTGCGGCACTTTTGGCAAATCTTGGAACGACATATTTTATTTTGCCACTGAAATGATTATCAATTAGTTTCGCCATATGATATGCGGCGTCAGCATCTCCACCAAATGAATCAATAATCACATCTACATCGTTAGGATTTTCAAACTTTTTACATTCTTCTTGAAATTGAGGATTCCTAATAATATCAAAAACAACATCAACGCCGCGCCTATCAAGCGGATTAAGCAAAATCTGAATAGAAATATTTTTTCTGATTTTTCTGAATTCAGAAATTAAAACATTATTTCTTTGCTGTATCTGTTGGATTATATTGCCAAGTAATTGCATATTTTTAGGAAAATTTGCCAAAGTTTAGTGTTTAATCAACCCAATCCTCTTTAACGGCCAGCCGCGAAATATCGGCTCTCCTATGACGTTTTTAATAGGTATGGGGCCTATGCGCCGCGAGTCAAAACTGGCGCCCCTATTATCGCCTAAAACGTAAATTTCATCCATGTTGAGTGTAACATCTTCAGAATTTCCCGGAAACGTCTGCAAACCATGAGGAAGATATGATTCGTCAAGAGTTAAACCGTCCGGATGCGTATCATTATAAATTGTTACACGGCCCTCATGAATGCGAACGCGTTCGCCAGGGAGCCCGATTAAGCGTTTGATATAAAACTCTTTAGGATCAGTCGGCGGATGCAAAATAAGCACCCGTCCGCGGTCATCTTCGGCAAATACTTTAAAAACTTTTGGGAAATGATATGCGAGTTCATAAATAATAAGATACTCGTCATCGTAAAAATTAGGCTCCATTGATGATCCTTTTACAATAAAAGGCTGAAACAACAACCAACGCACGGCTACGAGGAAACTTGCGCAGATCGCGACGATCTTGACAAGTTCAACGATAAAGTCCAGTGTTTCGCCAATCCGCGAGCGAGGCGGCGTTATAGCATATTCCGGAGCAGAGATTGTTTTGGATTCTTCAGACATTAAGAAGTGGCGCTATCATATCATACATTTTTTTATTTGCCAAATGAGGAAAATTAGCTATAATAATTCCATGTTTACCAAAAAGCCGATCCCAAGCGGAGGGGTTAATTTTTTACGGCGGTCGCTAGAATCGGAACGCCTGCCGCCGCCAAAAAAACGAAAACCGCGCTGGATTAAACGGACGGCATACCTTGTTATTTTTTTACTCATCGCGATTGTGATGTTTTCACATAGAGTAATCGTCTCTTCAACTGAAAATATATTCCGTTCCAGAGAAATGGGGATATTAACGCAGATTAAAAATATATTCACGAAAAACAAGAACGACATTGCTGGAGCCGCAGATAATCGGATCAATATTCTTATTCTTGGCATTGGCGGCCCGGAACACGATGGTCCAAATCTTACTGATACTATTATTATTGCCTCCATTCAACCCTCAGCGCCGCAAGGGGGAAAGATGGCGCTCATTTCTGTGCCGCGCGATATGTACGGCAAAAGCGAAAATCTCGGCTCTAAAAAAATCAACAGTTTTTACGCGTTCGGCCAGGAACGGGGAAATTTGGGCGGAGAGTATATGAAACAAGTTATTGAAGAAATGTTTGATCTCCCTATTCACTATTTTATACGCATGGACTTCAACGGATTTATGGAATTCATTGATGCGCTTCAAGGAGTTCAAGTAAATGTTGAACGCGCGTTTACGGATTATCAGTTCCCGGCGCAAAATTATAAAACGCAAACCGTATCGTTTGAGGAAGGGTTGCAACATTTTGACGGATTGAAAGCTCTACAGTTTGCGCGCTCGCGCCACGGAACAAACGGCGAAGGATCAGACTTTGCGCGCGCCAGGAGACAGCAAAAAATTATTCTTGCCCTGAAAGATCGGCTTATGGAGAAAAAGAATCTGCTCCGTCCGGCAAAAATCAAAAGAATACTGGAAGCGCTGGGGAAAACTCTTGAAACTGATATGGAGCCGTGGGAAATTATAAAATTTACTGATATTCTAAAAACAATTTCAAAAGATACAGTAATTCAAAAAATACTTGACGATGCCCCGGGCGGACCATTATACCAAGGATTCGGCGCAGACGGAGCATTTCTATTAATTCCGAAAGATCAGGGAACGCTCCCGCGAATCGCACGCGATATTTTTGAAACAGAGGGCATTTATTCCGAGAATCCGCGCGTCGTGATTCAAAATGGAACTATAGAGCCGGGATTTGCAAAAACAGTTCAAAAAAAACTTGAGGAACTGGGCTTGAGCGTGCTTCGCGCTGAAAACGCGGAAAAACAAACTTACACGCAAACAGCAATTTTTGATCTGACACACGGATCAAAACCGCAGACGCGCGCGATTTTGGAGCAAACATTACACGGCAATGTTTCGCCATATGTGCCGGTTGATCTTTGGCAAAAAACGCAGGACGCGGACTTTGTGATTATATTGGGTGGTAACACATGAAAATAGCTCTTATAGGCCGTCCAAATGTGGGAAAATCATCGCTCTTTAATAGGCTGATTGAAAAAAGGACGGCTCTGCAAACTGAATCCCCTGGCACTACTCGCGATCGCAATCGCGGGGTTTGTTTTTGGAAAGGGAAAAAAATCGTTGTGATAGATACGCCGGGACTGAAAACGAAGTTCAAAGTTCAAAATGAAAAGTTAAAAGTTGAGGAAGAACTATTAGAAAATAATATACAACTTCAGGCGCAAAGAGCGATGAAAGAAGCAGACATCATTTTGTATATTATTGACGGAAAAACAGGGCCTGCGAGCGAGGATTATGAAATTATAAAAAAACTGCAGAGAGAGAGAAAAAAAACAGCGCGACTTCTCATAAACAAAACTGATACTAGAGATGAAGCAAATGAATGCGCGAAGTATCAAAAACTTGGGCTTGGAGAACCGTTGCCGGTATCGGCAAAAAACGGGCGCGGCACTGACCTTCTGCTTGATACTCTGATTGTATATATAAAAGACAACGAAAAATTAGATAAAGACGAAATACATGCTGAAACGCAAAAAAAACTATCGCTTGTCATTGTCGGGAGACCAAACGTCGGAAAATCGTCGCTTTTCAACGCATTGCTAAAAGAAGAGCGCGTCGTCGTGTCTTCGATTCCACATACAACCCGCGATCCAAATGATACAGAACTTGCGTATCACGGATATTTGATCACTATTATTGATACTGCCGGGCTTCGCAAAAAAGCGCGTATTTACGACAGCGACAAAATAGAAATTTTC
>CAYYGX010000039.1:0-1335 GCA_964471805.1 uncultured Gammaproteobacteria bacterium | reverse complement strand
AAAAACTCTTGAACAGCTGAAACGATCCGATATCGCTCTCTTGATGATTGACTGCGCCGAGGGAATAGGAATGCAGGACAAGAAAATCGCCGGGCTGATTGAGCGGGGAAAAAACGGTTTTATTATCGCGGCAAACAAATGGGACGCGATACGGGAAAAAACTCCAGACAGTATGGCGCTAGCGCGAAAACGAATCTACGGCGCATTTCGGGCATTTGGATGGGTTCCGGTTGTGTTTACAGAAGTGAATGATCCGATGAAAGGCAGAGTTTATGGAATTGAGGAACGTTACAAAAAACGGATTATAAACAATGACGCGAATAATGAAGATCAGAACCCACTGCGCGCTATTCTTGATCTGGGAATCGCGATTAAAGAAAATCGCATGAACTGGATTCCGGAGTATGAACTGCGAGTCGCGTGGAAACGAGCGGTGAAAAAACAGCCTCCGCCAAGATATCGCGGACACGCGTCTCCAAAAGTTTTGACTGTCATTCAAATTAGCGTGAATCCTCCGAGATTCTCTGTTATAATTCCAAAAAATACCTATCTTCCGGCGCACTATCTTGGGTATCTGGAAAACGAACTTCGGAGCGTGTTTGGATTTTGGGGCACCGGCATTATACTCACAGCTGTAGATAAAGAATAAAAAAAACTCATGCTAGCTTGGTTTCTAATTATTTTACAGATTGTCATTTTGCTCCTTGCCTATTTTGCGCTCGCGAGATTATTTTATATCTTTACAACGCTCCGGTCTCCTGTTCCATATGTGCCGACCCCGCGCGGAGCAATCAAAAAGATGGCCGAGGTTTCCGGCTTGATAGATTATACAGCTAGTGGATCGAAAGAGCCGATTGAAATTGTTGATCTTGGATCAGGCTCTGGGAAAATGCTGTTTCATCTCGCGCGCTATGCTCCTAAAAATGCGGCGCTCGTCGGAATAGAAAAATCGCGCCTGCTTTCTATAGTTGCCCGCGCGCGGCGTCTCGTATCCAAACACAGACATAAAATCACGCTCATACAAAATAACTGGACGAACTTTAACTTGCGCGACACGCGCTATGTGTTCGTCTTTTTAACAAGACCGGCGCTGGAATCACTGCGCGTGAAGTTTGAAACTGAACTTCCAAAAAATGCGCTCATCGCATCATATATGTTTCAGATGAAGAGCGATCAATTTTCTGAAGAAAAAACGTCATGGCTTAAAATTCCAATCTATGTCTACCGCAAACTATAGCCCGCGGCTCGTCGTCGGATTGGGAAATCCCGGGGCAAAATACGAAAAAACCCGACACAATATCGGGTTTCGGGTGATTGATGCGCTTATGTCTAAAC
>CAYYGX010000038.1:5217-11056 GCA_964471805.1 uncultured Gammaproteobacteria bacterium | reverse complement strand
GTAAGCAACACGCCGCCAGCGAGCCCATCTAGTCCGTCTGTTTCGTTTACAGCAAATGATGTCGCGACAATTACGAGAATAAAAAACGGAATGAACCAAAGCCCGAGCGATATGTCGCCGTTAAACGGGATGTGGATAACGTCCCAATCAAGTTTGAAATAAAACCACAGAGCGCCCCAAAGCGCAATCAGCGTGTAGAGAATGAATTTGTATCGGAAACGAATTCCTTCCTTTTTCCCGCCGAATCCTATAACGGAAAGAAAATCGTCTAAAAGCCCGATAAGCCCCGCGGCAACGAGCGCGCCCAAAGGCAGAAGCGTCTCGCTACGGCTTAAGAAATTGAGAAAACCAAGCGAGGTGTCTTCAAAAATGCGCGGTAAAAGCGCAAATAGAATCGCAAGCAAAAGCGTTACGCCCCAGATCAGAATGCCTCCCATTGATGGCACTCCTGATTTATGTTTGTGCAGGGCAAAATAGATTGGCGCGCTTTGACGGATTTGTTTCCCTAATTTATAATGATAGAGAAAATAAGTGAGAAATGGAGTTCCTGAAAGCGCGATCAAAAATGCGATTGTTGCAAGAAGAAAAATTTTTATAACTTCAATTATTACCATATCTGTTAATAGTAATTGAGAACAAGCGCGCTAAAAGCTAGCGCGGTGAAAATTTCAGCGAATAGAGTCGTGATAGCTAAAATATAGACGATTAGCGGTTCTTTGCGGATGAAAACTCCGAGAGAGGAGTTTACAATAAGGATAATTATCCCGATCGTCGGGTATGTAAATAGTTTCGTCTTAAAATCAATAAGGTCAATACCAAAATATATGGTATAATGGAGCGGGATCAGATCGGTTGCGATTTGGTACTGCCTATAAGTGAATAGCCATAGAAATAAATTGACTATCGCGCTTAAGGCAAAAATAATTGTGAGAGGGCGAAGTTGTATTTTGACGAAATTCCTCATAGCGTCCGTATCATAGTGCATCAGACGTAAAGAAGTCAACTTTAATTTTTTCAATGTATTCTATTCCGCATATTAAAAAAGTTCTGACGAGCGAAGGCGCGACAACCGAGCAGGATTTTGATAAATATGTTAAAGACGCGGAAGGGCGCGGAGAAGACCTGCTCCAATATCTTGTTGAACAAAAAATTATTAATGAAGAGCAGCTTTACTCACAGCTTGCCGCATCTATCGGCAAGCCTTTTATTGATCTAAAAGATAAAACTATTCGTCAGGATATTCTTTTTTCAGTGCCGGAACCGATTGCAAAAACTCACGATATTCTAGCATTTGATCGCGGAGAAAATGGAGAATTAAAAATAGCGGCAGTGGACCCGGATGATATTCAAACGTTTGAATTTATTGAAAAAAAGAACAAGGTTCCGGTTGATATTTCGCTTGCGACTCCAACTAGTATACGCCAGGCTTTTCGGCTCTATCATCAAAGTATAGAAACTGAACTTAAAGGGTTTACAAAAGAAGCGGGCGAATTTTCTCATGGCGAAGAACTGAAAAAACTCGCTACCGATCTTCCAGTTGTCCGGTTAGTGAATTCTCTTTTGGAGTTTGCGATTTTTGAAGGGGCTTCGGACATTCACATTGAGCCTGCGGAAAAGGAGGTTTTTGTCCGGTATCGCATTGACGGAATTTTACGCACAGTTATGACTCTTCCAAAACATATTTTGTCTGGTATGGTAGCTCGCGTTAAGATTCTTTCAAATCTTAAACTAGACGAACATCGCCTTCCTCAAGATGGACGGTTCAAAATAGAGGATGAAAATTACCGTATCTCATTTCGCGTTTCAACGCTCCCTGTTTTTGACGGAGAAAAAATCGTAATGCGTCTTTTAGACGAAAGCAATCAGCAATTAAAACTTTATGACTTGGGTTTTCGCGAGAAAGAAATGAAAAAAATAGAATCAGCGATTTCAAAGCCGCACGGCATGGTTTTGGTGACAGGACCAACCGGAAGCGGAAAAACGACCACTTTGTATGCGATCATGAATCGTCTGAACACTCCTGAAGTGAACATTTCTACTATTGAGGATCCGATTGAATATCGTATGCCTCATGTTAACCAAAGTCAGGTAAATCCAAAAATCGGTTTTACTTTCGCAAACGGGTTGAGGGCGCTTTTGCGGCAGGATCCAAACATTATCATGGTCGGCGAAATTCGGGATGCCGAGACTGTTGAAATCGCGATACAAGCCGCCATGACCGGGCACAAAGTGCTATCAACCCTTCATACAAACGACGCGTCCAGCACACTGCCTCGCTTGCTTGATATGGGGGTCGTCTCTTTTTTGATCGCATCAACTGTGCATCTCGTGCTTGGGCAAAGGCTGGTGCGAAAAATTTGTCAGCATTGTATTATGAGCTATACGCTTGATAAACCAGCGGTTGACGATCTTGCGAGCAAACTTGATGTTTCTGCCTTGATGAAACTTTTTCAAACTGAAGGGCTTGCGGACATGAAGGAAAATGTAGGCAAATTACTCTTTTTTAAAGGCAAGGGATGCAATAAGTGCGGACAGAGCGGTTATAAAGGCAGAATGGGTATTTATGAAATTCTTGAAGTTACCGAAGCCATTCAAAAACTTATTATCAGTAAAGCAACTTCCGGAGAAATTCGCGCAACCGCCCGCGCTAGCGGTATGGCAACAATGCTTGAAGACGGTTTAATTAAAGCAAAAAATGGCGTAACCACGCTGGAAGAAATTTTACGGGTTACTAAAGAGTAATGCGGACTGCAAAAATATGGATACCAAACAATCGTTTTTAGACCGCATAAACAATGCGATTACCGCAATTAAGCTAACTGATAAACTGTTTTTTACAAAAAACCTTGGACTTATGATTCGAAGCGGCATTTCACTTTCAGAAGGGCTTAACTCTCTTGCCGCGCAAACCGAGAATAAAAAATTTCGCGTCGTCTTGCAAGATATCGCGTCTTTAGTGCGGGAGGGCAAAACGTTCTCGGAATCACTTACGCGCCACAGCGATGTGTTTTCAGAGATTTTTATCAATATGGTTCAGGCCGGTGAGGAAAGCGGAAATATGGAACAGGTGTTAAAGACGCTTACTAATCAAATGTATAAAGAACATGATTTGCGCTCAAAGGTAAAAGGAGCGCTTGCCTATCCGATTGTAGTTTTTACGGCAATGACAGGGATTACAACCGGACTTGTTGTTTTTGTAGTGCCAAAATTAACAGCAATGTTTTCGGAGAGCAATATGAAACTTCCGCTTCCAACCCTGATTTTGCTCGCGATTTCAAATATGTTGGTTCATTATTCTTATATTGTTTTTCCGGTTTTTATCGCTCTCATTATCCTTTTTCTCAAAGCGCGGAAAACGGTTCGCGGCAAAAAAATATTTTACGCGCTTACACTGCGCGCTCCGGTTATCGGTCGGCTTGCCGTTAAAGTGAACATCGCCCGTTTTTCCCGCTCGTTATCCTCTCTTTTGAAAACCGATATTCCCGTTGTGCAGTCGTTTCAGATTACATCTAAAGTGCTTTCAAATATTTATTATCGCGAGGCGCTTGAAGACACTGCCGAAAAACTAAAAACAGGCGCTCACATTCATGGAATTTTAAGCGAATATGCGCGCCTTTTTCCGCCTACAATAATTCAGATGATCTCTGTCGGCGAAGAAACTGGAAAACTGGATGAAATTTTGGAAGAGATCGCGAATTTTTACGAAGAGGATTTGGATACGACCTTAAAAAATTTACCGTCGCTTCTGGAGCCGATTTTGATTTTATGTTTGGGAGGAACTGTGGGCGGCATTGCAATCGCAATAATGCTTCCTATTTTCAGTTTAAGCCAAGCAGGAGGAGCATGAGAAGCATAAAAATATCAAATGTCAAATGTCAAATGTCAAAATCAACGTAAATATAGATGCCGGCGCGGTTTTACTCTTATTGAACTTCTTACAGCGATTGCGATTGTGGCGGTGATCGCGGCGTCATTTTTCAGTTTATTCAATACCGTTTTGCGGTTCATTCAGTTGAAGCGCGTGGAAACGCAAGCCGCGTATCTGGCAACGGAACAAATGGAGATTGTGCGCAATTTGCCGTATGCAAATGTAGGAACTGTGAGCGGGGTTCCGGCTGGCATCATACCCCAGATACAAACAATCACTCGCGACAATGTTTCGTATACGGTTCGTGCCGATATCCGTTACGTTGACGACGCGTATGACGGAGTTCTAGGAGGAGGCGATACCGCGCCGACGGACTATAAGAAAGCGAAGTTGACGGTTTCGTGGGATACAATATGGGGAGACGGGTCCCTCGTCGTCGTGAGCACAGTTGCTCCAAAAGGGCTTGAAACGAGCGTTCCGGGTGGGGCGCTCCGTATTCTAGTTTTTGACGCAAACGGAATTCCGATTCCGCAAGCAGATGTTGACATTCTTAACGCATCTGTCGGGGTTTCTATCATTAATGCGCAGACAGACAATAATGGCATCGCGTTATTTGCCGGAGTTCCGTTGAGTGTTAACTCGTACGAAATTATCGCGGACAAAGCCGGTTACTCACAGTCGCGCACTTATGGAGTGAATGATCCCGCGGGGAACGTTACTCCGAATCCCTTTCATCTTTCCGTTTTTGACGCGCAGACGACGCAAGCCGGGTTTGCTATTGACCGCACGAGCACGCTTACCGTCGCAACGGAGCAAACGAACGGCGCGCTTCCTCCAATTCCAATCAGCGTCCCTTTTTCTGTCCATGGAGCAAAAATCGTGGGACAAAATGGAGGCGGAGCAGGAATTAATAAGTATAATGCATCGTTTTCCACAGACGTTTCCGGCGCTGTTACTATTACGCCGCTTGAGTGGGATGGTTATACCATTACCTTTGATGAGGAAGCAATCGGGTATAATCTTATTCAATATAGCCCTCCAACAAATGATCCTCTTTCCGTTTTGCCGAATACATCGGTATCAATCTCATTTCTTTTTCAGGTTCCTTACGAGCAGTATTCGCTTCTTATATCTGTTACCGACGAAACAGGGGCCCCGCTTGTTGGAGCAAATGTGCATCTCGTCGGAGGCGGCGGCGGCTACGATCATACCTTAACGAGCGGCGGAACCGGCCAAGCGTTTTTCGCGCCCTTAACGGCAACCGATTTCAATATTGATATTATCAAAATCGGATACGATTCCATTAATTTGCTACATGTTCTCGTTAACGGAAATAATGAGATAAAGCTTCAGATGTTTCCAATGTAATGGTATTTCTATGGCAAGTGATTTTCAAAAGTTGCATAAGGGCTTCACTCTTGTGGAATTGCTTGTTGTCGTTGGCATTATTGCCGGAGTTGGCGTCTCCCTCGCGATGGTGCTCTCTACCGGACTAAAGCAACAAATTTTCCTTAATCAGCATAGCGAGGGCGTTGAAGATGCGCGCGTCGCTCTGCGAAAAATTATTGCAGAAATTCGCGAAGCGCAGGATGCTGATAATGGCGCGTACGCGATCATGAAAGGAGATGCGTATGAGTTAATTTTTTACAGCGATATAGATGCCGACTCGGGGGTTGAGCGCGTCCGGTACGTAGCGGACAATGCCGGTCTGAAGAAAGGGGTGGTTGAACCAAGCGGGAACCCTGCTCTATATAATCTAGCAAGCGAGACGATAACGCTTCTTTCATCGCATGTAGTGAATGTCGCAGATAACGTTCCTCTGTTTTACTACTACACAAAAGACTATCCTACGATCCAAACACCGCTTGCAATGCCGGCAAATCTCCAGCAAATCGCGCTTATCAATGCCGTGATGCGCCTCAAGAGCACATCCGGAGGCACATCAATCACGAGCATCGTTTCGTCCTTTGC
>CAYYGX010000038.1:0-5207 GCA_964471805.1 uncultured Gammaproteobacteria bacterium | reverse complement strand
GAATAATTTATGAACATGACTAAATTTTTATTTGTGTTTAGAAATACGCGCGGCACTACGCTTATAATGGCTCTCGTTTTTTTGAGCATTTTATCCATTGTCAGCACTTCAATTGTCGGCGCTGTGATTGCGGAAAATAAATTGGCTAAAGTGCGGCTCACAGAAGAATACAGTTTTCAGGTCGCAGAAGCCGGGTTGCAGTATGGAAGATGGCGCCTTGCTCATAACGCGAGCGATCTTGCATCGGAAACAAAGACGCTTACGGATTTTGCTGGCGGCGATGTCGGTTCATATACACTTACCTTTACTCCGCCATCTGGAGGCGACCCTAGAATCGGCATTAGGTCTAACGGTTGGTACGGCAATGAGACAAATCTGTATCGCACCGTTGCCGCAAAATACGGAAAAAGAGTGTTCACATATTATGCATTTTTGTTTGACGAGGGCGCGTGGTTTAGCATCCCATCTGTCAGCGGGCGCGTGCATTCAAACGGCGGTATACGAATGGACGCGACAGCAAGCGCTCCTGTCAGCTCCGGGGTTGCAAGTTACACCTGCGCCAAAGTTCATGGTTGCGGTACGAATCAGACGAAGGCGGGAATTTGGGGCGCGGGCGGCAATCAGTCATTGTGGAGTTATCCTGTCGTGCCGATTGATTTTGCGAGCGTAATCACCGACCTTCAGCAATTACATGAACTCGCGGAAGATAATGGCGTTGGTCTTTTTTTGACTAAAAACGGCATCCCGAAAGGGTATGAGTTGAATTTCCTTCCGAACGGTACTGTAGAAGTGTATAAAATTACGTCGCTTACCGGCCCTGTACAGCATAATCGCTGGAAAGACGGCGTCTGGAAAAACTACTCCAGTTCCCTTGATATTGATAATCGGACATTGCTTCAGACATACACCTTGCAACCAAACGATTTTATTTTTGCCGAGTCAGACGTTTGGGTGCGCGGCACGGTGAAGGGGCGCGTTACTGTTGTTGCGGCGGAAATTCCGCAAGAGTCATCCAATTATCAAAATATCGTCATTTCGGACAATGTCGTATATAATACCTACGATGGTTCCACCACGCTTGGTTTGATTGCAAAAGGAAACATTCTTATTTCACTTAAGGTGCCTGATAATCTGCGCGTGGACGGAGTGCTCATGGCGCAAACTGGCATTGTCGGGAGAGATTACTACGAAGCCGAGGCGCAGATCGCTCCATATCATCTTCGCGCCTCCATTACCACTTACGGCTCCATTGTCAGCAAAGCGTTTTCCGATCCGCAGTTTCGGTGGATTGATGAGGTGAGCGGAAACGTTATAAGCGGTTTTGTGACGAGCACGAATCTATACGATCAGAATGTAGCTTATAATGCCCCTCCTTATTTTCCGACTGCCGGAGGCGACAATCTTATGGAATGGGAGGAGAAGGTGAAGGGGATATAATTTTTTCATGTTTTCTCGCACAACGACAATTAACATTGATATCAGCGATTTTTACCTGAAAGCGGCGCGGTTAAGCGGCAGGGCTTATGACGTTAAACTTGAGCGCGTACGGCGCATTTCTGTGCCTGAAGAAGCAATTCAAAAAGGACGAATTATGGATCGCGATACAGTTTCATCGCTCTTAAAACGCATTGTTACAGAGCTTGGCGGCGGACATGGGAGCAAAAAATTTATCAATGCCGTGTTACCGGACACGGCAACATTTATCAAACTTCTTGATGTTTCAAACGACCCCGATACCACGCAGTTTGTCAAAAACATTAACGATGAAATCGCGCATCATATCCCGTATAATATTGATGACGTGTATATTGATTGGCAAAATGTTGGTAGAAGCGCCAAACGAGATAGAGTGCTCGTGGGCATCTGCCCAAAAGAGGTTGTAGACGAATATACAAGCACAATTGAGCGCGCAGGGTTGATTCCAAAGACTCTTGAAGTTGAAAGTTTATCTATTGTGCGAAGCATCTTTCAAATAAAGAAAGGGAGGCAGAAAAATTTATCCAACAGAAATGTGATTGTTCTTGATCTTGGCGCAGCGAGATCAAGCGTAATTTTTTATCAAGAACGACCGTATAATGAAGGAGATACGATTGAATTCAGCGTGAGCTTGCCGCTTTCAGGACACGAGATAGATTCCGCAATTGAAAAAACACTCTCTCTCACGAGAGAACAAGCAGTGAAATTTAAATTTGTTTGCGGCCTTTTAGAGAATGAACCGTGTAATGGCGCGCTTTTGAAAGTAGTTGAACCAATGCTCCAAGATTTTGTCAGTCGGCTTCAGCAGACTATTGAGTTTCATACAGCTCACTTTGAAGGCACTGTCATTAACAGCATGATTTTGTGCGGCGGCGGAGCAAACTTGAAGGGTTTGCGCGAATATATTGAAAAACATATAAATATCCCGGTTGAGCTTGGAGATTCTCGCGTGAACTTAAAAAATAAAAACATCATGACTCAAACCGAGGCGCTTTCATACTGTAGCGTCATTGGGTTGGGGCTTGGAGAATTGTATAGATGATCGCGCGCTTAAATCTTCTGCCGGAACTGGAACGAAAAAAACTGAAGATTGAAGAATTATACCATCTTGTGAAAAGAGAGATACTTTTCTTATTTTTTATTATAACGCTCGTTTGCGCATCTCTCTGGTTTATATCTCGCACACTTCAGGGCAATATCGCATCTATGCGCGCATCATTAAATTCAGGCAAAGATCGCAACAAAGAACTTTTGGTAAAAGTTAATTATCTAAATAATACCGCCAAATATGTTGGTATTGTGCAGTCATCTTTTTTCCGACATTCGGCTATGATTCTTGATTTTATAGAGCTTTCTCCGAATGGTATCCGGGTTACAAAGTTTTCTATTAACGGAGAGGATGTTGAGATTTGGGGAATGTATGAGGAACGAGAGCAGTTACTGCGGTTCAGATCTAATTTAGAGAACGAATTTTTGACCGAAATTGAATTTCCAATCGCGAATTTACTGAAACAAGAAGGAGGCGAATTCACCATTCGCGGACGCATTTCGTTTGAAGAATTGCGTAAAAAAATGCTATGAAAACTAAAGCTCGCTCGCGACGACAAGAACTCATAACTCTTATTTTTGTAGCGATAGCGTTTATTACAGGAACGGTACTATTTTTTATCGCGCCGACTATCAAGCGCGTTCAGAGCAACTATGTGGAATTCAATAAAGAAAAAACAGAGATTGAGCGACTTTTGACCGAAGGGTCAACAGAAGGACTGCTTGAACGGCAGGCCAGAGACTTGCGCGATGAATTGGATGAACTAAACAACGGATTTATTATCAAAGGGCGCGAAGTGGAGTTTATCACTTTTCTTGAGGGCCTTGGAGAATTATATAATCTTAAACAAATGATTCAGTTGAATGAGCCGGAAGTCAATGCAAAAACTGATTTTTTTCGCTCCGCGCTTCTGACTCTAAAAATTGAAGGCAAATTTCCGGATTTACTTCGGTATTTGACAGAATTGGAACGAAGTCCTTATTATATTAATGTTAGTTCCATTACGATTGTAAATGATGGAGCAAGCTCGGTTTCCGCAAATGGAGCGCGATCTTTAGGCCGTGTTGTAGAGGAGAAAAAGAACAATGACGAAACTATAGATTATATTTTTCCAGACGCGCTTTCTATGAGCATAACTGGCGAGGTATTTTGGCAACATGAACAGTAAAAAAAATACAATTATTCCATTTGGCCTAGCTTTTCAGTTTGCTGGCAAAGCAATATCAGAACATATAAACTACTGTAATGTTATTTTTTTAATTATCGTGACAGTGTGGCTGTATGTTTTTATTACTGATTATTATCTTGCTCCAAAAGAGGATTTTTCGTTTATTGCTTCTAAAAGTTCTGAAATTTATGATGTCTCGCTTGACGGAAAGGCATTTAACGACGTATATATGAGCTATCTCAATAAACAGACTGTCGGATCGACAGTGCCGTCTTTTGTTAAGAATCCGTTTTAGTTTCCTGCATGCCGGCAGGTAGGATTGCTTCATAGTCCAAACTTGGATACGCGTGAATGAGACGGTTTCGGAACGCCGTCATCCCTTTTGTTTTTTCAAACAGTTTTCAGTTGCGCAAGCGAGAGCGATTGCAGTTTTTTTAGTAGAGATAGGCAAGCTCAATCGGATACGGCGAAGATATTTTTGAAGAGTTGTTCTAATGTCCTTCATATACGACGAATAATACCGTAGAGCGTACTTGTCAAAAAGAGATGGTGTTGTTATCATTACCTTCACTTTTTGGGGTCGCTAGCTCAATCTGGCAGAGCAACAGCCTTTTAAGCTGCTGGTTCCGGGTTCGATTCCCGGGCGACCCACCAACAGATCATTACACAGTCGTTTCCCGGATGATTGACCTTAAAAAGACAGCGATGGGTTCTCCGCCAAAGGCGGACCAGCCTCTGGCTTTGGATTCCCGGGCGACCCACCATACTTACTTTTTTTGACCTATACAGCATTATTTGATAAAGTACAATTAATGTCTGATTCAAAGAAAAAAATCTATCTTGATACATCCGTACCAAGTAATTTTTATGACACCTATCCAGTTGCACAAATAGCTTTTACACGCCTCTTTTGGAGTGAAGTATTGCCACGCTTTACGGTTTATGTTTCACCACTAACTATCAAAGAAGTTGGGTATACACCTGAATTAAGCAGACGGACAAAGATTTTAGAATTAATAAAACAGTGCTCAATACTCGCTGAAGATCAAAATATTGAATCTATCGCAACGGAATATATACGCCATAAATTAATACCTCCAAAGAGTATCGCGGATGCGTTTCATATTGCATTTGCGAGCTTTCACCGTATTGATTACTTAGTGACGTGGAATATAAAGCACATGGCAAGTCCTGAAAATCGCAAGCGAATTGTGAGTTATAATGCTTTCAAAGGTCTCTTTATCCCAATCATTGCAACTCCTGAAGAGTTGGTGAAAGAATTTTATGAAGAAGAGTAATGCCATTACCAAAAAATCAATGACATCGGTCGAAAAAATTCGTGCCTATCGCATAAAATTGTACAAAGTATATATCAATAAACATAAAAATCTCGATATTCATGGATTTTACGAAGAAATGATTAAAGGTAAGAAGTGTCGACATGCTTAATCGTTTCCCGGATGTTTGACCTTAAAAAGACAGCGATGAGTTCTCCGCCAAAGGCGGACCATCCTC
>CAYYGX010000037.1:2958-11468 GCA_964471805.1 uncultured Gammaproteobacteria bacterium | reverse complement strand
GATCGGCAACACCAAGCATCCGTCCAACATCTTTTACGCGCTTACGGTGATGATGGTTGTGTTTTTTACGTTTGCGCTTTTCTACCCACAGCCGATCCTCGCCGACTCCGCCTACTCTTACGATACCGCCGGGAACATGATCAAAGAAACAAAAGACACGGGAGAACTGATAACCTACACGTACAACGCCTTTAACCGTCTTGAAAGCGTAACCGACAAAAACGGCACTACGAAATACGTTTACGGACCGGGCGGAGAACGCATCATGAAAATCCTCTCTGACGGAGGAGTTCATATCTATTCTTCCAATAAACTCGCAGAACAAGATGAAGACGGCAACTGGATTAACTACATCTACCTTGACCCGATAAACAAAACCAATCTCGTTGCCATTTCAGACAAAGACGGCATGCACTATGTGATAAACGATCATCTCGGCTCCCCGTCAATCATCACAAACAACACTGGCGCCGTTGAACAACAACTGGACTACACCGCCTTTGGCATAGAACGAATCAATGAAATTAACAGACAGAACAACCCGTCATCATTTACCTCTCCTTTCTCATTCACCGGACAACGCAAAGATCTAGAATCAGACCTCCTTTACTACGGCGCCCGCTATTACAATCCGGAGATAGGACGCTTCACTCAACCAGATCCAATGATCGTTGCAGGCAATCAAAACGACCCGCGGTTTCAGAATGCGCTCATGAATCCGCAGTTGTTGAATCCGTACTCGTACGCCGGCAACAATCCAATCACAAACGTTGACGAAAACGGTGAATCAACAAAGAAAGCGTGGGCGCTTAATCCGATGGGGACGATGAAACAAACAGCATTCTGGTTAGGGGTCACAAGAGGATATCTCCGACTCACCAATCGTCCCGTTTCTGCGGCTTTGTTAGAACATGCTTTAACATTAAATCCCAAACCGCTTATTATGACGAGCGAGAACAATTACGCGTTCGTGGTTGATGCTATTAGAAATTCGAATGAGTTCAAGAGTTACGTGGATAAGTATATTGCGAAAGCGGAGGCGGAGGGAGAAATTAATTTTGATACATGGAGAATGGCAAAACCAACAAAAGACAGACCTGAAAAGCTTGTATTTGAAAACGGCGACTTGTACACATCGCTACATGGCGCCGAGTCCACCAGGCTTGCCGCATGGAAGTTGGATGACGGCAGTTGGGATATTGAGGCCGTGATTACCGATACCTATGATTTCAAATTTGAGAATTACAGCAGTGTCAGTAGCATTCCAGCTGATGTCGGTAATAACGCAGCGGTTGTCAGTCAAAGCAGACAAGTTATCACGCCATATAAAGTTACCATCGGCGTTGATGACAAACGCCCTGCCAAACGAAAATGAAACAGTGGAGTAAAGAAAATATCATAACATCAAGCCCAGTCGTGATCGTCTTTGTTTTATTTGCGATAGCCACAAGCATTATTATTAAAAACAGGATCAAAGTTTATTATCAAGTTAAAGATTGCCCAATAATTAATCTTGGGAGATATGGCAAAGATTTTGATTTTTTTGATTGCCATAATACGATTGCTATAGATAAGTGGTTGTACGATCAGGTTACCATCTATTCTTTGTGGGACATACAACATAAGTATTATGTTGTTGGTTTTAGAAGTTTTGATCAGTATAGATTAATGAATGACATTATGTATGTTGTTAATCATTCTAAAGACAGCGATTCTTATATTGCTTTTGGTGGTATAAAATACTATGATGAGGAGTATTTTATCAATGGAGAAATGAAGACGTTTTACCATACCTCCATTGAAACGATGCCGAATTATTTCGCGATTGACACTGTTACAGGGAACGTGCGACCATATAAGATGTTAAGCGAGGTTCCGGTTGCGGAACAATCAATCTTTCAAGAAATTGAAACGCGTGTCGCTAAAAACGATGCGTAAACTCTTATGCTCACCATACCCACGCAAACAATTAGCATAACCTTCACCACGCCCCCTGTAACGCTCCCTTGGGTTGTGGTTATAATGGGCGTTGTCGCTCTTATGTGCCTTGCGCTTGCCTATCGCACTTGGATCGGCAACACAAAGCATCCGTCCAACATCTTTTATGCGGTTGTGTCGCTGATGATTATGTTTTGGATTATTGCGTTGATTGGCATACGGCTTGCGATGGATCCAGCGCTAATCAGTTTATCTGTCCGGTTGAGTTACCTCTTCGGCGCTCTTATCGTATTTTTCTTTTATATTTTCACCTATCATTTTGCCTTCAAACGCTTCTATTTAACCAAAAAACAGTATGCGCTCCTTTTTACAGTAACTGCTTTGATTCTCCTTATCAGCATAATTCCCGGCATTGCCGTATCTGGACAAGTTTTACCTGAAAATCGCTTTGATCCAGAGAATACTTTCTGGAATATCGTATTTACTATATACTATATTACGCTGGTCGCTCTCGCCTTCCGAAATTTATGGACCAAGTATCGGAACATGGACGGCATTTGGCGCTGTCGTCTGCGGCAAATTATGGTCGCCACTTCCGGACCATTGCTAGCTGGTGTTATATTTAGTTTAATTATACCTATTTTCTTCGGATTTGCGTTTGAGTGGGTTACAGTATTTTGTATTGTATTTATGGTAGTATATATTTGGTATCAAATTTTTTGGAAGACTGGGCGGATGCCAAAAAAATAGGACGAACTTAAAAATTTTGATGTTACTATGGAAAAAATCAGAAAATTATTAGGTCAGATTAAACAAAAAGGACTGTATCCGGATATAAAAACTATAGAAAGCGCTCCTGAACCGGAAGTAATTATAGATGGTAAGAAAATTTTAATGTTTGGTTCATATAATTATTTAGGACTCTCTACTCGTTCAGAGGTAAAGCAGGCCGCCATTGATGCAATACAAAAATATGGCATCGGTTCCGGTGGATCGCGGTTAATTTCTGGCACTTATGATATTCATGCGCAGTTAGAGAAAGCGTTAGCTGAATTTAAGCAAGAAGAAGATGCAATGACATTTGCAAGCGGATTTGGCACTAATGTGGGTGTTATTGCAGGAGTGATGGATTTATTTGGGTTAGAAAAATATAAATTTTGGGAGGGTAAAAGTATAATACTCAGTGATGAATTAAACCATGCCAGTATTATAGATGGGTGTAGATTATCTCATGCTCAGATTGTAGTTTTTAGACATAAGGACATGGTTGATTTAGAGGAGCAATTACATAAATATAAGAAGCGAAGAAAATTGATAATTACTGATGGAGTTTTTAGTATGGATGGAGATATAGCCCCATTAAATAATATTGTACAGTTAGCTCAAAAATATAATGCTTTAACAATGGTTGATGACGCTCACGCCACTGGTATTTTAGGTCAGAATGGACGAGGTACAGCGGAGTTCTGTGGTGTAGAAGGTGATGTGGATATAAACATGGGCACAGGCAAGAGTATGGGAACGGTTGGCGGATTTGTTTCAGGGAGTAAAGAGTTGATAGAATTTTTAAGAATATCCACACGTTCTTATGTTTTTGCTCAATCTTTACCCCCATTAATTTGTGCAGTGATGTTAAAATCTTTGGAAATCATAAAAACTGAATCGCATTTGCGTGAAAAAATATGGGAAAATACTCGTTATCTTAAAGCAAATTTAACCGCATTAGGTTTTAATACTTTAAACTCTGAAACCCCAATTATCCCCGTATTATTGGGATCAGAAAAAAATGCTATTGAAGCATATCGTTTATTTTTTGAGCAGGGCATCTTTGCGCCAACAGTAAGATGGCCAGCAGTCCAAAAAGGACAAAGCAGGATACGTTTTGTTGTAATGGCTACTCATACAAAAGAGCACATTGATAGATTATTGACGGTCTGTGATGGACTGGGCAAAAGATTGCAGTTGATTTAGTTAATGTAAAGATTACATAGTTTTTGGTATATGTTGCAAATATTTTTGTTAATAGTAAGTATTTTTGATTTTTGTTTGGGAGTTACAGTATTCAAAAATCAATCTGTTAGTAAAAATATTAAATTAAGCTTTGCTATTTTTGCATTTATAACATCATGGTGGGTCTTTACAAATTTCATGACTGGTGTTTATCCGACTGCTTTTTGGTCTAGAAGTACTTTTGCGGCAGGGGCATTAGTGGTCGCTTCTAGTTTTATATGGCTATCGTTTTTAATACAAAAGAAGATCTCACGCACAAGTTTATTATTTATATTATTCACAGGATTTGTCTTTTTTATTCTTTCATATTTTGGTTCCTTGATTATAGCTCAAATAGATAGCGTTTCATTAGGGAGATTTGAAGGTAAAGTAGGACCTTTGTTTAGTTTATATGCTTTGTATAATGGTGGAATATTAATATTCCTTATTTTTAGGTTAATAGGAATTTATAGAAAATCTATTGGTATTCAAAAAATAAGATTTTTTTATGTTTTATTAGGGGTATGTTTTTTTGCTTTAACGTCATTACTAGTTAGTTTTTTACTACCACTTTTTCATATTTTAGAATTTGCGGTTTTTGACACCCTAAGTTCAGTAATTTTTTTATTCCTTGTTACCTACGCCATCATCCGTTACCGTTTAATGAACGTGAAGCGCGTCATCACCCGCTCGCTTCTCTTCTCTCTAATAGTCGCTATTGTCTCAAGCGCGTTTACGGCTGGAACATTGCTTGCGAGCCGTGTGTTTGACAGAACGGACGCCGGGGCTAGGATTGGAGTAAATATCGCGGTTGCGATTGTAGTGGTTTTGTTTTTGAACCCGATCAAAAATTTCCTCGCAAAAATAACCGATAAAATTTTTTTCAAAGGGCAGGTGGACTATCAAGCAGTAACACAGCGAATGAGCAATCTTATCTCCACCACCCTTGAAAGGGACGCTCTTCTTGGGACCTGCGCGACAACGCTCGCAAACGAACTCAAGATCAAAAAAATAACCATTCTCTTTTGCAACAGCGCCCTTAAAAGCGCTGTTTTGTATTATTCCAACGAGCCGTCGCAGAGCGAAAAAGCGTCTGCGCACATTAAGACACATCTCTTTAACGAGTACAAAACGATAATCGCATTTTTTACCGAACACACCGAAATCAAAGTCCGCGAAGAGGAGGAGCGCAAAGCGGAAGACCTCTCCGTAAGCCCCGCAAACCCCGCAAACGGGGCAAACGGGGCAAGCGACTATAAGCGCGAGCTTACGGCAATTGTGCGCGATCTTGAGGCCCGCGATATCTCGGTTGTCGTCCCGGTGCTCTCGGAGCACGGTGAGCACGCGTTCATTTTTTTGGGCGACAAGGAATCCGGCGACATCTACGACGATCGCGACATCAACCTTCTTGAACTTCTGCGGAGCCAGTTAACATCGGCTCTGGAAAAATCGCGGCTGTACGAGGACGTGAAACAATTCAACGTCAAATTGCGCCTGAAAGTGAAAGAGGCGACTGCGAAACTGCGAGTCGCAAATTCTCATCTCAAAGAATTGGACAAGGCAAAAACGCTTTTCCTCTCGGTTGCATCGCATCAACTGCGAACCCCGCTTGCGGGCATCAAGGGATTTCTTTCAATGATTCTGGACGGCGATTTTGGCGAACTGCAAAAACAGGTGCGGGAGATTTTGGAAGACGTGTATGCGAACTCTAACCGTTTGATACGGCTCGTGAACACATTCTTAAACGTCTCGCGCATTGAGGCCGGGCGGCTGACGCTCATGCGGGACAATCACGATCTTGTGCAGATGGCGAAAAAAGTTGTGAATGAACTGCAATTTACCGCGCGCGACAAAGGGCTCGCGCTCACTTTTGAAACCAATAAAGATGAGATTATGGCAAACGTTGACTTGGATAAAATTGAGGACGTTGTAATCAACTTAACCGACAACGCGATTAAATATACTTCCGTGGGGACGATTGTCGTGCGGCTTGTTGACAAAGGCGACAAGGTTCGGATTGAAGTGCAGGATACAGGCGAAGGGCTGGAAGCGAAGGAAATCAAAACGCTTTTTCACAAATTTGTGCGCGGCGAGCGAGGACTGCACACGCACACGGACGGCTCCGGCTTAGGGCTTTATATCGCCAAACGCGTCGCCGAGATGCATAATGGGGAAATCGGAGTAACGAGCGAGGGCATCGGTAAAGGTTGCGTGTTTTGGTTTGAGGCGGGGAAGGGGGTGTAATATGTCCGCTTGACAGGAGCCCAGAACAGCATATAGAATGGTTTGAGAAAACTATAAATATGTTGTCTTTATCAAAATCAAAATTTATCTCACCTTTGGCTGTACATGATGCTTTGCGCGAGAAAGAGGCGGCGCTCTTTACGCCGCAGGAATTTAGTAGGATGTTCAAATCTTCGCCGCGTCAGACGCGCTATTTTTTGGAAACGTACACAAAGCGCGGTTTTTTAATTCGGATCAAAAAAGGCCTCTATGCGCTCAAAGAAATGGTTCCAAGCGAAGAAGTAATCGCTGGCGCCATCTACAGGCCATCGTATATCTCACTTGAGTATGCGCTCGCGCGATACGGGATTATTCCAGAAATGCCTTATACCATTACGTCAGTAACAACGAGAGCGACAGCGTCGTTTTCAGTTCGCGACAAAAATTTTTCATACAAAAAGATTAAAAGGGAAGCATTCACGGGATACATGCCGGAGCGAATAGACGGGCAAACTATTTTTATCGCTGATCAGGAAAAGGCGCTGGTTGATTACCTCTATTTCGTGTCTCTCGGAAAAAAAACAATGAATGACCGTGTGATGTTGTCTCGCCTTGAGCGCAAAAAGCTGATTTCATACGCGCGTCTTTTTGGTCGTGAAGGATTGAACAAACTAGTCAAAGATGTCTTAAAAATGAAACAACTATAATTTATGCTCGGAAACGACACTATTATAAAAATTGCGGCAAAACTGCAGACTTCGGAGCAAAATATCCGGCGCGAGTATTTTCAGCATTTATTTTTATCCCGATTCTATGAGCGGCCGGACGCCGGTCGGGTGTATTTCAAAGGCGGCACTGCGCTACATCTCATATACAATAACCCGCGTTTTTCTGAAGATCTTGATTTTGATACTGATTTTCGTTCTATTTCGACAGTTGAAAATTTAGTGCTTGAGACTTTGACGGCTATTGAAAAAGAAGGCGTGGAGGTGCGACTGCATGAGGCGAAAGAAACATCCGGCGGCTATCTTGCGATCACCGACTTCATCGCGCAAGAATACACCACACCGATACAACTTGAGATTTCTTTGCGCAATGGAAAAAAAAAGAAAGGGATCGCGGCCGTTATATCCAGTGAGTTTTTCCCTGCATACAATTTGGTGCAACTTACGCCAGAGCTTTTAATTGAAGGAAAAATGCGCGCCCTTCTTGAGCGGCATAAGCCAAGGGATTTTTACGACTTTTACTTCCTGCTTCGCGCCAACATGATTCAAGAGAAGAAACGTGATGTGTTTGAGCGCGTGTTTGCACTGCTTGGTGAGAAAAATTTTCGCTTTGATAAGGAACTAAAGGAATTTTTGCCAAAAAATCAGTGGCTGATCATCAAACATTTCAGAGAGACGCTGGAACGGGAGATTAAACGGTATTTATAACGCGTCTCGCGGCTATTCTTCTTGTTCACGAGATGCATAAAGGAGACATCGGCGTTACAAGCGACGGCATCGGCAAAGGTTGCGTGTTTTGGTTTGAGGCGGGGAAGGGAGGAGAATAAAGATTTTAATAAAAGTTAAAGCCCTATATCGTTATGGCTTATTTAAAGATTTGTTTTCCGATTTTCTTCCAGTTTTGTATCAGAGGCAGACGTTGTTTTTTTGATCAGTCATGGCTTGGGCTAGAATAATGTTTGTTACTGCAATTACAAGAAATTGTCGTTACAAGCAAAATTGTGGTAGAACAAAAATTGAATTTTTGCTATGATACATATTTATGAGAACTATAACTATTCACACAGACGGCGCGGCGCGCGGAAATCCGGGAAAAGCAGGCGCTGGGGCAGTGATTGAAATTACTCGTTACTCGTTACCGGTTACTCGTTACTCGTTCAAGTCCTATCTTGGCACTGCTACGAACAATCAGGCAGAGTACCGCGCTTTCATTTTCGCGCTTGAGGAGTTGCGAAAAATCATTCAAAAAGAACGCATTGAAGAAGTGAAGGTTCTTTGTTACAGTGACAGCGAACTTTTAGTCCGCCAGATGATGGGGGAGTATCGGGTAAAGAACAAGGATTTGCAAATGTTATTTTTGAAGGCGCTTGAATTGACAAAAACATTTCCTCGCGTTTTATTTATCCTCATTCCGCGGGAGAAAAATAAAGAGGCTGACAAACTCGCAAACGAAGCGATTGACGAGAACATGCCGCTATCGTCTAGTGGTTAGGACACTTGGTTCTCAGCCAAGTAACCGGGGTTCGACTCCCCGTAGCGGTACCATTATGAAAAACGTATGCGTATTAGTGTTGAGCAAACAGTTGAGAAGTTCATCATTTCGCTAGAAAAGCAAACCATAGCAAAGATTTTACG
>CAYYGX010000037.1:0-2948 GCA_964471805.1 uncultured Gammaproteobacteria bacterium | reverse complement strand
CCATTATGCCCAAAATCTACACCAAAACCGGAGACATGGGAGAGACAGGGCTTGGAAACGGCAAACGCATTTCAAAAGATTCTCTGCGGATTGAAGCCATCGGCGCGATGGATGAGGCGAATGCTTTTCTCGGCCTAGTTTCCGCCAGAGGCGGACCAACCTCTGGTTGGCAAAGTTCAACCACGAAAGATTTCGGGGCAAAGTTTAAAGTTGGCGAATACTTGAAAGCAATTCAGAAGGACTTATTTATTTTGGGGACGATCGTGAGTCAATCAAAATTAAGAGCGATATTTATGAGTGAACGGACAGAATTTCTTGAAGAGATCATTGATACGCTCACGAGAGAACTTCCGCCCTTAACAAATTTTATACTTCCGGGCGGAAGCGAGACTGGCGCGCTGATCCACGTTGCGCGCGCGGTCGCAAGAAGAGCCGAGCGCAGAGTTGTTTCGCTCATGAAAGCGGAGAATGATGAAAGTTTAACGCAGGTGACTATGTATCTCAATCGCTTGTCTGATTTTCTATTCACTCTCGCGCGGTGTGTTAATATGCAAGAGGGTATAGAGGAAGAGAAGTGGTGTATGTGATATACCTTGAATTACGAAATGCCACAAAATTGTCATTGCGAGCGACCAAAGGGAGCGAAGCAATCTGATTTACTGCTTAAACAAGAGATTGCTTCGTCGCCATGAAAACTTGCATGGCTCCTCGCAATGACAGAAAAGTGTATTTCGTAATTCAAGGTGATATACTTGCTTCTGTGAACATCTCCTTTGATCCAATCTTTTGGCGTAATGCGGAAATCGGCGAGATAATCGCACAATTTTTTATTCTAGCGTTCGTTATACTCGCCGTGTTTTTTATTCTTGGGGTTATAGCGCGATTATGGCTTGTATGGCGAAGGTCTCTTTATCGCAAAAGCGTTTCGTTTATAACTTACGCGATTGACATTCCGCCTGAAGAAATCAAAACTCCAAAAGCGATGGAGAATTTAATCTCGCAACTCTACGCGATCAAGTCAAAATTCAACATAGTTGAAAAATGGTGGAAAGGGCAGTACACCTTGCAAACCTCGCTTGAAATTATCGCGCAAGACGGCTACGTGCAGTTTGCCGCGTACGTGCCGCATAAGTATGAGTATCTTTTTAAGAAAGCGGTGTATGCGCAATTTCCAGATGCGTATATTACAGAAATTGACGATTACGCAAAAGCTATTCTCCCAGATGATTTAATATCAGAAAATTCCGCCGGGCGTTATGAATTGTGGGGGACTGAATTTATGCTTACCGCGCGCTCGTATTACCCGATCCGCACGTATTCGCTTTTTTCAGACGCAAGCGGAGACGAGTTTGCGGATCCGCTCGCGTCGCTTTTTGAAATGATGTCGCATCTTCATCGCGGCGAAAGATTTTGGTACCAGGTAACAATCACGCCGACACGGAAAGCATGGCAGAAAGCCGGGATGCAGGCGATCCGCGATACGGTTGAAGGAGTAACACGGAAGAAACTCTTGGTTCCAGGTTTTCTTGTGCCGTTTTTTCGTATTTTTGCCGATGTCATGCGGCTTTTCATACACAGCATCTCTCCGCCGGGAGAATCCGCAAAACCTAAAAAAGGCGCGGAGAAAATTCTTACAATGGTTCCTCCGGAGCACGAGCTTATTATTAAAGCTATGCGCGAAAAATTATCGCGGCTCGGATTTTCTACTTATATCCGCGCGCTTTATATCGCGGAAACCGGAGTGTTTGAAAAACGCCAAATCGCAGGCGATTTTCAGGGCATAATGCGGCAGTTTGCAAATCCGCAGATGAACTCTCTCGCCTCTGACATGAAAGTTGAGGTTGATTTTCCGCAGTTTTTATTTCCAAAAACGCGGGCCAAGCGGCGTAAAAAATGGCTTTTAGAGCGCGCGCAGTTTCGTTATAGCGGCATCGGCGCTGATAAGCCTCGTTTATGGCAGAAAATTAAAGCGGATCAGATTAAAAACATTTTGAGCGTTGAGGAGCTTGCAGGGCTCTGGCATTTTCCGATTCCAGAAATCGCCGATAAACTCGGGCTTTTGCGCAGAGTGTCTTCTAGAAAAGTGCACCCCAAGCAATTATTGCCGGAGGGCGAAAGAGGCGACAGCCCGGCGCTTGACGCAGAGGTTACTTTTTCTGCAGAGATGAATTATCGCGCGCTTAACAGGCGTTTTGGCATCAAGAAGGAAGATCGGCGCCGCCATATGTATGTTATCGGAAAAACAGGCATGGGCAAAACCACGCTTCTTGAAAATATGATTTATCAGGACATTATGCGCGGAGAAGGGGTCGCGGTTATTGATCCGCACGGAGACCTTGCCGAAAGCGTTATTGATTTGATTCCGCAAAATCGCATCAACGATGTTGTCTATTTCAATCCGGCGGATCAGGAATATCCGATCGCGTTTAACATTATAGGAGTTGAGAATGAAGCGCATCGGTATTTAATTTCCTCGGCGCTTGTCGGCATTTTTAAAAAAATTTGGGCCGATTCGTGGGGGCCTCGTTTAGAATATCTTTTGCGAAATTCGCTTTTGACGCTTCTTGAAACGCGCGACAACACTATTTTAGGCGTGCCGCGTTTGTTTGTTGACGCGAGTTACCGTAAACGGCTTGTAAAATCAGTAAAGGATCCGGTGGTGCGCACTTTTTGGGAGAGCGAGTACGCGAAATATAACCAGACGTTTCAGGTTGAGGCCGTTTCTCCAATTCAAAATAAAATAGGGCAGTTTACGACAATTCCGATGATAAGAAATATGATCGGGCAGGTTCAGTCCAAAGTGAGTTTCAGGGAGATTCTTGACGAGCGGAAAATTTTGATCGTGAACCTTGCAAAGGGTTTGATCGGCGAGGACGTGTCCGCATTGCTTGGGGCGACAATCATAAGCAAGTTACAGATCGCCTCCATGATGCGCGCGGATCGGTCCG
>CAYYGX010000036.1:11527-11768 GCA_964471805.1 uncultured Gammaproteobacteria bacterium | reverse complement strand
GCCATACTGTACGCGAACGCAAGGTTGCAGATATGAAAGCAATGTATAGGTATGCGAAAAAATATAAAAGACGCTCATTGTCACTATATCTTGATCCAAGTGATGCTCTGAAAGATGCGATAAAAAACGCACGCCCAAAGGATCTGATCGTAGCAACTGGTTCACTTTATCTTTTGGGACAACTTAAAAATACTTTTCGGAAACTAACATGATAAATAATTTTAAAATAATCCACGGGGAT
>CAYYGX010000036.1:8957-11517 GCA_964471805.1 uncultured Gammaproteobacteria bacterium | reverse complement strand
CCGCCATACTGTACGCGAACGCAAGGTTGCAGATATGAAAGCCATGTATCAGTATGTAAAAAAATGTAAGAAGCGCGCGCCTTTACTATATCTTGATCCTGAAGACGCTCTAAAAGATGCGATGCGAAACGCGCGACAAAAGGACTTAATCGTCGCAACTGGTTCGCTTTATCTTTTGGGACAACTTAAAAATACTTTTCGGAAACTAAATGGTAAACATAAAAATTTTTGAATTGAGATGATAAATAATTTTAAAATAATCCACGGGGATTGCTTGAAAAAACTTTCAAAGCAGGAAATATCAGAAGAGGTTGCTTTGACTTTTTTAGACCCGCCTTTTAATCAGAATAAAGAATATAACTCTTATACTGACAACTTGCCTGATGACGAATACTGGCAGATGATGCAAGATGTTTGTCAAAAAGTTTTTCAGATCACTTCGGATGGCGGCGCTATTTACTTTATGCAACGAGAAAAGAATACTGAATTCGTTTTACGATGTTTGCGCGAAACAGGCTGGTCATTTCAAAATCTTATCATTTGGAAGAAAAAAACATCGGCAGTTCCCTGTTCTAATAAATTTGGCAAACACTATCAGGTGATCGCTTTTGCTACCAAGGGAGAGTCGGCGAGGGTATTCAATCGCTTGCGAATTTCTCCGCCGTTACCGCCGCATTATAAATACGAGAGAGAAAATGGACTTTACTTAACCGATGTATGGGATGATATAAGAGAATTAACTGCTGGATATTTTGCAGGAGACGAAGCTATAAGAAAAGAAAACGGCGAACGGTTCCATAAGCAACAATCTCCAATGGCGCTCTTATTGAGAATAATTCTCTCGTCTACTAAAATAGGCGACACTATTTTAGATCCTTTCGCTGGAACTGGAACTGCCTTAGTAACGGCTCATCAATTGGGAAGAAACTCTATTGGAATAGAAATTGATTTAGACAATGTAAAGTGTATAAAGAGCCGCTTAGAAAAAATAAGCGAAGCCGACGATTTAAAAAAGATTTATAAAGAATATGTCTATACAGACAATGTAAAAGAGATATGCGGCGCTGATCCTATTTTCTTTACCCTAAAGAAAAAGAAGGAGAATCTTAACTTATTATTCGCGGTATGATTTATTCCATTTATCATTTCTTTCACGCATTAGCCCAGCAAAAACATCTTTTTAAGACACTAAAAAAGCTCGACCAATTTCCGTTTAACCGCAAATTACTGTCTTGCATAAATGATGGGATATTTCCTGACTTGGCCATTCGCCTTAATAAAGATAGAAAAATATTTACCGGAGGCGAACTCATTGAACTAAAAGACAGTAATGCTTACACTGTCTCATCTTTTAACTCAACTATTCCTTCAAGAAGCAAGAAGATCGGGGATATTATTACCGGGAAAAACAGTATTATTAAACAGCAAATGGAAAAATCTGGTAATGATATACTTTCCTTGCCAGTAAGAGATGTGTTTTGTCTTATACGTGGGAAAAAGAAACAGCATACGAAAATTTGTTTGGTTTATGGCAGTTTTTTTGAGACTATCAGCATCAACGATCTTATTGGTCAATCTTTCTATAAAGTGCTTGAAGAACGCTTGAAAGAAAGCGGTCAAGTAATCTCTGATGAATTAAAACAAACTCTCGTTTCTCTTTTATCACAACAGCAAAGCTTTAGCAAAGTGCGCGATATAGAAAAATCTTCGGTCAAATTAAGGTTTAGAATCATGACCGAAGTAAAAACCGAAGGAAATATTCTTAACTCAAAAAAATATCCGGAAATAAAAGATGACACCCTTAACCTCGTTTTGCCGTGTCACGACAAAAAGCAAGAACTGGATACTCGCAGAAAATTGAAGCATGTATTCACAAAAAGAGAGCTACAGAATTTTAACATTTTTCAAATCAAACATCACTTTAATGGGTATTTTTTAGTTTTGCAAACTAAGTTATGTAACCTGCTATGAAAAAACTACTTATAGTTGAATCCCCGACAAAAGCAAAAACAATCGCGCATTTTCTTCCATCAGGCTATTTTATTGAATCAAGTTTCGGACATGTGCGCGATTTGCCAAAAACACGTTTTGGCGTTGACGTTGACCATGATTTCGCTCCAACATACCTTGTGCCTAAAAAAGCCAAAGAGCATGTTCAGAAACTCATTGAAAAGGCAAAAAAAGCCGACACTATTTACTTTGCGACTGACGGCGATCGCGAGGGCGAGGCAATCGCATGGCATATATCAGAACTTTTAAAAATAAAAGGAAACGAGAAAAGAATCATTTTTCACGAGATCACAAAAGATGCGATTCTGGACGCAATAGAAAACCCGCGCGAAATAAATCATGATCTTGTTGATGCCCAGCAAGCTCGCAGAATCCTTGATCGTATTGTTGGATACAAACTTTCGCCTCTACTATGGAAAAAGGTTGCGAGAGGACTCTCTGCCGGAAGAGTGCAGTCCGTTGCGGTTCGGATGATTGTTGAACGAGAGCGGGAAATTCGCGCCTTCAAACAACAAGAATATTGGACGATTACAGGATTATTTGAAAAAAT
>CAYYGX010000036.1:0-8907 GCA_964471805.1 uncultured Gammaproteobacteria bacterium | reverse complement strand
ACGCAACGGAATTCCCAGCAGTGTTAATTGAATACCAAAGTAAAAAACTGGAAAAATTTGATATATCAACAAAAGAAAAAGCAGACGAGATAACTGAAGAGCTCAAAAAATTGAACTACAAAGTACGAGATGTCTCTGAACGGGAAGTGAAAAAAAATCCACTTCCTCCGTATCGCACCTCAACTCTTCAGCAAGATGCTCATAACCGTTTGGGGTTCAGCTCCAAACAGACTATGTTGCTTGCCCAACAACTTTATGAAGGAGTGCATCTTGGAAACCATAGAGGCGCGACAGGGCTCATCACATACATGCGCACAGACTCAACAATATTAGCGAACAAATTTATTGTTCAGGCAAAAAACTATCTAGAAGAAAATTTTGGAAACTCTTATTCATTCACAAAGCCCCGCGTCTTTAAAAATAAAGCAAAAGGAGCGCAAGAAGCCCATGAAGCCATACGCCCAACAGACATTACTCTGGAACCGGATGCAATAAAAGAACATTTAGACCCGCGCCAATACAGGCTCTACACTTTAATCTGGCAAAGAGCGCTTGGAAGTTTAATGCCCTCGGCAATTATGAAAAGCACTACGATTGATATTATAGGAAACAAAGGCTCTGCTCTCTTTCGGGCAACTGGAAATCGCATTGTCTTTGATGGATTCCTCAAAATATATCCGGCAAAAGTGGAGGAGGTTGAGTTGCCGAAAATTTCAAAACAAGAACCGCTCAATCTCTCAAACGTGGAGCCAAAACAACATTTTACAGAACCGCCGCCTCGCTACAACGATGCGTCTTTGGTAAAAGAATTGGAGAAAGGCGGTATTGGGCGCCCGTCAACGTATGCGCCGACGATTGAAACAGTTGTTGATCGCCAATACGTAGAGCGAGACGAAGAAAAACGTTTTTACCCGACTGAAATGGGAGAATTAGTGAATAATCTATTGGAAAAACATTTTCCAAACATTGTGGATTATAATTTTACCGCTGAAATGGAGGAAAACTTGGACGCAATCGCGTGGAAGCACGTTCCATGGGCATCGGTAGTTTCCGATTTTTATCGCCCTTTTGCAAAACAGCTGAAGATAAAATATGAAGAAATTGATAACAAAGAACTTTTGGAAACAAAAACCGACACTGTGTGCCCATTATGCAAGAAACACAATCTTATCATACGAATGGGAAAATTTGGAAAATTTCTCGGTTGTCCGGGGTTCCCTGAATGCGCATACACTGAAGCTATTGCCGATACGCATGGAGCTCATGGAGTTATAGAAAACAACTCGGCTCCTGTTCCGACCTGCCAGAACTGCAAAGTTGCAATGATCCGCAAAGACGGACGTTTTGGCCAATTTTTTGGTTGTCCAAATTATCCTGATTGTAAACACACAGAACGCATTGAGCGCAAACTTAATATGCACTGCCCTGAATGTGAAACTGGCGAGATTGTTATCAAACGGAGCCGAAAAGGAAAAACGTTTTATGGTTGCAATAAGTATCCGGAATGCAAATACGCAAGCTGGAAAAAACCGTAATTATCCACACACAAAAATTGTTCACTATCTAAATCCGCTATGATAAGCGGATTTGACATTCATATAGATAGGGGTAAAATAATATCACTTAACACTAGATATAGTAAAAATATGATTTGTACGTTGTGCAATAACGACACACGAGTGATTGAATCTCGAACTACCGCCCAAAATACCTCAATCAGACGGCGGCGAGAATGCATTGCCTGCAAGTTTCGGTTCTCAACTGTGGAAGAAACAGAAATTCTTGATCTTACAGTGATAAAACGCGCTGGAAAAGAAGAACTATACTCCAAAGAAAAACTTCTGGAAGGTATCAAACGATCGCTTGTGAAACGTGAACACTCGGCTGAAATGTTCAAAAAACTCACAAGCGATATTGAACGGGATATTCAAGTTACTGCGATTGATGACCACATTAAATCCTCTGATATTGGAGAGATCGTCATGAAACATCTGAAGGATTTTGACACAGTTGCCTATGTTCGTTTTGCTTCTGTATACCGCGACTTTAAAGATCCGGACGACTTCGCGCGCGAGGCGCAAAAATTGGGAAATTAAAAAATCATAATTAAAAATTTTCATATGAAAACTCAAACCCTCAATCTCGGAAATTATAAGCTATCAATCCCTCCGCGCTGGCGATTAAACGGCAAGCGCGATTATATTGAAGAGCAAATTAAGCGTATCTTTGAGGAATCAGGATTTTTTGAAAAAATTGAGCCAAAAAAACGCGATGGCGGGCTCGCGATCACTCGTTTCTACACAAAAGAAGGCGCGCATCCCTTTGATATGGCGGAATGGGAACAGAGGAACTGTAAAATTACAAACACGGACGGATCAGTTGTGTTTGAGATGAAAAATGCCGAGGTTCCGAAACATTTTTCGCCGGTTGCCTCTGATATAATGATATCCAAATACTTTAGGAAAACCGGCGTTCCAGAACTTGATGATAACGGAATGTATGTGTTAAATACAGACGGTTCGCCAAAAACTGGGCCTGAAAAAAGCGCAAAACAGGTAATACGGAGGATAACGGCCTGTTGGCGTTACTGGGGGGAGCGATACGGATATTTCAAAACAACAAAAGATGCGGAAATTTTTGAAGACGAACTGGCTTACATGCTTGTCTATCAAATCGGAGCGCCAAACACGCCGCAGTGGTTTAACACTGGTTTGGCTTTGTCTTACGGCATTACAGGCGAACCGCAAGGGCACTATTATGTTGATCCAGACACTGAAGAACTTACGCGTTCCACGGACGCATACACGCATCCTCAACCGCATGCATGTTTTATCCAAAGCATCAACGATGATCTCGTGAATAAAGGAGGTATAATGGATCTCTGGGTAAGAGAAGCGCGGATTTTTAAGTACGGCTCTGGAACTGGAACAAATTTTTCAAATATACGCGGACGGGGCGAACCGTTGTCCGGCGGAGGAACATCAAGCGGGCTTATGACATTTTTGAAAATCGGAGATGCCGCGGCCGGCGCCATTAAATCAGGCGGCACAACGCGCCGTGCGGCAAAAATGGTGTGTTTGGACATTGACCACCCGGAAGTGGAGCAGTTTATTACATGGAAAGCGAACGAGGAAAAAAAGGTGCGGGCGCTCGTTGACGCTGGATATTCTTCGGACTACGAAGGCGAGGCCTATCAAACAGTTGCCGGACAAAATTCAAACAATTCTGTGCGCATCCCGCACGAATTTATGCGCGCGGTTTTGGATGGTAAAGAATGGAATCTTACGCGACGAACAGACGGAGCGATCTTTAAAATAGTTCAGGCAAAACATCTCTGGAAAAAAATCGCAGAGTCAGCGTGGGCATCGGCTGATCCTGGAGTACAGTATAATGGAACAATTAATGATTGGCACACATGCCCGGCTTCAGGTCCAATTCGCGCTTCAAATCCTTGTAGCGAGTATATGTTTTTAGACGACACTGCCTGCAATCTCGCATCGCTCAATCTCATCCGATTCTTTGATCAAAAAACACGGGGTTTTGACATTCCCGCTTACCAGCACGCAATCAGGCTTTGGACAATTGTCCTTGAAATTTCGGTTTTGATGGCGCAGTTCCCATCTAAGGCAATTGCGCGAAAATCCTACGATTTCCGCACTCTCGGGCTTGGATACGCGAACCTCGGCACTATGCTTATGGTTTCCGGCATTCCTTATGACAGCGAGGAAGCAAGATCAATCGCCGCCTCTCTTACTGCGATTTTAACCGGGGAATCATATGCGACTTCCGCCGAACTTGCCTCACACATAGGCGCGTTTCCGCAATATGAAAAAAATAAGGAATTCATGTTGCGCGTGATACGAAACCATAAAAGGGCGGCATATGGAGTTTCGGTTGATAAAAACGCGGAATTTCAATTCGGAACTTATGAAGAACTTAAAATTAAACCGATTCCTTTGAACCCAGAATTTTGTCCGGCTGATCTTCTCTCTGCCGCGCGCTCTTCCTGGGATAAAGCGCTTCGCTTGGGAGAAGAATACGGATTTAGGAATGCCCAAACAACCGTGATCGCGCCGACAGGCACAATCGGCCTTCTTATGGATTGCGACACAACAGGAGTGGAGCCGGATTTCGCGCTTGTGAAATTCAAAAAGCTAGCCGGAGGAGGATATTGGAAAATGCCAAACCAATCAATAAAACCGGCGCTGATCACGCTGGGCTACAGCGAAAGCCAAATTTCAGACATTATAAGCTATGTTGTCGGATGTAATTCGCTTGATAATCAAAGTCCGATAAATCGTGAAACGCTTATAAAAAAAGGTTTGGGTAAAGAGGAGCTTGAAAAAATTGAACAGGAACTTCCGCGCGTGTTTCAATTAAACTTCGCTTTCAATAAATGCGCTCTTGGTGATTTGGACGCTTTAGGATTCACAAAAGATGAACAGAGAAACGCAAACAATATAATCTGCGGACACCACACTATTGAAGGCGCGCCGCACTTAAAAAATGAGCACCTTAAAATTTTTGATTGCGCAAACATTTGCGGAAACGGCGTAAGATTTATTGACCCGATGGGGCATGTAAAAATGCTTTCCGTAACACAGCCTTTCATTTCCGGTTCAATCTCAAAAACAATCAATATGCCTGTTGATGCGAGCGTAGACGATATTGAAAAAGTTTATCTTGAATCGTGGAGGTTGGGGCTAAAAGCTGTAGCTTTGTATCGCGACGGAAGCAAACTTTCCCAGCCGCTTTCAACTAAGAGGAAGGAAGAAAAAACGCCTCCTCCGCTCATGCAAAAATCGCCGACACAACTCTCGTTTATTGAACGCGGCACAAAGCGAGAACTACCGCAGAGACGGGAAGGCATTACGATTGAGTCCAATGTGGCCGGGCATAAAATATTTCTTTCAACCGGCGAGTACGAAGACGGAATTCTTGGAGAGATATTTATCTCAATGCATAAAGAGGGCTCCGCATTCCGCAATCTTTTCAACTGTTTTGCGATTGCTGTATCAATAGGCTTGCAATACGGAGTGCCGTTAAAAAAATTCGTTGACAAATTCACGTTCACGCGCTTTGAACCAAACGGAGTAACAGATCACCCGAACATCAAAACCGCAACCTCTATTATTGATTTCATTTTCCGCGTGCTTGGAATGGAATACTTGAACCGCACAGATTTTGTCCATGTGCCGCCTAAACACATCGCGGCAGATGAATTGAACGGAGAGCAACTCTCTGCTTTTAACTCAACTCTTATGGGAGACGCGCCCGCTTGTAGCGAGTGCGGACACATCACAATTCGTTCCGGCAGTTGTTACCGGTGTCTAAACTGCGGCGCGTCTATTGGGTGTTCATAAATTAAGTTCAAAGTGAAAAATTCAAAATTCAAAGTTGACTATATTATATGCTTTCAGTTATAATGAGTTACGAATATGCCATATAAAAAAATAACAACAACTGAATATGCCTATACCGTACTCTATGAACCTATCCCGGAAGGCGGATATCAAGTAACTATACCTCTCTTGCCCGGTGTAATCACTTACGGACGAACTATTGAGGAAGCGCGAAAAATGGCACGCGACGCGATACAGTGTTACATAGAAGGATTACTTAAAGATAAGGAATCAATCCCTAATGAAAGCGCTTTTATATATGAGCGATTAAGTATTCCTCTAGCGGCGCATGCCTAAATTACCACCACTCAAACCGAAACGTCTTATTGGTATACTTACCAAACAAAAATTTTTTATTCATCATCAAACCGGAAGCCATGTGCAGTTGCGCCATATAAGTAAATCTCACCTTCATGTGACAATTCCGCGACACGACAGATTTGATTTGCCTCCGTCAATAGTAGCGAGTGTTCTAAAGCAAGCGGAAATAACGAGAGATGAATTTCTTAAACTTCTAAAATAGACAGCGATTAGATAGATCTCCCTTTTTAGGGAGATTTTTTGTTTGCTCGTTCAATTTTGCTCTTGACAGGAGGAGGAGGAGGAGGTAGTGTGGCGAGTTGCTCTTTGACAATTTTAGGTCAAAGAAAAAAGTTTCGGAGGGGATTAGGTGCTAACTCAATCGTTATTATGACTATCATCATAATAACGATTATTCAAGGCGGTCATCCCTTCCGATCACTTCCTTGCTGTTCTTGATGGGAATAAAAGGGTCAATGATCCTTTTTTTTAGTGATTCAACAGCAAGGACTATTGCGGTGCGGACTAGTATGAACTTCATCAGCTTTTGAAGTTGATTCTTTGATTTATCGTCCGTACCGCGCTTTCTGGCATGGTTTTATATCGTCTTAGTGAACATTAAAAAGTTCACACCTGTTGCGATCAACCAAGCCAGATATTTGCGCGGCGGTTTTTGCGTAATTTCATCATCCTAATATAATAGGATTGATTATTTACTCAATCAAACGTCGCGCTCTTTAGAAGAAAGGCGGATTCACAGTTGTGTAATCCCTCTCTTTACAGAGGGATATCAAGGATTCTTATCCGTCTTTCTCTTTCCGGGAGAGCTTAAGATCATATTCGTGCGACATACTAAAGTCGCACTTTACAAGCGTTCAGCTCTCCCGGTCTCTTGCAAAGGGGGTTTATGCTATATTTACCCTACCTATTGGGGTTCGTCAGGGTATCACCCCCTTTGCGTTTCATGTTTTGTTTGTGAGGTGGATTAACAGAGTTGCAATCTTGTATAGATTACTATACATCTCATCCACCTCACTTCTCTTTCATTTTTTTGCCATGAAAGGAGGAAAATATCGTGGCAAAGAAGCAACAAGAAGTAAAAATTTTCGCCCTTGATTACCAAGTTAAGGGAGTGTCGTACATCTATGGCGGCGGCAAACTGATGCCGCTAGAAGGGCAAGACAAGGTAGCGGAGTGGATCGCAAAACTCCCTACCGACGCCGTCGTTATCACGGAGCAAGGGGGCGCAACTGATGGCCCCATATATCGGTTAGTTAATCGCGGGGTTGAGGTGCATTATGTGCCAACCACGTACGAAAACCTCGCCCGCACAGAGTACGGAGTATCCGGCAAAAAAGAGGACGCGAAAGTTCTTTGGCGGATGTTCCACGAGGGGTATGCAAGAAATTTTCACCGGCATACTCCTACGGATGACGCAGTGGTCCGGTTGAGTTTATTGTATAACACTTACACCGGACTCATCGCAGACCGCGTCGCGGCTCAAAACCGCGTGACTGCAACCTACACGCGCTCTGCATGGTTTGTTGCCGGCGACGAGGAAAGTATTCAAGAATTTATTGATGTTTCATGTACGACCAATCCTGCATTCGCCGCCACCACCACGGAAGAAGAATCGTATAAAAAGGAGCTTGAGCGGCTTGTCGGAAGCATGCCAATTTACAAGACACTCATCGCTCCTATCACCGGCATCGGGCCAAGAATCGGCGCGGCGATGATCGTCTACTTGAAGCAGGCCGAACGGTTCTTTGATCCAGACAATCCTGCTAGTTTGGGTATCGCCCAAAAGCGCTGGGGAGAGTATTCCGGTCTTGACGGTGAAGCATTTACCGTTGAACTTCTCGCCGCGCGTAGAACTGGCGGCTCTTGCGACATTGGAGTCCCCGGTCTAAAAGCCGTACTCCATCTTACTGCCGAACAGTTTGTGCGGCAACAAGGTTCACCGTTGCGGAGCGTCTATGACATCCGAAAGTGGAAGGAATTTTGTGGGATGCTGGATATTCTGCTCAATTCCAAAACCGAAGCCGAGCTTATTTTTGACACAAAAAATGGCGGTGACGGTGAAGGGTTTGGGATTGGGCCGGTGGAGCTCGCCCATAAACGCGCTTCGCGTTATTTGAAACAATTGTGGGGTATCAAATACTGGTTCCCGTACGCGCACAAATTTCAAAAGTGCGCGCTCCCGGAAGATTTTGACGCCAATCAGGCGCTCGCAACCGTCGCGACGCGAGACATTGAGTTGACATTGAAATGCATCCGTCGCGATTCCACCCTTCGTTTGGCGCGGCAATCATACGAACGGCCGCCAAAGGGAGGAAAAATTTCCTACCAAGAGTGGCCAACCGTGATCGAACTCGGGAGCCCAAGCGATCTGAATCATCCGGACATGTTGCGCGAGTTCGCGATAGAACAAATGATCGCTGATGTGGAACAAGAGCTTGCAGAAATGCAGGCGCTTGAGTCCAAAAAACAAAACGGCGGAAAATACAAGTCCGCCAAAGCCGTGCAGGAAAAAATCGGCCGTTTGGTTCAGTTGATAGACATTTTGCAATCCAGACGGCTTAATGAACTCCCAAACCGCGGGCGGCAGTTGATTTGCGAATCGCATGGTATTGGACGGCCGATCATAGATTTTATTGATCGGCATGTGCCAATACTTGCGGAGCAAATTCAAGTACTACAGGCGCAACAGGAGGTTGCCGTAGCACCCGTTCGCACCCGCTTGGAAGAACTGAAAACTCAAAGGGATGCCATGGAGCTTGAGGCGTCCGAACTGCAAGGAGAATTTCGACGGGCGCAAAGAACCAAGGACGCGCCACTCATTGCCGATGCCAAAGCGCGCATCGCCGAAGCCGATCTCACCCGTCGCATCGCCGAGGTCCGCGAGGAAATGAAGGCATCTGAAAAGGACTTGTCCAAGCTTCGAAAAGATCATAATAAAGAAATGGACAACCTGATTTCCGGCTTCAAACCGGACCTCGCTGACATCCTTAACGCCGACCCGCGTCTTCTAAACCGCTCAAAGCGGGATCGGCAATATGTGGAAACATTAATCTGGTCCGTCATTCAGCATCGCGCTGAATTCGGACTGTCGCTGTAACAATTTGAGTAAGGGATTTCAGTGCCTCTAACCTTCATTGATAATGAAGGTTACATCATTGGTCATCCCTTACTCGCTCTTTCTTCA
>CAYYGX010000035.1:10424-11890 GCA_964471805.1 uncultured Gammaproteobacteria bacterium | reverse complement strand
GGCGCGGTGAATACGTTATCGAGTCTTGTACACACCGCCCGTCACACCAGGAAAGCTGACAGTACCCGAACTTTGATGTATGTCGTTGGAAGGTAAGGTCAGTGATCAGGGTGAAGTCGTAACAAGGCACCCGTAGCGGAAGCTGTGGGTGAATCACCTCCTTTCTAAGGAGAAAGTTGTCGAACGTATCGTTATGCCGCAAGGCATGTGATACGGAAAGGTTATATATATTATGAGGACTATCACTGTTAGATGGCTATATTTTCAAAATAAAATTCCGTTATGGCGGGATTTTTTGTTTTGACGCAGGGGTTGCGGGGTTCAAGTTTTTTTGATATTGTCTCTATATTGTTTCACTGCCGACTTATCTTTAGCGGCTAGAGCAACTGTTTTGCCAACCAGAGGTTGGTCAGACCGTCCGAGAACTGTCATTGCGAGGAGCGAAGCGACGAAGCAATCTCTTATTTAAGCCACAAACAGATTGCTTCGCTTCGCTCGCAATGACAGAAAATGAGTTTTCGGACTGTCTGATAAACAGTAGGTTTATGAAACGTGCCATCCTAGCTCAATGGTAGAGCAACTGTTTTGTAAACAGTAGGTTCGCGGTTCAATCCCGCGGGATGGCTCCAAAACATTTTTGGGCGCATAGCTCAGCTGGCTAGAGCGCGTCACTGATAATGACGAGGTCCATGGTTCAAATCCATGTGCGCCCACCATAAAAATATACGATATGCGCGACAGCATTCAAAATTTAAAACAAAAGATACATCCTGTTTTTGAAAAATACGGCATTACCAAAGCGGGACTGTTTGGTTCGTACGCGATTGGAAAGACGCATAAACAAAGCGACATTGACTTGCTTGTAGAAATAAAACGAAAAATGGGTTTAATTGAATTTATGAGGTTAAAATTAGAATTAGAAAAAAAAACAGGGAAAAAAGTTGATCTTGTTGAATACAAATCTATTAAACCGTTTCTGCGGAAAAAAATTTTAGAACAAGAAACCTCGCTTCTATGAAAAGAGATATATCAGTCTATCTTTGCGATATATTAGAGAGTATTACACAGATTGAAAAATATACTGGCAAAATAAATGAGCTTCAATTTGAAGAAGGCGATCAGTTACAAGATGCTGTTATCAGAAGGATTGAAATTATAGGAGAAGCGGTAAAAAGCATTCCGCAATCTGTAAGGAAAAGGTACGCGCAAGTTCCATGGAAAGAAATCGCAGGTATGCGCGATATACTTATCCATGAGTATTTTGGCGTAAATGTGGAGCGCGTTTGGCAGACAATACAGGAGGATTTGCCAAAATTAAAAGAGGTGATTGTAAAAATGAAAGAAGCATATGGCGGATAATGCGGTGTCCATGGTTCAAATCCATGTGCGCCCACCAAGAGAAAATCGTTTTTAATATGTCTTCACTTAGAGACAAAGTAGCCCTCATCACAGGCGCGTCGCGTGGC
>CAYYGX010000035.1:5315-10414 GCA_964471805.1 uncultured Gammaproteobacteria bacterium | reverse complement strand
GGACGCGCGATTGCTTTGCTCATGGCAGAGCGCGGAGCGCGTGTGGTGGTAAATTATTTTGGAGAAGAAGATAAAGCAAAGACGGTGATAAAAGAGATTTTGGGCAAAGGAGGAGAGGTGATAACTGTGCAAGCCGATGTTTCAAAACGCGCGGATTGTGAACAACTTGTGGAAAAGACGCTTAAACAGTTTGGAAAAATTGATATTCTCGTGAACAACGCAGGGATTCATACAGAGCAATTGATTGACGAAATTGATGAGAACGATTGGGATCAAGTTATGAATGTAAACGCAAAGTCTATTTATATGATGTCTGTATTAGTTGGGCAAGCGATGCGGCGGAATGGAAAAGGCGCGATTGTGAATGTTGCGTCAGTTGCTGGAGAGTACCCGCGCCAAATGAATTTCATATACTCTGCGTCTAAAGGCGCAGTCGCCGGGCTTACAAGGGCCTTTGCTATTTCTCTTGCTCCAGATGTAAGGGTGAACGCGGTTTCTCCGGCGCGTATCGCAACAGAAATGTCGCCTCTGAAAGATGAAGCGCACTTACAGAGAATCAAAGAATCAAATTTACGCTCTCGCGATGGAGAGCCTGAAGATATTGCAAATATCGTTGCCTTTCTCGCAAGCGACGAGGCGGATTGGTTGACTGGTGAGACGATTTTAGCAGATGGCGGATGTATATTGAAAATGGCGTCGCTTAGAGGGAGAGTGAAGAGTATTGTTTGAGTAAATTATGCCGAGGTAGCTCAGTGGTAGAGCACATGACTGAATTTTCGGTCCCTTCCGATGCAAATCGGAAAGAAAAATCGGGTGAATTCGGGGAAGCCTACCCAGATTGTCATTGCGAGGAGTCGGCTATAAGGCGGACGACGAAGCAATCTTTCATGTCTGTATGGTAATCCCGAGCCAAGCTCCGTAGGGTTTAAAAGTTACGGAGAAGGTGTAGAGACTAGTGGGTGAGTCCCAACAATAACCCCACACAAGCGCCCGATCCCCCTTCGTTAAAGCTACGGGGGAATGAGATAGTCCAATCTTTATGGAAACATAAAGGTGTATTGGAAAATCATGGTGTCGGCAGTTCGATCCTGCCCCTCGGCACCAAACCAAAAAGACACCATTTTCTAGATAGTGTCTTTTTAGTATATTATGTTGATGCATCAATATTATAGAAAAACCATTTACCGATTCAAAATTTTAGAAATCCCTTATATCAAACGCCAAAAAGTAGTAAAAATCAAAGACCGGAAAATAGATTGCCATACGGGGTTTGCAGAATTATAATTCACGATGTACGGTTAGTTGATAAAATAAAAGGTTGGATTGAGGGGTTAAAGAATTAAAAGAAGCGTTGTGTCGGCAGTTCGCCATGCCCAGAAAGTTTTCTGGGTTCATGGCTACCCCTCGGCACCAGCTCATGTATTACGTGCTTGTCAGTGCGAATTATTGATGGTAGAATCAGGAGAGAAATTTGTTTTTATGTTAAAAATATTATCATCGCAATCTATCAAACTTTATATTATACACGCCGTGTTTATTATCGGCGTTTTATTTTTTCTCGGGGCCGGATGCCAAGCGCAAAAATCATCTAGCGCAGAACCGGAACCTCCACCGCCTACTCCGATTAAACAAAACAATGCGCAAGAGACGATTTTGAAAAAACTTAAGGCGCAGTCGGAGATCAAAAAGTTCGCAAACATCGAAGAACTCCGCGCGTTTTTAGAAGATCGCGTAAAAGAGAGCGGCTATGGATATGGACGAGGAATGCTAGGAGACATTTCTGTAATGAAATCGGATTTTGCAGAGTCAGAGCAACTCGCGCCATCTCAAACGACTGCCGATTACTCTCGCACAAACATTCAGGTTGAAGGCGTTGACGAAGGCGACATCGCAAAAACAGACGGCGAGTATATTTACACGATAAGCGGAAATACGGTTGCGATTATGAAAGCGTATCCAGCAGAGGAAGCTGAAATTATTTCAAAGATTACGTTTGGTTCATCGCCGCAAGGGTTGTATATCATAGGCAAGCGGCTTGCAGTATACGGTTACGACAATCGCGTGTACGCGGCAGAGCAAAAAGTAGGCCCGGGAATTGCGGTTATGCCAGGACCAATTATTCGTCCCGGATCGTCGTTTACCTTTGTCCGGATTTTTGACATCAGCGATCCGCGAAATCCAAAAGAGGCGCGTGACCTTTCGTTTGAAGGCAATTATACCAGTTCTCGCATGATCGGCGATTATCTGTATTTTGTTACCGCATCGTACAATAATATGTACAGAATTTCTGACGACGAGTCGCCGCTTCCGCAAATTCTTGAGAAAGGAAGGCCTGTTGCAAGTTCCAACGGACAAATTCCTGATGTGTATTACTTTAATTTTCCCTATCAATCATATAATTTTACGACGGTTTCTGCCATCAATGTCGCGCAGGATTCGGTACCCGAAACGCGCGAGGTGTATCTTCTGGACTCTACGCAGACGTTGTATGTGTCGCCGCAAAATTTGTATTTCACTTATACCAAATATCTTAATGAGTACGAAGTTGGCATGGAGATCGCCCGCGATCTTGTTCAGTCGCGTTTGGGCGAGAAAGACAGAGATCGCATAAAAAAAATTGATGAGTCTGATTCCGATGTGCTCTCGCGCGAGGAAAAATCGCAGAAGATTAACGCTGTCATTGAACGCTATATGGCGCGACTTCCGGAGACAGAGCAAAGTGCGTTGAACGATGAAATTGAGAGAACGGTGAAACAGACGTATCAAAATATAGCGCGCGAGCTTGAAAAAACAGTTATTCATAAAATCGGGCTTAACGGAAGCGAATTGAAATATCAGACATTCGGCGAGGTTCCCGGCTCTGTGCTTAATCAATTTTCAATGGATGAGAGCGGCGGATATTTTAGGATCGCCACAACGAAAAATCGTTCGTGGTCTATATTTTTGGATGATATTGCTTCGGAGCGAGACTCTTATAGCAATCTTTATGTTCTGGATTCTGATCTTAAAACAGTCGGTTCAATTGAGCGATTGGCGCCAGGCGAGCGGATTTACTCTGTGCGCTTTATGCAAGGGCGGGCATATCTTGTTACATTTCAGCAAACCGATCCGCTGTTTGTGATTGACCTTTCTACACCAACTTCTCCCCGTGTTTTGGGAGAGTTAAAAATTCCTGGTTTTTCGCAGTACCTTCATCCGTATGACGATACTGCGCTCATCGGTTTCGGGCGCGATACAGAAGCGAGGAACGATGGCGGCGTTATTCAGAAGGGCTTAAAATTATCTCTTTTTGATGTGTCCGATGTTTTAGCCCCGAGGGAAGTTGACACTTATGTTTTTGGAAGTTCTTCCAGTTATTCGCGGGCGCTTGACGATCATCACGCGTTTCTTTTTTCTCGCGACAAAAATTTGCTTGTAATTCCTTTTGAGGATTATGAGATAATTGCTAAACAAGAATTACAGATCGCAAGAGGGGAGCCCGTAATCTCCGCTCCTTCACGAGGCGCTTCGGTTTTTTCCGTAACAAAAGACGGTTTCTCTCTCAAAGTAAACATTTCTCACGGCAGTGATTACAATTCGGCAATCGTCCGCGCGCTTTACATCCGGGACAACCTCTATGCTCTCTCGGACTCGTATGCTACAATACACGCGCTTGTGGATATACATGAATTGAAACGCATTGGATTTCAATAAATTAGATTTTGAAAATTTTATGGGAGGGAATATGATAAAAATTCTGCTTGTTGATGATGAGAAGTTTATTTTAAAGATGTATCAGATGAAATTGGAGCGAGATGGATATATTGTTTTCACCGCTCAAAACGGAAAAGACGCTGTTCTGCGGGCAAAAGAGGAGCGCCCGGACATAATTTTTCTTGATATTGTGATGGGAAATATGGACGGGTTTGGCGCTTTGAAAGAACTTAAAAAAGATGCCGACACAAAGGAAGTGCCTGTTTGTATGCTCACAAATATAGTTTCAGACAGAGATAAAAAAGAGGCGTTTAGCCTTGGCGCGGCCGGATATTATATTAAAACAGATACAGAACCTGCCGATCTTGCGCGTATAGTGGAAAAATTCTTAAAATAATTTCTCCATACTGCCCACAGTATGAAACAGTTTCGTAAAGCAATTGTATTTACTCTTTTGATTGGATTAATTTTCCAACAGTTTTTTTTATTGCCTCAAGCGCTTCTTGCCCAAGAATCACCGACGCTGGAAGTTGCGGCTGAACCAGATCAGACGCAGTCTCTTGAATCTGAAGAACAAGAACCAGAGCAACCAACTGCTCCTTCTGTAGAAATCGAGCCGCAAACGGTTCCGGAAGAACAAACAGTTTCAGAACTAATTGCGCCAATTATTGAGGATCTCTCATCAATCGGAATAAAGGAGGGATTAGCAGAGCAAAATGAGCCGCAAACGGTTATGGTCCCGCAGAAGGACGAAACTATCACCGTTGTTGCAAAGATAGCCGAGAAAACTATTTCGCAATCAAACCGCGAAGGGCTTGGTATTTTGAAAGGCGATATCGCGAGCCGTCCTGAAGAGGTGTTTTTCTTTGAGGAACAGGGTGTAAAAAAACAGGTGATTGATCTTTCAGAACTTATTAAAAAAGAACAAGCGTCTGCCCCACTGCCTATCAAGCAGGTAGGTGAAACGTCAAGCGCGGGAGAGACAAGCGACATCGCTATTACAAAGGGCGGCGAAGGAATTGTTTTAGAAGAGGTTGCAAAACGCGAAGAGAGCGGCAATGCGGTTTCCGTGAACGTTGAAGATATTATAGTCGTAAAAAAAGAGGAAGGATTTTTCCAAAAATTGTCTGATGCTATTTTTGGCCACGAAAAAGATAACCCCGAAGAAGAGCGCGTACAGCTTGAGATTACAAGCAATGGAGAAGTTCAGCTCATTTCAGCTGAAAACGTTGAGGGCGATGAGAAACTTGAGATTGAGTACTCTTACGGCGCGTACACAAAATCATTTGAAGTTTCGTCTGTTTCAATGACGCTTGATGCTCCATTTACCGTGTCCGAGTTCAGCGCGGGCGAGCTTGAGAAAGCTGTGAATCGTGTTTTAGATGTGGAGGCGGAAGCTCCTGTGG
>CAYYGX010000035.1:3007-5253 GCA_964471805.1 uncultured Gammaproteobacteria bacterium | reverse complement strand
AGTGTCTGAACCGTCATCAGAAGAACCAACGCCGCCTGCTGAACCACAACCCTCGATTGCTCCATCCGAGGAACCGGAGCAAACTCCGAACATTGCTCCGTCAGCGCCTCCGTCAGATGAGACAGTTCCTTTAGAAGGCGCGGTTCAAGGAGCGCGTGTTCAAAATTTGGACACCGGTGAAGGCACAGGAATCGTCAACCGCATTAAAAGATTTTTCCAGAGTTTTCTCTCCGGAGCCGATTCCGCGCGCGCGCAAGGCGGAGCGCAAACCGTGCAGGTGTTTCAGGTAAAACTGAAAACCGCGACTGTGAAAGGCGAGCAGATGTTTCAGATTTTGCCAAACGGACTCGTGTATCTTTATCACGGTTCATCTATTGAAGCGATTTCGCGTCCAAGATTTCAGTATCAAGGGTCCGGCGGCTGGAGTGATTTTGTAATCACAAACGCCTATGTTGGGACGAAAACAAAAGGCGCTACCGCAACGCATCTTATCCAATATACAACTGCAGAGGGCGACATTATTACATTAAAATATGATTTCGGACTTGAGAATAATGAAATTTTGAAAAAACAGTCATGGACGATTTCCGGCGATAAAACTGTGCGCGTTTTGTGGGAGACGTTGTTTCGGGCCGGATCGCCTGCGCAGAAAGAGCTCGCCGCGTCTTCTAGATCGGATGGTGATGTGCTCGGATCGCGCACTCGCCTCTACGGCGATATTTTGATTGATACTGCGGATTACGCCGGAAATGTCGCCATTGAAGAAGATAAATCAGCGAATATCGTGCGCGTGTATTTTGAAAAAGACGGGAAGCAAGCGCCGCTCGTAATTGACCCGTCTTTTTCTGTTATCACAAGCGATCAGTTTATAGAGATTGCGACGCCTGATTTTCAAAGTCAAGAATCGGTAAACGGCTGGAAAATCAGATTCAATCGTTTAGTCGGAGGATCAATAGATCAATACTTTGTAAACAGCGTAAACGGCGGACAAACAAACATAACTTCTTCCACAAAGCCGTTATTTAACATTGCGTATAACAACAGCGCGTTCAAGGACCTTGCGCAAACACAGGCCTACAGTATGCAGGTGATTGAACGCGGCGCAACCCGTTTACGGGTTCAGAGCAAAACCAATCTCGGGAACGATCAGCTTACGATCACATATACTGTATATTTGGCAGGGCAGATTTATATTGATGTTCAGAATGTTTTGCAAGATGGTTCTATTGCCGGGCAGTCCGATGTTTTTCGGCTTAACCAATCGTATGCTGGGTATCAGCCGTCATTTGCGATTACGGACGCCGGATCAAACGCGGGCGCGATTGATTCCACACAAGCCGACACCGCGCTTGTTCCATTTATCGCAAGCGATATTGCCGGAGTTTCGTATAGCCAAAGCGAGGCAGATGATTATATTCAAGTTGCGCTCGGCACGGCCATAAACGCGATGTACGCAAACGGAAACACGGCGACAAATCAGTTCCTTTTGTCATTGCGGGGATCGGCAAGTCCTGTCATTGCGAGCGAAGCGAAGCAATCCCAAGACGAGATTGCTTCGTCGCCTTCGGCTCCTCGCAATGACATAACAATGGAATTGCTCTCCGCCCTCGCCGCCGACTACCAATCCCCGGACCCGCTCACTCCCTTCACCATCGGCGCCTTTCAAGGATACAACAATAAAGAGGGGAGTTATGAGATGACGGCAAGCGGGAATAAGGTTGAATTTGTGATGGACGGCGCGAGCCAAACGCGGTATCAGCCGGTTTTTAAGATACAAAACTGGACTATCCCAGCGCTGGCTATTATTTTTGCGACTGTTGACGGCGGTGAAATAAAACAAGATATAGATTACATTGTTACATTTCAAAATGGGGACCCGTCAACGAATGTTTTGGTTTTCCAATATCTTGGGGAGGTAACTGAAAATACGACGCTATACATAGACCCTGATTGCGCGTCGCAAAATGGAGGAGGAAATTGGACAGACACGACGAAATGGAATTGCGGAGTTGTGCCGGACGGGGACGATAACGTAACGATTACGTCAGGAAACAACATGGTATTTAATGTTGCCGGCGCAACGACCGTGAATGTGCTTACTATAAACAGCGGAGCAACATTAAGTTTTGACACGAGCGCGGACAGGGCGCTTACGGTGAATCTTGATGTAACCGTTAATGGAACGTTGACCTGTACAGGGTCGTCGGGAACCACAACAGAGACGACGCTTAAACTTAATGGCGGGG
>CAYYGX010000035.1:0-2997 GCA_964471805.1 uncultured Gammaproteobacteria bacterium | reverse complement strand
TCTCGCGGCCGCGGAATACGGACTTATTGTTTCAACGACTGGTTTTTTGAATTGGCAAGGGTATGCAGGTGACTCCACGAATCAAGATTGCATTATTACCGCGGCAGACACCGCAACGCCGTATAATGGCTACATTTATTTACAAGACGGCTCCGAGACGATTATCAAAAACGCCGATATTTCCTATATGGGCGCGAATGCGGCGAATAAGAATGGAGTGTACGCGCTTTCCGTTGACAGCGATTTCGCGGGAGAAGGGCTTGTGGTTGAAGGGTCAGCCATTCACAACGGCTATTATGGGTTATTAATAAGCGGAAGGTATCATGTCATTAGAGGAAATAGCGTCTATAGTAATAATCAAGATGGAATTCAAGAACAAGGCACAAACAATGTCATAGAAAATAATACTATTTACAGCAATGGTAGTATGGGTATTTATGTGAAGGGAGTAGCGGCTGATTATAATATAGCAACGAATAATGTTGTATATGGCAACACTGTTACAGGAATACGATTTGAGGGACAAGCCGGGAGCATTGTTGGAAATTCTGTAAGCACTAGCGGCTTATGTATTAGGTATGATTTTGGTGATAACGGCAGTATTTACAACAATACATGCTATTCCAGTTCAAATTCTGATGGTTTTTTGATTCCGGCCGGTGCTGATAACCATAAAGTTAAAAATAACCTTATAACTAACTATACCGGGTCTGGGAAATACGGCATCAACGACGCCGGCACTGGCACAGTGATTGCTAATAATTTTTATTACAATAACACCTCTAACTGCACAAGCACCGCCGGGTGCGGTACCGTTGCCCTCGGCTCCGGCGGCAACCCGCTTTATGCAAACACCACCGGTGGCAACCCGGATTTTCTGTATCTTTCAGAGGATTCTCCTGCGCTTGGAGTTGGAATGGAAGTTATTAACGGCACGGCAGGGACGCCGACCAACTGCAACGGCGGAACAGTGCCTTGTATAAATGTAGGCGGGCGCCTTGGGTATGCGCTAAATGATCAAGGGGACGGCGTGGGCGGAGCAAACGCGGACAACGACTATAGCTGGCTTCAAAGTGCGCACGATGACGCTTCGCTTGGCGCCGGCGACACGGTAACCGCGTACGCGAATAATGTGGTGTCGGATACTATTAAGGGAACTATCACTCAAATCGGCGCTATCGGCACTGCCTACTATCAAGTGCGGTTTCAAAATACAACCGAAGGAACTATCACCGCAGACGGTCAGCATGAAGGATTTTATGCATATTTTACAAGCGGCGCAAACCGAGGGAGATATTATTTGATTATTGATTCAGACGAAGATAACAGCGGCACAGACGACACCCTCACCCTCCTTTCGGCCCAGGCCTCCACCACCTTCACCGCCGGCGACGGGTTTACGATTGTGGACAGGGTGTATACGAGGGAGGCGGGAGGCAGTAATTGCGCGAGCACAACGGAAAATTTGTGCCTTACCAAAGACGGGGACACGACAAACGGCGCGATAACATGGACAGCGAACGGCACGGTTATTGTTGATGCCGCTTCGGCGAGCTTAACGAACGCGATATATCTCAATGCGGCAAACAGCAATGTTATTAACGGGTTTATCGCGCGCGGAGGGGCAAGTTACGGCATACAGGTTTCAAACAGCAGTTACAATGTGGTGCGCAATAATACCGTTGTCCGCAATCCAGTTGGCGTGTATGCGGATTCCGCCGCAACGACAAATGTTTTTCACGACAACGACATCTCCTTAAATACCGATGACGGCATGCGGTTTGATACCGCGACAACCGTGAATAATCTTGTCGCCGGAAACACCGTGTACTCAAACACCGGAAACGGCATAGAAGTAAATACCGGCGCTAATGAAACTATTTTTGGAAATATTTTGTACAGCCATACAACAGCAGAAGCAATACGGATTGTTTCTGGAGCGAACTATGTATATCAAAACACTGTTTATCTGAATTCTAATGATGGCATAGCAATTGCATCTGGCACAGGGAATGTCGTAAAGAATAATCTTTTAACAAACAATACGGCAGACGGGATAGACGATGATGGAACTTCAACCGTCATTAATTATAATTATTATTTTAGCAATGGCGCTACTTGCACGAGTATTGGCTCTGCCTGTAGCAGTGAAAATGTTGCCGGAACCGAAAATCCAAACTATATTTCAACAACAAGCTCCAACGCGGATTATCTCTATCTTGGTTCGGATGAGACGGTTAGCGCGGGGCCGCTTGGCGCGGGCGTTCAGTTATGGGGCGCGTCGCCAACGCAGTCCGGCATTATAGCCGTTGGCGCGCGGTTGGGATATGTGAAGAATGATCAGGGAGCGGATGAGGAGTACAACACTCCACAAGCTACGCATGACGACGCAACAGGCCGCGTTCTTACGGCCGGGGACACAGTAACCACATACGCGACTAATTATTTTTCCGATACGGTTTCCGCAGTAACTCGCGATGGCGGTGATTTCATACGGTTGAATATCGGGACAACCGCAAATGTGATAGCGGCAAACGACTATGTCGGCGCGTATGCGTATTTTACGAGCGGAACGAACCGAGGGCGATATTTCCGCGTTGTAGCGTCAGCAACCGGCTCGCCTGATACAATTACGATTTATACCGCCGGCGTAAATACCGGCTTCAACCCCGGGGATGGGTTTACGATTGTGGATCGGGTGTATGCGAGGGATTCGGGCGAGTCAACAAACTGTACTGGAACAGAGAATTTGTGCCTTTCAAAACCGGGAAACTCAAACGGCACCGCGCCAATCACTTGGACAACATCCGGCTCTGTGATTATTGATTCCGCGGGCACGCGGAGCTATGGCATAGACATCGCTGGCGCGGATTATAATATAGTTAGCGGCTTTGCGGTGATAGGCGGTCTTTTAGACGGCATACGGCTTACGAATGTGAACAACAGCAGGTATGCTAATTTAACGGTTGCGAGGAATACTGGAATGGGCATCAACGA
>CAYYGX010000034.1:7464-12267 GCA_964471805.1 uncultured Gammaproteobacteria bacterium | reverse complement strand
GTCCCATTAATTGCTTGTATTATAGCAGAAAATTAGGGTTTTGAGATGACCTCAACTAAAAATAAACCATGAAAACCGTTATTTTTGACATGGATGGCGTCATTGTTGACAGCCAATACCAGTGGCATCAATTAGAACATCACTTCTTGGATGATTTGTTGCCTGATTGGGAAAAAACCGCAAAAATCTTATTTCCGTCGCCAAGTTGATCCGCGTTGACCGTCCTCGATTAAGACGTTGTTGGCAATGAGATATTTGCGAATTCTATCCGCAACCGCAAAATTACGCTTATTCCTTGCTACGATACGTTCGGCTATGAGTGTTTCAATATTTTTCGCCGACAGATCTTCGGTCGGCCCGGTTTTGAACCATTGTTCCGGGTTTTCTGAAAACAAACCTAAAAACTGACCTGCCGCTTTGAATGATGCAACTGCATGCGCACGAGTTAAGCCCTGTTTTTGCATTGCGCTATCGTGCAATTCATGGAGAACAGCTAACGCTACAGGTGTATTGAGATCATTATTTAGGGCGTCAATAATGCTTTGCGGAGGCTTCTCCGAAAGCTCGTAGCGCGCTTCTCCAATGAGTCTGTAGAAGCGATCGAGTTGCTGTTTCGACTGTGAGAGGAGTTCATCGGACCATTCTAACGGTTTCCGGTAGTGCGCGGAAAGTAATGCGAATCGCAATACCTCGCCATGCCATCGTTTCAACAAATCGCGCATCAAGACGACATTCCCTAAGGACTTTGACATCTTGTCTTTACCAATGCGCAGAAAACCGTTATGGATCCAGTAGTGAGCGAGCGGCGCGCCGGCGTGAGCGCAGACTGATTGGGCGATTTCGTTTTCGTGATGAGGAAAACGTAAATCTTGTCCACCGCCATGAATGTCAATGGTTTGCCCTAGCTCTTTCTCTATCATTGTTGAGCATTCAAGGTGCCAGCCAGGCCGACCGCGTCCCCATGGACTTTCCCAGCCAGGCTCGTCAACTTTTGAGGGTTTCCACAACACGAAATCTGCGGGGTCCTTCTTGTATGGCGCAACCTCGACACGCGCGCCATTAAGCATCTCCTCACGATTCATTCCGGAGAGAGAGCCGTAATCGTCAAAACGCTCAATTGCAAATAAAACATGACCTTCCACCACATACGCGAAGCCATTAGTAAGGAGTTGTTTAACAAAATTAATCATCTCGCCGATATAATTGGTTGCGGTAGGCTCTATGGTTGGCGGTAATACATTAAGCTTCGCCGTTTCCTCACGGTAAATAGCAGAATATTTTGCAGTGATTGTTAGAATAGGCTTACGAGTTTCCCGCGATGCATTGATGATTTTGTCATCAATGTCGGTGATGTTGCGCGCATAGACTGCTGTTTCTGCGCTGTAATTATATCGCAATACACGAAACAGAATATCAAATACCACTGCCGGGCGAAAATTGCCGATGTGAGCGTAGTTATAAACTGTTGGCCCGCAAACATACATAGTCACTCGCCTTTGGTCAGCCGGAACAAAAGCGCGTTTTTTGCGCGCCATACTGTCGAAGAGAATGAGATTTGTATTCTTCATATTTTTTGTTCTTCAGTATTGGCTCTAACATTTTTCTAACTGCTTTATATGTTGGATCTCTATATCAGAAAGTTTGATATGTCAGAGATACTCATACCAATCCTTTCACGCCTTCTTTCTGCTTCATCCCGGAAAGCGGGAAAGATACGAAAAACGTTGTTCCTTTGTTTTCAATACTCTGAAACCACATTTTTCCTCCACTGCGCTCCGCAATGGCTTTTACGATATAGAGTCCAAGCCCTGTTCCTTCAGATTTATTAGCGAGAGCGTTGTCGGCGCGAAATAATTTTGTGCCGATTTTATCCTGCTGATATTCCGGAATGCCGCAACCTGTGTCTGTAACAGTTATAATAATCATATTTATGTCTTTCCCGGCGCCTTTTTCAATCGTAAAGCGAATTGAGCCTTTTTGAGCGGTATATTTCAGCGCATTTGATATGAGATTCTGAAACACAATTTGCATAAGATGAGGGTCAACATTCACGAGCGGGAGATTATTATTAAAGGCGGTTTCAAAAAGAATTTCTTTTTCTTTTATTTCATGGCTAAATTCGCTTACAATAATATTTGCGAGTTTTGCAAGGTCGGTCGGTTCCGGGATGATTGAAAAGGTGCCAAGATCAATGCGAGATACGTTTAGCAACGTGTTTACAAGTGAAATCATTCGCTGAATCACAGTATATATATCTCCAATAAATTTCAGCTGTTCAGCGTTCAACTCTCCCATATCTTGGCTCATAATAGTTTCCGTGTACCAACTCATTGTCGAAAGCGGGGCGCCTAATTGATGCGCGGCAAGAGATACAAACTCCGTTTTTGCGCGATCAACAGCATGTTCGCGCGTGATGTCCCGAAAAATAATAATCGCTCCGATGATTTTTTTCTGAAGAATAATCGGTGAAGTTGTGATCGCAACCGGAAATTTGCTCCCATCTTTGCGAACGTAGTAAGAAGGATGCGCAGTATCGCTTGTCCTTTTTGTGCCTGTGGCAAGCGCGCGATGAATGAGGCGTTTGCTCGGGATAATCAGGTTTCCTTTTTCATCCTCTTCTTTTTGTATGTCGCTCCATCGCTTACCTTTTGCGCGCGTTGCTTTCAAGCCAAGCATTGATTCCGCCTGTTTGTTCATGAGAACTACTCGCTCTTCATGATTGGTCGCGATGAAACCGTCTCCAATGCTTGCCACAAGCGCCTCATCCTTCGCTTTCTCTCGTTTGAGCTGTTCTTTCTGGCGATCAAGCTCTCCAAAAATTTTAGCGTTCGCCTCTTTTAGGCGCCGTAAATCGTTTAATTCACGAGCAAGCGCGCGATTTTTTTCCTCTGCTTTTTTCAGAGATTGGAGTAAAAACTCCGCTGAATTTTCATCTGAAGTTTGATACATACCGCTACATTATACAACGCTTGCGATGCCCTGTTTCTTCTTCATTCCATTCAAAGAAAACGTGATACGGAACACGTTTCCATTTTTATTTTCATTTTCTGCAATAAACATAGTTCCGCCGCTTTGTTGAACCAGAGCTTCTGCAAGGTGAAGCTCCAGTCCTGTTGCGTGGATTTCTTCGCCTTCAACGTGGGTCATGCGAAATACAGAGCCAAAAGCCAGCTTTTTTTCTTGGTGTGTAATAATTTCCCCGCTGTCTGTGATTATTACAGTCACGTTTCCTTCAAGTTTTGAAATTTGAAGCGATACGTCGCCGCCGTGTGGAGAACCTCGGATTGCGTAAGAGAGAGTGTGATAGAGAATAGAATTCATTATTTCTGAATCAAGATTCAAAGAAGGAATTGTTTCGTCAAAAACTTTGCTGAACTTAATTCGGCGGCTCGTAATAAGATCATGAAGTTTAGTAATAGAATCATCAGCAATGTTTGTGATTTTTGCAAGTGACGGATGAATAGCAATTAAGCCTAGTTCAATGCGAGAAAGTGTAAGAAGATCGTTTACAATTTCTGTCATGTGTTTGGCGCTTTCATAAACGCGATCAAGATATTCTTTTTGCGTCTTTGTGAGGCGCGAGCTGTCTTCAGAGAGCAATAATTCAATATACCAGCTAGCCTGTGTTAGAGGAGACCGCAGTTGATGCGATGCAAGAGATAAAAATTTGGATTTTGCGCGATCAAGATTTTTTTCTTCGGTTATGTCGCGAATCAGGATGAGCGCCCCGGTTATTTCGTCGCCTTCCAAAAGCGATGTTATCTCAAGCGCGATTGGGCATATCCTTTTTTCTTTGTCAGAGCAAAGCAAGTCATCTTTTACTGAAAACCGCACAATAGAAATATCTTTCAACACTTGCGAAACAAGCCCGCGCATTGAAAAATTTACGTCTGACGCTTTTTCTATATGTGCGACTTCGTCAATATCTTTCCCGGATGCCGTAATGGGCGCAACAAACAGGAGTATCGCCGCCGCTTGATTCATAAATGTTATCTTAAATTCGCGGTCTACAACAATGAGAGATTCGCGCATTGAAGAGAATATGCCCTCAAGTTGTCTTTCAGAAAGTTTCATAGAAATGCGAGTTTTAATATATCATACTTTCAATTGAGTGTAAAAATTATCCACATATACTTTCCATTTGAGATCTTGTATATTAAATAAAATAGAACTCATAGCGAGTTTCGCCAATAATGGTCAAAGATAGAACGGAAGTTCATCATAGCATAAGCCAAGTGACGGAAGCCAAAATGCGTGTAGGCGATCATACGAACTATCCTTTGACCATCGGTTATGCCGCTTATACACATTTGACTAGTGAATTTAATTCTTGTAGGTTTGTAACTGATCCCATTTCATGCCGCGTGAAAGGTGCGGTAAAATGTATTTACTAAAATCAGGACGGCTTACTTTTACAGGGAGCGACTTATACCATTGTTGTTTTTTAAGCGAGCATTGTTTTTATTTGTCATATAAAAGCGCTAAAAATTAGGCAGTCTAAGTTAGTTTGACTTTTACCTGATTTTAGCACTTTTATGTGATAAACTAAATATCACTTCTAACTTGCCTTTGAAGAATTAAAGAAGGGTTTTTCAAAGGTATACAAACGGATCGTATGTTTAAAAAAACCGCTAAACAGAAGGGAGATATAGCATTTGATGATGTGGAAACAATCATCGGGCCATCAGTGAAACTGGAGGGAGAGTTTCAAAGCAAAGGCAATGTTCTCGTTGCCGGCGTTCTTATTGGCAAACTGGGAACGAGTGAGAACGTACGGATAGAGGCGAGCGCGCAGGTGGAGGG
>CAYYGX010000034.1:0-7454 GCA_964471805.1 uncultured Gammaproteobacteria bacterium | reverse complement strand
ATATTCAAGCGCGCGAGGCGATTATCGCGGGGAATGTGCGTGGAAACATTATGGTTGCCCAGCATCTCTCGCTTTTATCCTCGGCAAAAATCACCGGGGACATCACCGCCGGTTCTATCGCCATTCAGCAAGGAGCGCAGATGAACGGCAAGTGTTCAATGGTCGCCGCAGTAGAACCAAAACCCGCGGACGTAAAACAGAACGCGGCATCTATTATGCAGGATACAACCGAGCTTCTGTAGAATCGTATGTATTTTTACTTATACGACGCATTTTTGCAGGATAAAAAATATGCGAAAGTTCTTGCGGAGATTGACGCTCGGCTTATTGATTTAAGTATTCAAGGGCGAATAAGCCGTTTGACAATTTTAAACGACATGAAGGAGCTTATCGCTGACGCTGTAAAACGCGGGGCCGATACTGTTGTTATTCTTGGCGACGATAAAACAGTAACGCGCGCGATCAGCGCAATCGCCGAATTAGATGTTGCCCTCGGCGTTATACCGATCGGAGCGAATACCGCTGTTGCCCGTTATCTCGGCATCCCGGAAGGAGTCGCCGCATGCGAGGTTCTTTCAAAACGCGTGCGGGAATCAATTGATATAGGAAAGGCTGGAAGTAATTATTTTGCGTTTTATCTCCGCTCCATGTCGCCTCATGTAAAAATCGTATCTCCTTTGCGCGAATACGCGCTGACGCTCCTTTCAGACGATGCGGAGATGTTTGTGTGTAATTTCCTTCCGCATGAGCTTGAACGAGAAGCGCCTTACCATGCTTCTTTTTTTGCGCCTCGCGATGGAAAGCTTGAGCTCGTGGTGAAAGAGAGAGGAAAAAATTCTCTCATTGATCGGTGGTTTTTTGATAATGCGGATGATAAGCGCGGATATACCATTCTTCCGTTTACAACACTCCGGATTGAAGCAGATACGCTGGAGCGCGACGTGCGGCTTGTGCTTGATAACGATAAAGTGATCAAACCTCCGATTGATATCACAGTGCTCCCGCATCATGTTTCGGTGATTGTCGGCAAAAACCGCATGTTTTAATATATAATATGATTTTTCCTAAAGCCTACTCATCTCTAAAAGAAGACGAAATTTACGCGACGTGGGAAACGTCTGGTTTTTTTAATCCGGATATCCCACATTCTACAACCTACCCGCCCGCTTCGCCTTGCAAAGCATGGCGGGCGGGCAACCTACAACCTACAACCTATTTTAGCATCTCCATGCCGCCTCCAAACGCAACCGGAGAACTGCACATTGGGCACGCGATGTTTTTGACTCTGCAAGACATAATGATTCGTTATCACAGAATGAAGGGCGAGTCCGCGCTCTGGCTTCCCGGCACTGATCACGCGTCAATCGCAACGCAAAATAAGGTGGAAAAGGACTTACTTAAAACAGAAGGAAAAACGCGCCATGATCTTGGGAGAGCCGCATTTTTGAAGAGGGTAAACCAATTTGTCAAAGATTCACAGCACACCATACGAACACAAATCCGCAAAATGGGCTCGTCGTGCGACTGGTCGCGCGAGCGCTATACTTTAGATGACTGGTTGACGCGCGCGGTGCAAGAGGTGTTTGTACGAATGCACAAGGATGGCTTGATCTATCGGGGAAATCGCATCGTCAACTGGTGCCCGCGGTGCGCCTCCACGCTTGCGGATGATGAGGTTGAGTATAAAGCCGCGAAAGGAAAATTTTACTATTTTCGTTACGGCCCGATAGTGATCGGCACCGCGCGGCCCGAGACAAAATTTTACGATAAAACAATCGTCGTGCACCCAAAAGACAAGCGGTACAAACATCTTGTCGGAGGGAAGTTTATGGTTCCATGGATTGAGGGCGAAGTTGAAGCCAATGTCATCGCCGACCCCGTCGTTGATGTACATATGGGGACTGGAGCGATGACGCTCACGCCGGCTCATAGTTTTATTGACTTTGATTTGGCGCAAAAATATAAACTGCCGATTGTTCAAATTATTGATGAACGGGGCAACTTAACGGATGTCGCCGGCGAGTTTTCGGGAATGAATGCGTATAAAACGCGCAAGGCGATTGTGGACAAGATGCGGAAAAAGAGTTTGGTTGAACGCATAGACGACGAGTACGAGCATAATCTGTCGGTGTGCTATAGATGCGATACTGCGATTGAGCCGCTAGTTTCGCGGCAGTGGTTTATTGATGTGAATCATGAATTACTAATTACTAATTACGAATTACGAAAAACGGTTGGCAAGGAGCGAGCTTCGTTAAAAGAGATTGCGGTTGCGGTTGTGAAAAAAGGCGAGATTAAAATTATCCCTGATCGTTTTAATAAAACGTACTTTCATTGGATGGAGAATTTGCGCGATTGGTGCATCTCACGGCAGATTTGGTTTGGGCACCGGATACCGGTGTGGTATTGCTACGGCAAACTCAAAACTACAGCTCAAAATTCAAAACTAGAACAGTGTGATACTGTGGTTGTGAGCATTACTAAACCGAAACAGTGTAGAAAATGCAACGGTACTAAATTCACTCAAGACCCGGACACGCTGGACACATGGTTTTCTTCCGGGCTTTGGACGTTTTCAACACTCGGCTGGCCGGAAGAGACAAAAGATTTGGAACGATTTCATCCAACAAGCGTGATGGAAACCGGTTATGATATTTTGTTCTTCTGGGTAGCGCGGATGATTTTGATGAGCACATATACTCTCGGCGAGGTTCCTTTCAAAACCGTGTATCTCCATGGGCTCGTGCGCGATAAATTAGGTAGAAAAATGTCCAAATCGCTTGGAAACGGAATTGATCCATTGGATATGATCAAAAAATTCGGCGCGGATGCGGTGAGATTGTCGCTTGTCATTGGCACAACGCCAGGAAACGACATTCGGTTGTATGAGGAAAAAATCGCCGGGTATCGGAATTTTGTGAATAAGGTGTGGAATATATCCAGATTTATTATCAGGAATTTACAGTTCAACCCTGAAAGCTTTCAGGATCAAAGTGCAAAGTTGCAGTTCAAAATTCAAAATTTTACTTTGGCGGATCATTGGATTCTATATGAGCTTTCAGAGTTAGTGAAAAGAGTGAATAAAAATTTGGAAAGCTATCGCTTTTCCGCGGCTAGCGAAGATATTTACGAATTTATGTGGCACAAACTTGCCGATGTATATATAGAAGAAATAAAGCGAGAAAAGTTAGAGCACCGGCAAGAAATTTTAGAATATATTCTAGAAAAATATTTGATTATGTTACATCCGTTTGTGCCGTTTGTGACGGAAGGAATATGGGGTAAACTAAAAACTAAAGATTTACTAATGATACAACCATGGGTAGAAAAATTAGATATTACCGTTTCAAAAACGCGGGCTTTGGAATTCATCAAATCAAAGGAGACAAAAAAACAATCAGTTTTATCAAGTCAGAAAAAGCAAGAACTTAAAAAATATATCGCCTCACTTGAAGCGCGGCTTAAAAATAAGCAGTTTTTAGCAAAAGCGCCGCCGGCGATTGTTGAGAAAGAACGCGCACGGCTTGCAGAAGCAAAAAAGAAATTGAAAAGATAAAAAAACCTCCCATATCTTAAATACGATATGGGAGTGTAAACTAACCGCTGGTTGTAGGGATAGAATTATATTTTTTCTATCCCTACATTAAATTTTTCCTGTAATTCGTCGAAAACGGCTACTAATTTACCGCATTCGAGTTGAATGTAGTAAATATAGCAATCTAGGACGTAATACTTACCTTTGCTTCTAGATCCTGATTTAACGATCCCAACTTTCCCTTTGTCGGGACCTTTCAAAATACTCACCATTTCGCCCTTTTCAAACATACCTCTCACCCCCTTTCTTGTTGAAAGGTAACAAAATTCACAAGCGGTTGCTTTTATCTAACCACAAGAAGAAGAAGAAGTCAATGTAGTGCGAAAATTTGACATAATTTTGTACAAAATTTATACTAACCACCACTATGAATACCATAACTCTTGATCAACAAATTTCCATATCCAAAGCGCGAAACAACTTTTCTTCCTTAATTAAGGACGTGAAAAAGAAGAAAGTATATTACATTGTTAAGGGGTATATCCCTAGGGCGGCGATTGTTGACATAGAATACTTACAGGAATTAGAGAACGAAAAACGCAAGCGCGACATTGGGGAAGTTATGGAGCTGTCAGCGCGAGAGTTTGAGAAATTACTGCGGAGAAAGGGTTATGATCCGAAAACAGTCACCGAAGAGCAGATAAATAAACTTCTTTTCATTGATGATTAAAGCGGTTGTTGACACGAATATTTTTATTTCCGGTATTTTTTGGCCAGGCGGCGTTCCATGGCGCGTTCTCTGTCTTTTAAGAGACGGGAGGATTGATGTCTTATTTTCACCTCCGTTATATCAGGAATTGAGGAAAAAATGTAAAGAGATAGCCAAGAAACACAATGTAGATATGAAGGTATACACCGCATGGAGAGAAGTGATTGCGCGGTATGCGCAGTGGATATATGCGCTCCCGGAGGTCAGCATATGTCGCGATCCAAAGGACAACATGGTTCTTGCAACCGCGATTGCAGGGAGAAGCGATTACATTGTTACCAGCGATCTCGATCTTCTATCATTGAAGAATTATCACGACATCTCCATCATACGCGCGCAGAAATTTTTGGAGCGCATAGTGTAAAATTACTATTCACCACCATGGACCGCAATTTAGCATTAGAATTCGTTCGCGTTACAGAATCAGCCGCGATTGCCGCGGCCCGATGGCTCGGGCGCGGGGACAAAAAAGCCGCGGATCAGGCGGCTGTAACCGCCATGCGGAACGGATTTAACAGTATCTCGTTTCGCGGAACAGTCGTGATCGGAGAGGGCGAAAAGGACGAAGCGCCGATGCTCTACACGGCCGAGAAACTGGGAGTTTATGGAGAGGAGATGCCGGAATTTGACATCGCCGTTGATCCTCTTGAGGGCACGACTCTGACGGCAGAAGGTAGGCAGGGCGCCATTTCGGTTATTGCCTTTGGCCCTAAAGGCACGCTCTTTGATCCTCCCGGCACCTATATGGATCAGTTGAGTGTCGGAGCGGCTGGACGCGGGAAAATCAATATTTTGGATCCATTGGAAGAAAATATCAGGCGTGTCGCCGAGGCGTGCCATAAAACCGTGCAAGAGTTCACTGTCGCCATTCTTCTTCGGGATCGTAATCAGCCCTATATTGACGTCGCGAGAAAGACTAGATGCCGCGTGGTGCTTTTTGATCATGGCACAGTCGCGCATGGTTTGGCGCCTGCAATCGCAAATTGGGATATTGATATGATGGCAGGAATCGGCGGAGCTCCGGAGGCGGTAATCACGGCCTCTGGCCTTAAATGTTTGGGAGGCGATATGCAGGCGGTTTTGAAGCCGCACAACGAGCATTTTAGAAAGCAAGCGCTTGAGAAAGGGCTGTCATTGGATAGAGCATATACGATGAATGATTTAGTAAAAGGGGACGCGCTGTTTGTCGCAACCGGCGTTTCCACGAGTCCGATTTTGCGAGGCGTTTCTTTCGGCGAGAACGAAATCATTACCCATTCCATTGTGATGCGTTCCGAAACGAGAGTGCATCGGTTGATTGAGAGCCATTATAGTGAATAATCAATTTTCATAATAATCGTTGTTTTGTATCCGCATACCCTAAATGCGCATATGCGGCATCAGTTGCTATGCGCCCGCGGGGCGTTCGCGCGAGAAAGCCGATTTGTAGCAAAAACGGCTCATAGATTTCCTCAATCGTCGCTTCTTCTTCAGAGATTGCGGCCGCGATCGCGTTCAATCCGGCAGGGCCTCCTTTAAAAGTATCAATGATTGTCGTTAAAATTTTGCGATCAAGCTCGTCAAGTCCCATTGTGTCAATATTCAATAGTTTCAGCGTGGCCTTCGTAGTTTTAAGGGCGATTTTTTTATCTCCGCTGACTTCTGAAAAATCTCTGGAACGTTTCAAAAGACGGTTCGCAATCCGCGGTGTTTTTCGCGCGCGGCTAGCAAGTTCACAAGCCGCGTCTGCATCAAGGGCAATACGGAGAATTAGAGCAGAACGTTTGATAATTTCCTCAATCTCATCGTCGCGATAAAAATTGAGCCGATGAATCATTCCGAAGCGATCTCTAAGCGGAGATGAAATGAGTGAAAGCCGTGTTGTTGCCCCAATGAGCGTGAATCGCGGGACATCAAGTTTCAGGGCGCGCGCAGACGGACCTTTTCCGATGATAATATCAATATTGAAATCCTCCATTGCCGGATACAAAATTTCCTCAACGATTTTTGGAAGCCGATGGATTTCGTCTACGAAAAGAATATCGCCAGGAGAGAGGTTAGTAAGGATCGCCGCGATATCGCGAGCGCGTTCAATCGCGGGTCCGCTTGTTGCGTGAATATGATGCAAGGTTTCGTGCGCTATGATATGAGCTAGCGTTGTTTTCCCAAGCCCAGGCGGCCCATAAAAAAGCACGTGTTCAAGAGGCTCCTGCCGCATTTTCGCCGCGGTAATCGCAATATCAAGATTTTTTTTGATCCCATCTTGGCCAATAAACTCTGTGAGAGTTTTCGGGCGGAGATTCAGATCAGAAGGCCGATTCCCCACATCATTCTTGACATGCTTTTGATTGTGTGTTACCATAGCTAGTTCTAAAAATTGGTCTTTAGAGGTATGCGATGACTAAAAAATAAGAGGCGCGTATACCTCTGTAGACACGACAAGCATGGGGATTATTTTCTTTCTTCGGTAACGTAGAAAGAATCCGCACTAACTTTTGCTGGTTAGAGAACAAACAAAAGTCAGTGCGGGGCAGAGGTTTCCTAGGATTCGTCTTTGGTCTGCCTTTGGATAATTCTCTTGTCTACAGGCTAGGGCTGGGCTTCTTTCAAGTGTTCTTCTCTAAACTAGAAAAGCGCTTATGTAAAGTAAGTCCGGTCGTAGCGCTGTAGATTACTACAGTGCGAAAGAGATTTGTGGGCAGTATCACATCTTCCCCCTCACTATTTAAATAATGAGGGGGAGATTAAAGAACATTCCATAATATGGAGTGTTCTTTAATTTTGTAATATCGTAGCACGATTGTTTAGGATTGCAATAGTTTGACGAGCAAAGACAAAACGAGATTTTATTGAAGCTATCGCAACAAAAATTTGCGAACCATCCACATATCGCATTGCTCCTTTTGAACCGCATTTTTTATCATGCAGTCCGTGGCAGATTCTTAATTTTCAAGAGGAAAATCGCTCTAAAGGGCTAATCACAGAAGAGCAGTTTGAACGGCTCGCGCGCCAAAATCTTTTGCGACTTGATGTTATTTCAGATAACCGCGCTTTTCACTATCGCAATAAAATGGAGTATAGTTTTTTTGAAGAACTGACGACGGATGTCCCGAGCGCTTGCTCTGGCGTTGTTATTGAAAAACTTTCGCGAAGAAAGGCCAAGCTACTACG
>CAYYGX010000033.1:0-12643 GCA_964471805.1 uncultured Gammaproteobacteria bacterium | reverse complement strand
CAATGACAGTGGCTTAAAAGGGGATTTTCGGATTCACATTATCTAACCTTGTTTGGAGAACTAGACTTGAGCTTAAGCGCTAACAAAAGAAAAATTATTAAAACAAAAGCGGATAAAGCCATCATCGGAATTGTTATGTATCCGTATTGCAGAACAAAACGTTCAGAACATTGGACGGAATTTTGAATAGCGGAACAAGGGATCACTGAAGCTACGCCAATTTGAAGCAAGTACTGATACCCTGCGATAAGCGCGCCAACGATTGATAGCGCGATGGAATAATCTCCCATTTTATAATCTTTCTTCAACAAAACCATTCCCAATATAATTACTTGCGGGTACATCATTGTTCTTTGAAGCCAGCATAATTCGCATGGGTCGTATCCTATAACATTTGAATAAATTAAACTTCCGATCGCGGATGTTAAAGCGACGATGAAGGCTAGAAAAAAAGCTTTTTTGCTTGAAAGTTGAAAAAATGACGGCTTTTTAGTTATTAAAAAAATGCCCAAGAAAACAATGAGTACTTGGGTAAAAATTGTGAAAATGCCGAGTATCTGATTAAGGATTGGCGCTAAATTCATATGCGTGATTTGTTATTGAGGCAACGCGCAACCAGTTTTTTCGGCGAGTTCTTCTAATGAGATTTCACCGCTTTTTCTCTCGCCGTCTGCAAATATCCATGTCGGATACCCTTCAATTTTCTTCTCCCGACATATTGGAAGATTGCTTCTTCCGTCAGGCGCCGAACATTCAACATACGGCAACAATTTTGCTGATTTTCCAAACAGCGCTTTTTGATTTTGACAATGCGGGCACCAAAATGCGCCGTAAAATACAGCGTCTTTGTCTTTTAGACACTCCGCAAATGCGTCCAATTTCCCGGGCGCGCTACTTGCCTTAACCGCGAAATAAATCCCGGCAATTGCCGCAACCCCTATAATCCCCCATATTAATTTTTTTTTGTCGTCTTTTCGCATATAAAGTTATTGTCTTTTTAAGCGATTAAGAGAATCGCAAAAATGCCGATTGTATTCAAACAAAACGCAAACGCAGAGAATATTTTTTGATTTATATTACTAAAACCGCTTATCAATGACACTCCAAATTCATCAGGTAGCGGAGATGCGATTAAAAATCCAGCAACAGTCCAAAGCAAATATTTCTTAAAACTGTTGCTGAAGCGGTTGTCAAAAATTGCGCGAATTTTTTGAAAAATATATGTGAGCTTTAATTTTTCAAATTCATCGCTAAATGAGGTGCGAATAAATCTAAAAATGATGAAATCAGCCAAAACCGCTCCAATGCCGGCCAAAGGAGCGGCTATAAAAATGTCCACTTGCGATGCAAGCGAAATAAGAAAACCGACTGCAAAGGGCGCTGTAAACCCGTAAGAAAACAAAAAACCGGCAAAAAAAATCAAAATGTACGCATTACCGCTTATCTGTTCCGCAAACTCCGAAAAAAAATGCATCCGCGAAAAAACGTATGCAAAAATAATACACGACAAAAGAAGAAATAGTTTAGGATATTGAATTTTTTGTTTTATTTGACTTAAATACATTAAAATGGCTCCCCGGGCAGGATTCGAACCTGCAACCTAGTGCTTAACAGGCACCCGCTCTACCGTTGAGCTACCGGGGAAGAAAACTTATTGCATTTTCAGAGAAAATTAATAATCCGCCAAAAGAGCCATATCTTTTGATTCTAAAATTTTCTCAAGGGCTTTTGCTTCAATCTGGCGGATCCGCTCGCGCGTTACGCCGAATTCCTGACCCACCTCTTCAAGAGTGTGCGCAACGCCGTCATCAAGCCCAAAACGCATGCGCAAAATTTTCTGCTCGCGCGGGTTCAGAACTTGCAGAACCGCTTGAACGTGCGAGCGCAAAAGCTGAAGAGATGCTATACGCGACGGGCTGATTGTCTTTTGATCTTCAATAAAATCTCCAAGAGTTGAATCGCGATCGTCATCATCGCCGACGGACGTTTCAAGTGAAATCGTATCTTGCGAAATTTTCATGATATACCTGATCTTTTCAATATTCTCGTTCATCTCTGATGCAAGCTCCTCTGGTTCAGGGTCGCGGCCTAAAATTTGAGTGAGATCCCGCTGTGTCTGCTGAAACTTATTGATCGTCTCAACCATATGAACAGGGATGCGGATAGTTCGGGACTGATCCGCAAGCGCGCGGGTAATAGCCTGTCGAATCCACCAAGTGGCGTATGTTGAAAATTTATAGCCTTTGCGATAATCAAATTTTTCAACAGCTCTAAAGAGCCCGATATTTCCTTCCTGAATAAGATCCAAAAGCGATAAACTCCGCCCGGTAAATTTCTTGGCAATTGAAACCACAAGCCGTAAATTTGCTTCAATTAAACGTTTTTTTGCATCCAAATCGCCCTGCTCTTTTCTTTTTGCAAGCGAGGACTCCTCTTCTCCTGTAAGCAGTGAAACTTTGCCGATCTCGCGAAGATACATCTGGATAGAATCTGCGGAAATGTCGGAGAGATCAATCGCTTTCGTTTGAGCAAGAAACGCGGCAACATCGTTTCCTGTGTCCTTACCGCTTTGTTTAATGCCGAGCACAGAGGCGGCAGAAACTCGCGCGCCAAGCATTTCCTCGCCAGTTTCCACAACCGAGATACTTCTTTTCTCCAGTTCATCAAGAATTTCCTCTAACAACTGCACATAGTCTTCCAGTTCGGGAAATGTATGTAAAAGTTCTTTTTGCGTAACAAATCCGCGTGTTGCTCCTTTTTTAAGAAGCAGTTGAGTCGCAACGCTTGATGGTGGATTTGCGGGAACATATTTGCTACGAAAGCGCGCTTTAGAGCGCCGGACTATGTTTCGCTTAGAAGTTTTAGCCGGCTTTTTTGCGGATTGCTTCCGAGATAATACAACTTTTCGTACCTTTCGTACAGCTCTTTTCCGCAAAATTTTACTTTTTGCTCTGGATAATGGTTGAATTTTTCGTTTCATTTAAGAGGGTGAATGTTTTAAAAAAGCATCTAATTGGGCAAGTAGCCATTGTGTACGATTCTGGTCTCCGGAATCTTCTGAGCGTTTAATCTCGCGAATAAGCATGTTGCGATGAACAAAAAGCGCTTTCTCATTAAGCGCCGCAAGTAGACGACGAAATTCGCGTTCAACCTCCGATTGTTCAATATCAGGATAATCTTTTGAGGCTAAAAGAGACAGTTCATCAAAACGCGCCGCGTGTTCTGTTTGTAATTTATTTAGATAGACCGTTGGAAACGCGCGATTATTATACGCATCATAGAACTCCTTGTAAAGAGCGCTTATTGTTGGATCTTTCAAAGTAATAGACGGTAAGGTTACATCTTTTGGAATCGCTTTTGGATATGCTATTACAAGCGCAAGAATGCGAAACAACCACTCATTGACTGTAAAAATTTCATTAGCATTTGCCTTGTTCTCAATCTTTTGTTCAGGCGCAAACGACTGCCGAGTTATTTTTGTAAGCTCACTTTTAAGCGACATGGACTGAACTCCCAGCAAAACCGCTAGACGCTCAATAAAATGGCTCTGTTCTATAACGTCAGGAATTGACGCGATAATAGGCATGAGAGCATCGCGCGTCTGTTTTTTCCCATCAAGAGTACGGATTTGGTATTTCTTTAAGATAATGGAAAAGTAATACTCAAGAATATGTTCGCTATTTTCAATCGCCTTATGCCAAGATTGAGGGTCGGTTCGGATAAGTTCGTCAGGGTCTTTACCTTTTGATAAATGAACAATTTTTGTGTTCATTCCAAACTTAACTGAAATCATATAGGATCTAAGCGCCGCGGCAATGCCGGCGTCATCCATATCAAAAGCAAGTATGATTGTTGTTGTAAAACGTTTAAGAAGAGAAAGTTGAGCTGTAGTAATCGCAGTGCCGGATACTGCAACGACGTTTGTAATTCCAGCCATATGGCTTGCAATCGCATCCATATATCCTTCAACCATAATTGCGTTCCCCGCCTTTCTTATGTTGTCCTTTGCCTTGTGCAAAGCATAAAGAACAGCGCTTTTACTATATATTTCTGTTTCTGGAGAATTTATATATTTTGCTTCGTTTTCACGATCTTGCAAAATTCTTCCCCCAAAACCGATAATACGGCCATGCTCATCGCAAATGGGGAACATAATCCTGCCGCGGAAACGATCATAATAACCGCGCTTGCCTTGGATAATAAGTCCAGCTGATTTCATTTCTTCATCTGTAAATTTCTGCTGTTTTAAGTAATTTAACACTGAATGCCATTCATCAGGCGCGTACCCGATAAGAAAGTTATCGCGCGAAAATTCATCAATGCCGCGACGCAGAATGTACGAGCTCGCAATCTCGGAACCAAGCAATTGTTTACGGTAAAACTCGGCCGCAGAGTTCAAAAGGTCGTACAGCCGATTTTTGCGCGTATAAAGATGCGTATTAAAATTTTCTAGCCGCACACCTGCTTTTTCGGCAAGTAATCGGAGCGACTCGGCAAACGCAATTCCTTCATGCAGTTCAAAAAACGTAAAAATATCTCCTCCTTTGCCGCACCCGAAACACTTAAAACTCTTACGCGACTGGGAAACCATAAAGGATGGCGTTTTTTCCTTATGAAACGGGCACAGTCCTCTAAAATTGCTTCCGGCTGGCTTTAGAGCTACATATTGGCCGATGAATTCAACTATGTTAATGCGATCTTTTACTTGTTCCGCCTGGGTCATAAAAATTCATATTATCTTTACCGCGTTCCACCAGTTAAGAATATACTCCTGGCGGCGATTTTGATATTTTAAGTAATAGGCATGCTCCCAGACGTCAATGCCGATAATCGGCGTATGTCCATTAAGATATGGCGAATCTTGATTTGGAAGCGAATACATATCCAATTTGCCTTCAGAATCCCTGACAAGCCATGCCCAACCGCTTCCAAAGTGCGCTTTCGCGATCTCGCTGAACTTATTGTTGAATTCCTGAAGCGAGCCAAATTCTGTTTCAATTTCCGCAGTCAATTTTTCGTTTACCTCTTTTTTCGGCCCCATAATCTCAAAAAAAAGATTATGGTTTAAGTATCCTCCGCCGTGGTTCCGTAGCATTAATTTGTCCTTCTCGTCTATCGCAAGTCCGGAAAGTCCGCGAAGCAAATCCTCCACAGTTTTTTCAGCAATAGCTGGATTCGTCTCTAACACAGCGTTTAACTTGTCAATGTAGGCTTGATGATGTTTAGTATAATGAATTTCCATTGTTTGCGCATCAATGTATGGTTCAAGCGCGTTATATGGATAAGATAACTCCGGCAATGTATATTTCATGTACTTTCAAAGAAACTTAAGAACAGAGAAACAATCCACTGTTCCTCTGTTCCGTTGCTTCTTTTTATTATTACTCGTATTGTTATTACTCGTATATTTTTATGACACAGATCCGGACGCATCTGGAGCAGTTCCTTGTGAGGATTGTTCTCCTTGGGCTCCTGTTGATTGCGCAGATTTTGAAGATTTAGATTTCTTGGACTGTGTTTCCTTTCCTTTTAAGAGTTTGGAGATGCTGATACACCCTGGTCCCCCGACTCCAATAGCAAGAGCGGAAAGAAGAAGGGTGAGCGGGAACTCAAATCCTCCAGAAAATCCTTGCGCCCAGTGAACCTTGATAATCGCGCCAATCATCACAATCGCGAGCCCAACTCCGGCCGCTGTTGTTCCAATGCCAAGAAGCATTGCGATTCCGCCTAAAAGCTCTATTGCGGGAACAAGATAAGCAAGAACGGATGGAAGTCCAAGCGCGCTAAAATAACCAATCGTCGCCTCCATATTCGCAAACTTGCCAAAGCCATGAACAATAAACACAGCGGCAAGAGCGAGACGGACTAAGAAAAGCGCTATATCTGTTGGGCAGGAACAGTTATCTTTACCGCACGGACATTTTTTATACATGCACATATTATTTTTATTAGAGAATTAATATCGTATCGACCTTTGAAAGTAGTTACTTATTGTATGCTGAAGGGCGTATAGAGTCAACTAGGCTTTGCGATTACTTGACTTCTTTACCAATTCTACTACACTGTGTAGTAGTTATCCACACGCTTATGAACAATACCACAACAAAAATTATTAACATTACACTCGGAACACTACTTACGCTTATACTTATTGCAAACCAAATCTCCATTGTATCGGCTAAAAAAAACATTTCTATAGTACAATCCTCTGCGCGGAAAGCGTCGCCGACAAATTTATCTAACAGCGAATTTACAGGAAACGCGCTGGATGATGCAATCAAATTAACTATTTCGCAAGGTACCCCAGCAGTATATGGAGAAGAACTCGGAGTATCCTTTGATCGCGTACAAGAAACGATTGATGCGTTAAGAAGTTTTGACCCTGGATATGGAAACCAAAAAATCATGCTGAATGAGCCGGAAAAAAAGCGCTACATAAAAATCGGCCTTTCAATCTCATGTGAATACTGTTGCGGGGCAAAAGCGATAGTTTTCCCAAATGGAGAGGCCGCATGCGGATGCGCGCACTCACAGGCAATGCGCGGACTTGCCGCCTATCTTCTGAAAAATCACGGAACAGAATACTCTGATGATGAAATTTTACGTGAACTTGCAAGATGGAAAGGTATGTTTTTTCCAAAGCAGATGATTGAAAAAATGATTGTAGCTTTGCAAAATAGTTCGTTTGCTCCCGACACAGCCGCTCTCGCTCTTGGCATAGAACTTCCATCTTATGGAACACAACCTAAAAACGCTCCTCTGCCCTCGGAATTTCAAAATCTGCCGGGCATGGTGGGCGGATGCTAAAGTATGACAAACAAAAAAATCGCTTCTTTCGCCTGCAAAAAATGCGGGCAGGAATTTGCGCTACTCTCCGAAGTGCGCGCGCATAACGCGATCGCTCATACCGCAGAAGCAAATCCAGCGCTTTCACATACCGCTCCTCGCGCTTCCGCTTTTCAGAAATGGTTTCCTGCCGCAGTTCTTGGAGTTCTGACTCTTCTTGCGATCGCGCAAACAATTGAGGTTGCAAAGTTACGCGCAATGATCGCTCCTGGAGCAGTAATAAATCCAGATAATGGAGCGTCAACCACGAACCTTCCGTCAAGTTTACAAAACTTGCCAAACATGGTAGGCGGATGTTAAAATATGCCGCATACTCATAAAAAAACTGAACATATAAATAGAGTTTCTCTGCTCCAAGCCGGGGTGATAATCGGAGGAATTATTCTTTTCCTTCTTATAATCTTCTTCGTCGGGCAAAATACTGCAACTAATTCCGCCTCTAGTTCAGACAAAAAAAACAGCGGCAAAATCCAAAGCGCACTTACAGCTACTGAACAGTTCTATGATTTTGGAACCATTTCAATGGCAAAAGGAAAAGTAACTCATCAATTTAAAATTTTCAATAAAAACGCAGAAGCAATAACTGTAACCAAGCTCTACACCTCATGCATGTGCACCACCGCAAAGTTAACGCACGGCGAACGAACTATTGGCCCTTATGGAATGCCAGGACATGGTTTTATACCAAGCATTAACGAAAAAATTAACTCTGAAGAAGAAACGCGGGTTGATGTTACTTTTGATCCGGCGGCTCATGGGCCTTCAGGAGTCGGCGTTATAGAGCGAGTTGTGTATCTGGAACAAAAAAGCGCATCACCTTTAACTTTAACAATAAAGGCAACAGTAAAGCCGTAATGTCAGCGAACACATTTTTTTCTACAATGAACAAAAAATTTGTTCTTCTCATTATTATCTTAATAATTATTATCGGAGGAGTTCTTTTTTTGAAAACAGGAAATTTTGGAAGCCAACTCTTATGGGATATAACCAAAGAGGGCTCCTTACTTCTTCCGCTTGTCCTAGTGTCTGCTCTCATTGACAGTATAAACCCGTGCGCCTTCTCAATTTTGCTTATCACAATTGCCTTTCTTTTGAGCATTAAAAGCGCCCGCTCAAAAATTTTTTCAATCGGAGGGGCGTATATTTTTGGCATTTTTCTTGTATATATCTTGATCGGTTTGGGAATTCTTCAAACCTTGCACATATTTAATACTCCTCACTTTATGGCAAAGGTTGGGGCAAGCGTTCTTATACTTTTTGGAGCGATCAACCTGATAAACGAATTTTTCCCTTCATTCCCGATAAAACTCCGTATTCCAGTAAAAACGCATCAAGCAATCGGATCTTTAATGGAAAAAGGTTCTGTTCCAGCGGCTCTTTTCTTGGGTGTATTAGTTGGCTTATGCGAATTCCCTTGCACAGGCGGCCCATACTTAATGGTGCTCGGGCTTCTTCACGACAGCGCGACTTATCTACGCGGTTTTCTGTATCTTATGCTCTATAATTTTGTATTCATACTGCCGCTTGTAATCATTCTCCTTATTGCGTGCGACAGCGGCGTATTAAATAAGGTTGAACGATGGCGCAATGAAAAACTAAAAGAAATGCGTTTAATGATCGGAATAATTATGGTGGCGCTCGGGATGATCATATTTTTCTTATGAACTTTGAAGAAATAAAAAAGAAAATAGAAGAATTCAAACGCTCCGGCACTGTTGACCTCTCCACTGATGAGGATTTGAGCATCGCAATTATGAATCTTATCAGTCTGGAAGAGCACTTTTTTTTTACAGCTCAAAAAACCGGAAAAGAAAGCTACTTAACTCTTCTCCACCAAGCGCGCGAAATACGCAAAAAACTTCTTGCCAGGCTCGTGCCTCAACATGAAGGAGAAACATGGTGCATTTCAAAACATCTTCTTGCGACAACAATGCGCCTTATGGAGGTCGGCACAAAGCTATACTCGGACCAAAAGGAGAACGAAGCGCGCGAAATATTTTCACAGGCGGCAACCATTTATTCGCTCTTTTGGGGCTTGCGACTAAAACTGCTTGACATTTCTGACTTGAAAGAACAAGCGGATAAGGAACAGTCATGGACACTCAAAGACATTATGGATAAACTTGTAAACTGCTGTGATGAGTAAAAATCCCATTAAAAACAGATTCAAGAATACCCAACATGGATTTTTACTGACGGACGCCGCTTTGATGGCGAACAAGGACTTTCAAAGTTGTCATTAATAAGCGGTTGCCAGCTTCCACAATGAATACAAAAAAACTTAAAATCGGCTGGTTTTCTTTTTCGTGTTGCGAAGATTCCACGATTATGTTCACCGAGCTTTTGAACGACCATTTTGATGAATGGGCAAAACTCGTGGAATTTAAACATATTCGCGTACTGCAAAGCCGCAATATGCTTGAAGATATTGATGTTGCTTTTATTGAAGGAGCGGTTACAAGCGATGCGGAGGAGAAAGAGGTTAAAAAGATTAGAGCGGTTGCAAAGCGCGTGGTAACAATCGGATCGTGCGCAACTACCGGGCTTCCTTCCGGACAAAGAAATCAATTTGACAAGGACACAGAGGCGAGCATTCAGTTTTTGCTTGATCGATTTCAACAATCAGAAAAGGTCCGTTCTGTGCAGGAGGTGATACCGGTAGATGATAAAGTCCCCGGCTGCCCTATGGATGAACAAAAATTTTTAAGCGTATTAAATAAGTATTTAGAAGAATTTGAAGTATGCACACCGAAGACATTACATTAGACAATATATCCAAAGTGGAAGGCAGAGCGAATCTGCATGTGAAAATCAAAGACAAAAAGGTAGAAAAGGTTGAGTTTCAGATTGCGGAATACAAGCGTTTTTACACATGGGCAATCAAGGGGAAAAATATCAACGCTCTGCCGCAGATGGTTTCGCGCATTTGCGGCACGTGCTCTATCGCGCATCTTTTATGCGCCATAGAAGCAATAGAACACGCGCTTGAAGTGCATCCAACAGAGCAAACTCGGAGACTTCGGAATCTCTTAACATACGGCTTGATGATTCGCGATCACGCTTTGCACTTATACCTTTTTGCCCTGCCGGATTATTTTAACAAAGATTCTATTTTGGAATTTGACGAGAACGACTCTTTGCAACACGAACTGCTCCATGATGCGTTTGCGCTCAAAAAAGCCGGGAATATTCTTTCCACATGGATCGGCGGGCGCGCGGTGCACGCGATGTATCCTAAAGTCGGCGGGTTTGTAAAATATCCCGATGACGCAAAACGCAAAGAGATTATCGCTGAACTAAAAATCGAGCGCGGGCGCGTATTTCGCGTATTAGATATTTTTGCGGAGGACAAATTCCATTTTCGCCGCAAGACAAATTTTGCCGCGCTTACTCCGCCGAATTTTAACTTTCTTGAAGGGCCGATTAAAAGCACTCACGGCTGGGAAATTTCTGAAGAGAAGTATGGAGAACATTTAGACCACGTGATTATCCCGTATTCAATGGCATCGGGTTATATGTTAGACAAAGAGTCGTACATGGTTGGAGCGCTCGCGCGGTTAAATTTGAATAAAGAAGCGCTTCACTCGCAAACAAAAAAAGACTGCGCCGAGTACATTGCCCGCTTCCCATCGGATGACATCTTTTTAAACAATCTCGCGCAAGGAATAGAAATTATTCATTGCATTGATCACGCGACAGAATTGTTAGAAACAATGGAGATTAAACAAGAGGAAGCAGTGCCAGCGCAACCAAAAAAATCCACTGGCGTTGGCGTGATAGAGGCGCCGCGCGGACTTTTGTTTTACCGTCTCAATATCAATAGCGCGGGCGTGATAGAAGACGGGCAAATCGTGGTGCCGACTTCGCAAAATCAAATCAACATAGAGCAGGATGTAAAGCAGTTGGTTGAAGACGCGACAGATGAGGATAAAAAAGAAATTGAACATCGGTTAGAAATGCTCATCCGCGCCTACGACCCCTGCATGAGCTGCGCCTCCCATTTTTTAACGGTGAAATGGGAGGAAATTTAACGCTATGAGCCAAACTATCATTTCTCTATTGAATAAAAAATAATTTGGCGCAATTTTTATGCTTAAAAAAAAACGAAAAAAGATTCTTGATATTATTCCGTTTAAAGGATATATTGCCGCGGGGAAACCCATTGAAGCGATTGAGGAATACAAAACTGTAACCGTACCACAAAATTTAGTTTCTGCTTCTGGACAACATTTTGCCCTTGGTGTTAAGGGCAACAGCATGATTGATGAGGGTATTTTTAACGGCGACACAGTGATTGTGAGAAAACAAAGCGACGTTCTAAACGGCGAAACCGCGATTGCTTTAATAAACGGCAACGAGGTTACCCTAAAAAAGATATTCAAAGAAAAAAACCGTATTCGTCTCCAGCCGGCAAACCCCGCATTAAAACCATTATATGTAAAAAGCGTGATTATTCAAGGCAAGGTGATTAGTGTTTTTAGGAGGATGGATGTGGAGAATGAAGAAGACGGAATAACGAAGTTTCTTTATTACCAAAAACCAAAATTTAAACTTTACCAAGCAAACTGCTTGGACATTCTTGCCAAATTACCTGAAAATTCTGTTGATATGATTTTTGCCGATCCTCCCTACAATCTTTCAAACGGCGGAATTACTGTCCATGCTGGACGAATGGTTAGCGTTAATAAAGGAGATTGGGACAAAAGCAAGGGATTCAAAGATGATTATGATTTTCATTACAGATGGATTGAAGCTTGCCGGAGAGTTTTAAAACCTCACGGCACCCTTTGGGTTAGCGGTACTTATCATTCTATTTATCAATGCGGTCATGCTTTGCAGTCACTTGGATACCACATTCTCAACGACATTGCTTGGTTTAAACCGAACGCATCGCCAAATTTAAGTTGTCGTTACTTTACCGCGAGCCATGAAACATTAATATGGGCAAGGAAGGATAAAAATGCAAAACATATTTTTAATTATGACCTGATGAAAAACGGCAATTGGAAGGAAGATCAACTAAAAAAATCAGGGCTTCAAATGCGCTCTGTGTGGGCAATGGGGACGCCAAAATCTGTAGAAAAAAAATTTGGGAAGCATCCTACGCAAAAGCCGGAAGATTTACTAAAAAGAATTGTGCTTGCATCAACAAACAAGGGCGATTTGATAGTTGATCCATTCACTGGAAGTTCAACAACTGGAATTGCCGCTTATCTTTTGGGCCGGCAATTTATTGGTATTGATACTGAACCGGAATATTTGGATGTATCAATAAAACGATTTGAGGAATTAGATCTAAATTTAAAAAATAAGTATTCAAAAGTATGAAAGGGTATATTGCTTGTCAAAAACATTGGAAAGATATGTTTACACAATATCCTGTGTATAAGGTTATTGAAAAATTTCCAATCCAGGATGTAAAAAGAAAAAAATTATGGAACGACATAAATTTTAAAGATGTTCTTTGTATGTTGATGAATTTTAATAAGGATGCATGGATGCCGATAACACTGGACAGAGAATATTTTTTACTGGACGGACAGCATAGGCTAGCGTTAGCAAAACAAATGGGACTAGAATATCTTGATGTTGTTATACAATTATGAAAATTATCACCCGCGCAGTTGCAATAAAAAATTTAAAACAGTATCTCGGACATGATCTGCGAAAATTAGCTTTGGAGCATGGCATTACGACATACGAAACTGGAAAACAAAACAAGGGCTGGAAAGGTCTAGTTTTGGAACGGTTGGCAGGATTGGAAACAAATGTTTCCAAAGCACCAAACGGACTAAAC
>CAYYGX010000032.1:0-13738 GCA_964471805.1 uncultured Gammaproteobacteria bacterium | reverse complement strand
TTGATCGTTTGGATTACACAAAAGGAATTTTGGAAAGGATGAGAGGCGTGGAATTTTTTTTTGAAATGTATCCCGCTTACAAAAAGCAGTTCACTTTCCTGCAGATTGCCCCGCAAACCCGCAAAGCCGTGGAAAAATATCGTCAGTTTAATGATGATGTAACCCGTGAAGCCGAGCGCATCAATAAAAAATTCCAAAATAACGATTGGCAACCCATTATATTGCTTAAAGAGCACTGCGCCCATGAAAAAATTTATCCGCTTTACCGCTCGGCGGACGTTTGTTTGGTAACTTCTTTGAGCGACGGAATGAATTTGGTGGCCAAAGAATTTGTCGCGGCTCGCGATGACGAATCCGGTGTCTTGATCTTAAGCCAATTTACAGGCGCGTCTCGCGACCTTGCTGGAGCCATCGTTATAAATCCATACAGCGCCGAAGAAACGGCCGACGCTATTTACAAATCCTTGACCATGCCCCCAGCGGAACAACGCCGCCGCATGAAAAAAATGCGCAATTCAGTAAAAAATTACAATGTTTATCGCTGGGCCGCGGAATTTATCAGATCCGTAACCAGTTTGGGATAATTATGAAGGATTTATTTAAATCTTTGCCGGAATTGAACAAAAAATTATTTACGGCCAAGGGATGTCTGGTAATTCTGGACTTTGACGGCACCTTGTCGCCTTTGGCAAAAACGCCATCCCTCGCCTATTTGCCAAAAACAAACAAGGAAATTTTAAAAAAAATCAGCCGCTTGGCGCATACGGCAATAATAAGCGGCCGCGGTCTTTCCGATATCAAACAAAAAATCGGCATCAAAGGATTAATCTATGCCGGCAATCATGGGTTTGAGTGGCAAATCGGCAACGAGCGAGGTAAAATCAAACTTCCCGCAACTATCTTAAAAGCAATGGCTTTGGCAAACAAACGGTTAGATAATTTACGAAAAAAGTACCAAGGAGCATTGCTGGAAAATAAAGGTCTAACTTTGTCTTTGCATTATCGTCTAGTCAGTTCAAATTTGACAAAGCAACTATTAAAAGAAGCGCGCGAGACGCTCGCCCTTTTTCAAAAACAACGGCTTCTAGCAACGAATGAAGACAAAAAAACTTTGGAAATACGCCCGCGTCTTCGCTGGAATAAAGGGTATTGGGTAAAATTTTTGCGCCAAAAACTTGGAAAACAACTGCTTCCAATTTATATCGGGGACTCTGCCACCGATGAGGACGCCTTTAAGATTTTGAAATCCGGAATAACGATTAAAGTCGGAAAAGAACGTGGAGGCAAGGCAAAATACCGATGTCATGATAGTAAACAAGTAAATTTATTTCTAAACTGGTTATCAAACAAGTTGAAAGAGTTTGCTTTTTCAGTTCGGTAAATTTCGCGGTCAATATCTTGCTCCAAATACCCATCAAGAAGACAATCCCAGACTGATTCAACCTTTGGACGCATAGTGAGTAAAAGGTGTTGCCGCCAAGTGATTACTTTTTTGGAACGGGCGCAATCTTGTCGTTATCGCGAAGAAGTGATACGATGCGAAAAAATCTATGAGCCCTCACTCAATAAACCCAATAATTTTTCGCGCGTATGACATTCGCGGTATTTATCCGGCAGATCTCAATGAAGATGCGGCAAGGCAGATCGGATGCGCATTTCTTGATTTCTTGTTGAAAAAGTACGGCGTTAAATCAGATGATTTGCGCATAGTTCTAGGAAGGGATATTCGCCTTGGTTCTCGCGCGGTGGCAGAGGCATTTATCGCGGCGTGCGTGGCGCGGGGCGCCGGGGTAACTGATATCGGGTTAGTTTCCACTGACATGATGTATTTTGCTGTCGGACATTTTAATTATGACGGAGGCGTTATGGTGACTGCAAGCCATAATCCGAAAGAATACACCGGGTTGAAGTTTGTCGGGCGGGGCGTTGAAGGAATTGATGGAGAGACTGGAGTGTATGAAATGCGCGATGCAATTTTGAGCGGGCTACAAAAGATATCAACTCCACAAGGAAACGGAGATAAAGCGCGAAAAGAGAATATATTACATTTTTTTACGGATCATGTTCTTTCATTTATCTCTGGCGCCGCGCTACGTCCGCTTACTGTAGTTGTAGACGCAGGGAACGGTATGGCTTCTTTAATATGGAGAGCGCTTGAGACAAAACTGCCTATTAAACTTATTCCGCTTTTTTTTGATCTTGATGGAGAGTTCCCTGCTCGCGGGCCAGACCCTGGCAAACGAGAGCGCATGAACAAACTCTGCTCTATAGTTAAAGCGCGTTCGGCTGATATTGGTTTTGCATTTGATGGAGATGGTGATCGCGTCTATGTTGTTGATGAGCGAGGAGAGTTTATTGACGGTAGCATTCTTCTCGCCGCTTTTGCAGAGAATATCGCGCGTAGTAAAAAAAATGCGGTTATTCTTTATAATGTTACAGCAGGCCGCATTATTCGCGATGTTTTGAATATGTATCCAGAAGTTCATCACCAGATGACGCCTGTCGGACATTCCAGAATTAAACGGGCTGCAAAAGAGCATGGCGCTGATTTTGCGGGAGAGCCTCAATCAGCACACTATTTTTTTAAGGAAAATTTTTACGCCGATAGCGCAAGCATTTTCGCGTTAAAATTGCTTTTACTTATTTCCGGCTCCGATCAGCCGATTTCCAAACTGCTTGCGCCGTATAAAAAATACCATTGGTCTGGAGAAATTAACTTTACATTCAAGATGCAAGATACAAAATTTCACGTCATTGATGAGATACAGAATCAGTATCGCGGAAACGGGGTATTAACTGATATAGACGGCGCGCGGTATGATTTTGGCAACTGGTGGTTTCTTGTTCGCGCTTCAAATACAGAAGCCATGCTCCGGTTAAACGTTGAGGCCGACTCACTGGAGCTTATGGAGAAAAAAAGGGAAGAACTTATCTCTCTTATCAAACAGTATGACCCAATCTCCTAATATAATTTTGTTCGCGTCAGCCGCCATTCTATTGTTAGCAGGCGGTTGCGCAACGCAAAAACAAAATAATTCTATGGTATCTCTTAAACTTTCAAGTCCTGCGTTTTCAAATAGCGAGATGATTTCTCCTATATATACCTGCGACGGCGCGGATGTGAATCCGCCTCTTGTTATAGATGGCGTTCCTGCTGACGCGAAAAGTTTGGCGCTTATAGTTGACGATCCGGATGCGACAAGCGGCGACTTTGTTCATTGGACTCTCTGGAATATTTCTCCGGACACGCGAGAGATTGCGGAAAATACGGTGCCGCAGGGAGCAGTGGAAGGGATGACGGATTTTGGCGCGTCCGGCTGGGGAGGCCCATGTCCATCAAAAGGTACGCATAGATATTATTTTAAGTGATATGCGCTTGATACGGTTCTTACATTATCTGTAAGCGCAAAAAAGCAAGATTTAGAAGACGCGATTAAGGGGCATATTCTTGATCAAACGGTATTGATAGGAAAATATGCGCGTCAATAATCAAAGTAAACTTATTTCAATCCCACTCTCTCCTTTACTTCAGCAAGAGTAGCCTGCGCGAGCGCGCGGGCTTTTTTTGTTCCTTCAAACAGAATTTCCGCGACCATTTCCGGGCGCGACTCAAGTTCGCGCCTTTTTTCTTGAATCGGAGCGAGCACGGCAATAATTTCCTCGGCAAGCGCCTCTTTCAATTCCTGATATTGAAGAGTTTTAGCGTTGTATGCATTTAAGAGTTCGCGGTGCGTGGCATCATCCCTTGCAAACGCTTTCAAAAGCGTGAATAGATTCTTCACCCCCGCGCTCATTGCAACTCCCGGGGCAGTGTCTGTTACTGCCGATAGGAGTTTCTTTTTTATAATTTCGGGCGAGTCAGAAAGCGCGATGTAGTTTTTCTCGCCCTTGCTTTTGCTCATTTTACTCATCGGTTCAGTTAAACTCATAACGCGCGGAGTCGGCGTTAAGAGGAGTTCCGGTTCAGGGAATGTTTTACCAAAGGTATTGTTGAATTTTCGCGCGATGTAGCAGGTGATTTCTACATGCTGTTTTTGATCCTCGCCAACCGGCACCGTGTCTCCTTTATAGATTAAGATATCCGCCGCCATAAGAATCGGATAAGTAAAGAGTCCCGTATTCATCGCCGCTTCCTCTCCGGAGGCGGTTTTTTCTTTGAACTGATGCATGCGCTTCAATTCCGCGATCGGCACGAGGTTTGCAAAAATCCACGCGAGATACGTGTGTTCTATGATATGGGATTGAATGAAAATCGTTGAACGATTCGGATCAATCCCGCAGGCGAGATAGTCAAGCGCCAGACTTTTTGTGCGTTCTCCGATAGTTCGCGCGTCGTAATTTGCAGTCATCGCGTGCAGATCAGCAATCATAAACCAGCACGCGTATTCTCCTGAATTTTGCAACGCTACCCAGTTTTTGAGCGCGCCAAGATAGTTTCCGATATGCAATTGTCCCGAGGGCTGCATACCGGAGAGAATGGTTTTTTTACGAGTCATAAGTTATTAGAGGTTAGAATATTAAGCGGCGAGAGGCAGTTTGACAAGAAGAAGAAGAAGAAGTATATTGCTTCTCATACCAATAACCGCGCAGTTCACCTTCTGTTTTTGGTGGAGGGTAAAGGCAGATCGGTGAAATAATAAGACGCGGAAAAAAGGAGGTGGAAAAACGTGAACACGTACACGTATCCGTATTTTCCACTAGTGTTGATTCTCTTTACGTTTGGACAGATCGGTATGGTGTATTTGGCCATACGGGTGTACCAACGTTTTGGTCCGAAGAAGGACCAAGAACGGCTCATAGATTGGAGGTTTTCCATCTTTCTCTGTGTGTCTTTGTTAATCGGGGCGATCGTTCTTTTATTTATAGTATTACTCCTAAATAATATAGGGGTATTATAAAAAGATACGAACGCGAGAGTGTGTGTATCCTCCAATACCGCACTCTCTTTTTTTGTTTCCCCCCATTGATATGAGTCGTCATTAGCATACGCGGAGGACGGCGGAGTCGAACCGCATACTTCTCTCGAAGCATCGCACGGGTATCAATCGGCGGTCTGCACCAGCAGGCAACGTCCTCCATGTCCTCCGCAAGTATAGTGTATCAAACAAAATAACTCCTTACAAGAATATGTAAGAAGTTATTGCGATACTCCGCGGTATGCGGTTCCGTCGATTTGATACCCGTATAGTGCTAGTATAGCGTACCCTCTCACTATGTCAAGTGTTTACCATATTTTACACCTCAATCACGACCGGCAGAACCATTGGCCGCCGTTCGGTTTTTTGGAAAAGGTAGGTGCCGATTTCGTCTCGTAGCGCGGTTTTCAAAGACGACCAGTTCTCAATGCGTCCGACAGACGTATGATCTTTTACGATATCCCGCACTTTTTTGCGCGTCTCCTGCAGGAGATCTTTAGCCTCGCGCAAATACACAAATCCTCGCGAGATAATGTCCGGCGAGCCGACGAGGTCCAGCGTTTCGTTGTCAACTGTTACGATAATCACAAACATTCCGTCTTGGCTCATCAATTGCCTATCTCGAAGCACTATGTTTCCAACATCCCCGATTCCAAGCCCGTCCACCATCACATAACCTGAAGGCAGTTTTTTTGCGGCAACGCGCGCTCGTACTGGAATTTTATGATTAGTAAAGCGGTTTGCAAGCGCAAGTTTCACATATGCGGGGTTTGTGTCTTCTATAAATTCAAGAACACAGCCGTTGCTTATCACATAACTATTTTCTCGCTGTACGCCGATTGAAACCGCTGTGTCGGATTGCCGCTCAAGCATATAACGTTCGCCGTGAATCGGAATAAAGTAGCGCGGGCGCGTTAAAGCGATCATAAGTTTTTGTTCTTCCTGATACGCGTGTCCGGATGCGTGCACGCCGAAAATTTTATTGTAGACGACTTTCGCTCCGAGCCGGAACAACGAGTTCATGAGATTCTGCACCGATCGTTCATTTCCCGGAATCGGGCTTGATGACAGCACAACAAGATCTCCCGGCTTAATCTGCACGTCTCGGTGTTCTCCCTTGGACATTCTCCCCAAAGCCGATGTCTCTTGCCCCTGCGCGCCTGTGCAGATCACGGAAATTTTATGATCCGGATAATCGCCTATCGCGCGTATTGGAATAAAAATGTCTTTCGGAAAGTTCATATATCGTAACCGTATGGCGATTTCAAGATTTTTTTCAAGCGAATATCCGGAGACCGCGACTTTGCGTCCGTGAAGTATTGCGGCATTTATGATTTGCTGTTGGCGCGATAGAAGCGAGGCGAATGTGCTTATAATAATCCTCCCGCGCGCTTGATCAAATAAACTGTTGAGATTTTCGCCGATCTTTTTTTCAGATACAGCAAACCCAGGTTGTTCGGAGTTTGTAGAGTCCGACAGGAGAGCGAGCACTCCTTCGCCGCCAAGCCGCGCTATTTTATGAAATTCGGTCGGTTCCTGATCAACCGGCGTGTGGTCAAATTTATAATCTCCTGTGTGGACGATGATGCCAAGAGGAGTTTTAATGCCTATTCCGACAGAATCCGGTATGTTGTGGTTGACGCGGAAAAATGAGAGGTTAAAAATGCCGAGGTTCAGCTGATCGTCAGGACCTATGTTTTTAATCATCGCTTTTTTGTCCATCTTAAATTCTTCAAGCCTTGCGCGGATCATCTCGGCTGTAAGAGGAAGCGTATAGATCGTCGGGAAACCAAGTTCTTTAATAAAATATGGGATTGCCCCGGTGTGATCCATATGCCCATGGGTTATAATAAGTCCGCGAATTTTGTTTTTGTTTTTTTTGAGATACGTAATATCAGGCACGACATAGTCCACTCCCGGCATTTCTTCGTTTGGAAACATTAGCCCCAAGTCAACGACAATAATGTCGTCGCCGTATTCAAAGATAGTGCAGTTTTTTCCGACCTCTTCAAGGCCCGAGAGGGGAATGATTTTTAATTTTTTTCCCACGTACGTTGACGGTTTGATTGTTAGTTTTTGAGTAGACATATAAAAAATTTCCGCCAAAGGCGGACCAACCTTTGGTTGGCAAAATTAAACATTCAAAGTTATTATTTAAGAAGAATGGTGCCAGGAAGAGGACTCGAACCTCCACCCCAGAAATTGGGACTAGGCCCTGAACCTAGCGCGTCTGCCGGTTTCGCCATCCTGGCGTTTTACTTCGTAATTTTTATTACAAATTTTCTTTTAGTTTTGACGTACCACTCCTCCACATTATTGAAGCGATCGGCCGGCGCTGTGATCGCGGTTGTCGTAAAACCTTTGAGTTTTTTGCTTTGCAGATACGAATATGTCGGGTTATATAGAAAAATCGCAGGAATATCTTCGGCAATAATATCTTGGAATGCGACATATTTCCGCGCTCGCTCGCCGCGGTCCGCAAGTTTGCGCGCTTCCTCCAGCAAAGCATCGGCTTTTGGATTTTTGTATAGCGCCAGATTTACCCCGCCAGACACTTCAATTTGGGACGAATGCCAGAAGGCATACGGATCAGGATCATTTCCGACATTGTTTCCAATAAGCAACGCGTCGTAATCGCGAGGTTCAATTACGCTTTTAGCCAGTTCTTCCTTAGGTATGACAAGAGGGACAACTGTTACGCCGATTTGTTCCCATTGTTTCCTCACAAACATTAGAACCGAGTTTGTTTCAAGGCTATCAACTGTAGTCAATCCTACTTTTAAAATATCATCGCCTTTTTGCCACGCGATCTTTTCTCCAGTTTTTATTTTTTTCCACCCGGCTTCTGCAATGAGTTTCTCCGCTTCCTCCGGGTTATAGGGATATTTTTTTACAGAGGGGTTAAAGCCGAGAAAACCCGGAAGGATGGGGCTGTTAATTATAACTCCGTTCCCTGAAAGCGCGGTTTCCACAAGTTCTGTTTTATTGATTGAGCTTGCAAGCGCTTTACGAATCCTGACATCAGAAAGTTGTTTGTTATGTTCGCTGTTAAAAAAGATGGCTGAATACTGCGTGAGGGACAAGGCGGTAAGTTCTGTTTTCTTGGTTGTAACAATAGCTTGATAGGATGACGGGACAGATCGCAATCCGTCAATATTTTTATTTTTTAGCGCATCAATCGCAGTTTCGCTGTCCGGATAGAATTTAATGATAATTTCATTGAGATACGGAGGTTTTTGAAAATATGTTTCGTTTCGCGCGAGCGTGTAACTTTTTACAATCCCGAGGCTGTCTTTTTTGAAGCGTTTTATTTTGAAAGGCCCTGTTCCGATCGGCGTTTTGATATTAGCTTCCGCAAACCGCATGGCTTCTATCGGAACCGTTTCCCAAATATGTTTCGGGAGAATGCCAAATGTTAATAGCGATGGAAACGGCGCAAACGGCTGTTGCAGAGTAAAAACAACTGTAGAGTCATCTTTCTTTTCTATTTTCACTCCGCGGAGCGTTCCGTACAATGAGCTTCTGATCGTTTCGTTTTGCGCGGTTTTCACTGTAAATACTACATCATCTGCTGTAAGCGGCGCCAAATCGTGAAATATCGCGTCAGTTCTTATTTTTACAGTGTATGTGAGTTTGTCGTCGGACACAGCGAAGCCTGTCGCAATATCCGGCACTATTTCATCATTTTTATTTTTGAATAGTCCGTTAAAAAGAAGATGGGTAATGTCGTTATCTATTTCGTTTGCGGAAGCAAATATCGGATTGATTGCCTTTGGGCTTCCTACAGCGCCCTCAATGTATGTTCCTCCATTTTTCGGCAGAAATACACTGTGGCGGTTTACCATTTCCATTCCAATGAAACCAACCGACGCAAGCGCGAGCGCCATAAGAATTGAGAGAACTATCTTTTCTTTATAAGTTAAGATTTTCGGGATGATTTTTATTTTTTTGTAGATATTAGAGTTCAACGAAAATGACGTTTAAGAGCGCAACACTGAAAAAAAGAACAGCTATGACGATTGTAAAAATGAATAGTGTTTTTTCAGCGCCGCGTTTTGTGCGGTATACGTTACCTTCTCCGCCAAATACGCCTGAAAGCCCGGCGCCCTTAGCTTGGAGAAGAATCGCGACAATGAGAGGAACGCTTAAAATAATTTGTATAACGGTTAACATAAAGTTAAAATTATTATAGCAGTGATAGTTTTTTGGGGCAAGTTTTATCTTCCAAAGAAAATTTACTCTATCATAAATAGGTTTTATGTCAAGGTTGACGCGCTGTAATGTTTCAACTACGATTGATGCGGATCCAGGAATTATACTGCATGCTTGAACTCACCAAAGACAATTTTGAAAAAGAAGCGCTACAATCAAAAGTGCCGGTTCTTGTTGATTTTTGGGCTCCGTGGTGCGGACCGTGCAAAATTCAAGGACCTATAATTGAAGAGCTCGCAAAAGAATACGCTCTTAAACCGGTCGCAATCGCGAAGCTTAATATAGATGAAAATCAGGAACTTGCTCTGCGCTACCGCATTGTTTCCATTCCAACGCTCGCAATTTTTATTAAAGGCGAGATTAAAGAACAGATAACCGGAGTGCACGATAAGGATGCGCTCGCGGAAAAATTGGAGAAATATCTAATATGAATTTTTTTGAAACTGGCCTTTCGCATCTTAATGCCGCCGCAAAAAAGATAGCGCTCGACCCATGCGAAGTCGAGCGTCTTTCGTATCCGGAGCGGATTATTGAAGTTGTAATTCCGGTAACCAGCGACGATGGAAGCGCGAGTTTGTATCACGGATATCGGATACAGCACAGTTCTCTGCTTGGTCCGTACAAAGGCGGAATACGGTTTCATCCAACAGTTGATAAAGACGAGGTTAAGGCGCTAGCTTTTGCAATGATGATTAAAACCGCTGTTTCAGGCATTCCATTTGGCGGAGGAAAGGGCGGGGTCATAGTGGATCCAAAATTATTGAGCGACCGGGAATTAGAACGGCTCTCCCGCGGTTACATTCGGGCGCTATACGAATGCCTGGGGCCTTTAAAAGACGTTCCTGCGCCAGACGTGAACACGAACTCTCGCATTATGTATTGGATGGCGGACGAGTACGAGCGGATTCTCGGTTTCCCGGCTCCTGCTGTTGCCACAGGAAAGCCGATTGAACATGGAGGATCCCTTGGACGAGAGCCGGCAACAGGCGAAGGCGGATTTTTCATCCTTCAGGAATTTTTAGCGCAAGAGAAACGTGATCCGAAAACCATTACAATCGCGGTGCAGGGCATGGGAAACGTCGGCTCGTATTTTGTTCGCTCTGCAGAGCGCGCCGGCTGTCGCGTTGTCGCTGTATCAGACTCAAAGGGCGGAGTATTTAATCGCGAAGGGCTGAACATTTCAGGCATTTTGCGGGTCAAACAAGAAGGAAAGAGCGTCGTTGATTTTACCGGAGGAAAGCGTATCACAAACGATGAACTGCTCGCGCTTGAGGCCGATGTTCTTGTTCCAGCCGCGCTTGAAGACGCAATCAATGACGGTAACGCAGGCGCGATTCGCGCAAAAGTAATTTTAGAACTCGCGAATGGGCCCCTTACCGGCAACGCGGACGCATTGCTCTCCAAGCAAAGTGTAACAATTATCCCAGATGTTCTTGCAAACGCCGGCGGAGTTGTCGTTTCATACTTTGAATGGTTGCAAAATCAAAACAACGAGCAATGGAGCGAAGAGGCTGTGCTCGCGCAATTGAAATCAGTGATGAACAAGGCGTTTGCGGAAGTTCATAAAGTTTCAAATGATATGAATGTGTCGCTTAGAATTGGAGCGTATATTGTCGCGTTGCAGAGACTGGGAAAAGCAATGAAGGCAAGAATTTAGATATGACATTCAAATATGGAGAGCTGTTTTGCGGACCTGGAGGTCTCGCTTGGGGCGCAAAACAAGCTACTGTAAAAAACGAAGGCATTCAATATAAAATCGTCCATGAATGGGCAAGTGATTATGATGAAGACAGTTGTAAAACATACTCAAAAAACATCTGCCCGGACGCACCGAACACAATAATTTGCAAAGATGTGCGCGAGCTTGATATAAAAGAATTGAATGAAATAGATGCCTTTGCATATGGATTTCCTTGCAATGATTTCTCGGTTGTCGGCGAACAAAAAGGGTTTGACGGTAATTTTGGGCCGCTTTATACATACGGTATCGGTATTTTAAATAAATTCAAACCTAAGTTTTTTATAGCTGAAAACGTCGGCGGACTTACTTCTGTAAACGAAGGACAAGCATTTAAAAAAATACTTGCCGATTTATTAGATAGCGGAAATGGCTATAAAATAACGCCTCATCTTTACAGAGCCGAAGACTATGGTGTTCCACAAACAAGGCATAGAGTAATTGTCGTAGGTATAGATAGAAGCCTTGGACTAACGTTTCAAGTGCCTGCGCCAACCCATGCAGGTAAATATGCAACTGTGCGAGAAGCCCTAGAAAAACCGCCCATTCCTCAAGATGCGGTAAACAATGAAAAAATGACAGTATCAAAAAAAGTAATTGAAAGGCTTTCTTGTATAAAACCAGGGGAAAACGCATGGACAGCCAAACTCCCCGAGCATTTGAGGCTCAATGTAAAAAATGCAAAAATGAGCCAAATATATAAAAAGCTTCACCCGGAAAGTCCGTCATACACTATCACTGGAAGCGGGGGAGGAGGCACGCACGGATACCACTATAAAGAACCGCGAGCGCTTACAAATCGGGAAAGAGCAAGAATACAAACTTTTCCCGACAACTACATTTTTGAAGGCAATCCTTCAAGCGTCCGTAAACAAATAGGCATGGCTGTGCCGCCTTTGCTTTCAAAAATTATTTTTACATCGGTGTTAAACACATTTGCTGGAGAAAGGTATCCTTATATACATTCTAACTTGAGCTATAAGCAACCACTACTATGAAACATGCGATACAAACCATTTCACAAAAATTAAACGTAAGCGAAAAGGAAGCTCAAATCATCTTTGATAAAGCAGTAGCTGGCGGAGAGATAGTAGAAGTAAAAAGCGAGCAATCTACAACCGAATGGATAGAAACACGCCTTTTGCCAAATACTATTTTCATTGATGAAACAGGATACGCGCGGATGTGCATAGATGCGCTCAAGATACTTGGGATAACTGCGGCAACTGATTATGGAGGGAGCCGACAAAGAGACTTGGGACAATTATGGGCAGACATGACACGCGGTTATTTGGGAGAACTTGCATTTGCAAAATTTTTAGAAAAAAAATATAACATTGCCACTAACCTTGACCATGAAAAAGGAGATCTAAAAAAATATCTGCCAACGGATATCCATTCTATACAAAGACAAGGCGAAACAGAACGAGAGCCTAAAATTACAGTAGGAATAAAAACCACAAAATGGAACGGCATTTGGCTTGACTTGCCGGGAGATCAATTCAATCATTCAGATGTTCACATTCTCGTAAAAGTAGGAACAGGACGAGACCATCTTTTCGCTTATTTTAAAAAGATAAGCGTTTTTAGAGATAAGGTTCTCAAGATTGGACAAGAAGTAGGAGCGCTTTCTGTAAACGAAGCAGACGCGCTATTTGAAGCGCTTCCAACATTTCAGCCTATCCCAGCATATATTTGCGGGTTTGTATTGAAAAATGATTCTTATCAGCCACTAGCATATACTGGAAAAGCAGGGAGAAAGAACTATAAAATCATGTCATGGCGCGGGGCAATAGCTCGTGGAGATTTAGAAGCCATTAAAAGCAGAGAAAATGTACAGGGTACTGTAGAATTTGAAGCTATAGGAAATTTTACTCACGATAGCGGATGGTTATTCAATACCGGTAGCTTGCGTTGTGGGAAACTTGATTGGGATGATTTAATTTCCAAGATTTAATATGGAAATCATTGCTCTCTCACCCGACTACCTTATTATCAACAAACCCGCTGGTCTTCTAGTGCATCCCACTCGCAATGGATGTGAAGAGAACACTCTTGTTGATTTTTTGCGTGAGCAATATCCGGAAACTGCGAGTGTCGGCGATGATCCGGAGATGCGTCCCGGTATCGTACATCGGCTGGATCGCGATGTCTCTGGGCTGATGCTTGTTTGCAGGACGCAGAAATTTTTCAATCATATAAAAAACGAATTTTTAGAAAGGCGCGTTGTTAAGCGATACACCGCGCTTTGCAACGGGCGCATTATTAAAGATGAAGGAGATATTTCGCTTCCGCTCCAAAAAGTGAAAATGCGCACACTAGTAAAGCCTCGCGGAAATGAAAGCGGAAAAGAAGCGCATACGCATTTTGAGGTACTTCTACGTTTCCAGCACTACACGCTTTTGGATATCGCGCTTAAAACCGGCCGCGCCAACCAGATTCGCGCTCATTTTTACGGGTTAGAGCATTCCCTTGTCGGGGATTCAAAATATTGCAATACGCGTTTCCGGAACCGCGCGAGCTTTACGCGATTTATAAAATTTGATAGAGTATTTTTGCATGCGCGGTATCTTGGATTTTACGATTTTGAAGGAATGTGGCGAGAGTATGAAAGCGCTCTGCCAGATGAACTCGCGTCATTTTTAACAACACTAGCTAAAAGTTCGTGACCGCTGGTTTACAGAAGCGTTAAAAACCATGTACAGTAGGTTTTTCTAAAATGAAAAATAGCGAGCATAAAGTGTTTATAATCTCCGGACCATCAAGAGTCGGCAAAGAGGCGATTACAAATTCGCTTCTTCGCAAGCGATCGCTTAACTTAAAGAAAGTAGTTACCGGAACAACGCGGGAGAAAAGGCCGTTTGAAATACAG
>CAYYGX010000031.1:10744-13762 GCA_964471805.1 uncultured Gammaproteobacteria bacterium | reverse complement strand
CGGCTCGTATATCTGAAAAGGTTTTGAGTTTTGCCTGCCCGCTTCGCCTTGCGAAGCATGGCGGGCGTGAGTTTTGACATTTGAGTTTTAATATCATGTCTCCAGACCTTTATACAGTTATTAAACAAATCTGCGAGGAAAAGCAGATTCCGGAAAAATCAGTTGTTTCCACAGTTGAACTCGCTCTCGCGGCGGCCTATCGCAAGGATTTTGCGGATAAACTGCAAAATATCCATGTTACTTTAGACCCACAGACCGGTAAATTCCTTGTGTTTGACATGAAACTGGTTGTGGAAAATGTGTCAGCGCGCATTAAAGAAGAGGCGTTGAAACTCGCTCGCCAAAAGAAAAAGGCCGCGTTATATATGCCGGAATTTCATGATCACGAGGATGAAAAGTTTGACGCGGACGGCGTTGATTTGAACGACGAAGATAAACTTATTGAAGAGGGCAAAGTTCTTTTGAAATTTAATCCGCGCACCCAAATTACGATTTTAGACGCGAAAAAAATGTATCCTGATATTAAAGTCGGAGATGAGCATAAGGAGGAGCTTGAAGTTCCGGGGGACTTTGGCCGCATGGCGGCGCAAACCGCAAAACAGGTTATTATTCAGAGGATACGGGAAGCGGAGCGTTCCATTGTTTTTAACACTTATAAAAATCGGGAAGGCGAGATGGTAAGCGGCGTTGTGCAAAGGGTTGAGGGATCGGTAGTTATAATTGACATCGGCAGGGTGAACGCCATACTTCCATATAGAGAGCAAATGGCGGGCGACGAGTATCGCATCGGAGGGCGGCTTAAACTTATGATCGCGAGAGTTGAAATGACGCCGAAAGGGCCGGAGGTGATCGTGTCGCGCACGCATAGAGATCTCGTTTCTAAATTGTTTGAGCTTGAAGTGCCGGAACTGGAAAGCGGCACTGTGGAAATTAAAGCCGTAGCGCGCGAGGCCGGATCTCGTTCAAAAATTGCTGTAACCGCAAACGAAGAGAACATTGATCCCATTGGCTCTTGCGTCGGTCAGCGCGGGGCGCGCGTAAACGCGGTGATTGACGAGCTACACGGAGAGAAGATTGATATTATTGAGTGGAGCGCGGACGATGAAAAATTCATCGCCTCTGCTCTTTCCCCGGCAAAGGTTGATAGAGTTGAAATTATTGATAGAGATGAGCGCCGCGCAAAGGTAACAGTGAAGGCTGAACAGCAATCCCTTGCGATCGGCAAAGGAGGCCAGAACGTGCGGCTTGCGGCGAAACTTACTCTCTGGAAGATTGACATTGTTCAGAGTGAAACGAACTCTATTATTGAGAGCTCGGATGATGATGAAGAGAGCAAGAATGACGTTAATTAAAATCAGTATTTCTTAAAAGAAAAAACTAAGAAACGATATCCGCGTGGGCAAAACTCATGCGGAATATCAGAACTGACTCTTATGTCACTCATACTCATACCTATCATAGCAGGCGCAATCGGCATTCTGTACTCCTTATGGCTCATCAAAAAAGTTCTCGCCAAACCAGACGGCGATGGGAAAATGGTTGAAATCGCGCGAGCAATTGAAGTGGGCGCAAAGGCGTATCTAAAACGCCAATATCAGACGATCGTTTTTATTAGTGTAGCGGTATTCGCGCTTCTTCTTATTTTTTTAGGGTTGAAAACCGCGGTGGGATTTTTAGTCGGCGCGGTTTTGTCCGCAGCTTCCGGAATTATCGGGATGCGTATTTCGGTAAAGGCAAACGTGCGCACAGCTGAAGCCGCAAAAACTGGCTTGCGCCAAGCGCTTGACGTCGCGGTCAAGGGAGGGACTGTTACTGGATTATTGGTTGTAAGTTTAGCTCTTTTGGGAGTTGCCGGATTTTACGCCTTAACAAATGATGTACGCGCTCTTATCGGCCTTGGCTTTGGCGCGAGTTTAATTTCCGTGTTTGCTCGTCTTGGCGGCGGTATTTTTACGAAAGCCGCGGACGTCGGCGCGGATTTGGTGGGGAAAGTTGAAGCCGGCATTCCGGAGGATGATCCGCGTAACCCGGCGGTAATCGCGGATAACGTCGGAGATAACGTCGGGGACTGCGCCGGCATGGCCGCGGACCTGTTTGAGACTTACGCGGTTACGATGATAGCGGCGATGTTGCTTGGCGTTTTGCTCTTTCCCGGCGAATCAACATTTATTGTCTATCCACTTTTTCTTGGAAGTATTGGTGTCATTAGTTCAATCATTGCAGCTTTTTTTATTAAACTAGGGCGGAAAAAATCTATTATGGGGGCGTTGTATAAAGGGTTGATTGTGAGTGGCATATTATCTGCGATCGGTTTTTATTTCGTAACAAAGACGAGCATATTATCTGCTGATAGTATATTGACACGCAGTATGACAATAGGATCAATACACCGATTATTTTTTTCTTCTCTCGTTGGTCTTGCTGTAACCGGTCTCCTCGTCTGGATCACCGAATACTACACTTCCACAAAACATAAACCAGTGCAACAAATCGCAAAAGCGTCAGAATCAGGGCATGGCACAAATGTTATTGCCGGATTGGCGGTTGGAATGAAATCAACCGCGTTGCCTATTATCGTAATTTGCGCTGGGATTTTAGGCGCGTACTCTCTTGCCGGACTTTACGGCATTGCGATTGCCGCGGTTTCTATGCTTTCTTTAACCGGCATTATCGTTGCGATTGACGCGTATGGACCAATTACCGACAACGCCGGCGGCATTGCTGAAATGGCGGGCTTGCCGGAGTCGGTTCGCGAAGTAACCGATCAATTGGACGCGGTAGGGAACACAACAAAAGCGGTTACAAAAGGGTATGCGATTGGTTCTGCCGCGCTTGCGACACTCGTTTTGTTTGCCGCGTATGTTGAGGAGTTTAAGAGCCGCGGCGTTTCACTTGATTTCCCTCTTGACTCCCCAAAAGTCATCGTTGGTCTTTTTATCGGCGGGCTTCTGCCGTATTTGTTCGGCGCTTTGCTGATGGAATCAGAATTATAAGGCAGTCCAGGAGTCCGGAAAATAA
>CAYYGX010000031.1:0-10734 GCA_964471805.1 uncultured Gammaproteobacteria bacterium | reverse complement strand
CTTCTGCCGTACCTTTTTGGTTCGTACGCGATGGAGGCGGTTGGCAAAGTTGCCGGACGAGTGGTTGAAGAAGTGCGAAGGCAATTCCGTGAAATTCCCGGGATTATGGATGGAACAGCAAAGCCGGATTACTCCCGCGCGGTTGATATCGTAACAAAAGGCGCGTTAAAACAAATGATTCTTCCCGCGCTTATTCCCGTTGCCGCGCCGATTTTGGTGGGAGTGATTTTAGGTCCACAAGCCCTTGGAGGGCTTTTGATAGGAAGCATTGTTACCGGTATTTTTGTAGGAATTTCTATGACCTCGGGAGGCGCCGCATGGGACAACGCGAAGAAATACATTGAAGCCGGAAACTTCGGCGGCAAGGGAAGCGATGCGCACAAGGCCGCTGTTACCGGCGACACGGTGGGAGATCCGTATAAAGACACAGCAGGACCCGCAATCAATCCTATGATTAAAATTATCAATGTTGTTGCTCTCCTTTTGGTGGGGGTTTTAATTAAGATGTGGATGTAAGAGTAATTTTATGTATAATAAAGAAGTATTGTGCCAGTATAGTGCTGAAGATAAAATTGAAGCAAAAAATGAAATAAAGGAGAAGTATATTGAAACATTTACATATCTTATACAGAAGCTCGAAGATAACCGAATTCCTTATGCTGTCGCCGGGGGTTTTGCAAGAGATTTATTACTTGGGAATACATTTGATCCGATCCGACTTGACGGCACGATTCGCGATATAGACATTGCGCCTTTAATTGAACAATGCGATAAAGAGTTATGGAAATTATTTTGCGCTATTGTTAGTGAAGCGCGGGAAAAATTTGATATTGAGGTTGATCATGTTTTTTTCCGGCATGTGCGTAAAAGATGCGGAAAATATTATCTTTGCGATAGGGCAATTGAGATGCTGGTGCCGGACGGTGAAAAAATTTTTAACCCTATAATAATTGACGCTCAAAATAGTCCGACCAGATCACAGATAAAGATATTTCCTCCTCAAACGCTTTTCCATTTATTTTGTAGCGGTATGGGAGCGCGGCTTCGTCCAAAAGATTTGACGGCTGTGTATAGTTTGGCTCATTTTGTAAAAAAACATCAACAGCCTTTGACGGAAGAGTCTTATAAAATTTTTCATGATTTTATCGATGAACGTTGGAGAAGGTATCCATTATCTCGTGAGTTATCGAAGTTTCGTGACTGGGAAGAATTTTCTTCTCTTGGCAGAAAATTTCGCGCTTTACGGAAAAGTAATCCGATTACGCAAGAGGCTGTCAGAAAGATAGTTCAAATGTGCGAGTGGATGGAAGCAGTTATTATAATTAAGCCAAAACATTAAATTTGTTATTGCAGGCATTATAATTTTTGTATTTGTTCTTGAATATTTTTCGCCTTCATAAAACTCGTCCCCACAAGCACGGCGTCCGCTAGCCCTCGTATTTTTTTTATGTCCTCGCGCGTTTTGAAACCGCTTTCGCTTACAACTATGCGATCATTTGGAATAAGCGGCGCAAGAGCGAGTGTAGTCTCAAGCGAAACCGCAAACGTTTCCAGATTTCTGTTGTTAATGCCGATAATTTCAGCCCCAAAATTAAGGGCTGTTTTTATTTCATTTTCATTATGAATTTCTACAAGCGAACTCATGCCCAAAGAGCCGGCGATTTTTAGGAATTTTTGCAGTTTTTTTTCATCAAGCGCTGACGTGATCAGCAAAACCGCGTCCGCTCCATACGCCCTTGCCTCATACAGTTGATATTCATCAACAATAAAATCTTTGCAGAGAATAGGAAGGTTGGTGAGCGCCCGAATTTTTTTTATCCATTCCAGTTTTCCTTGAAAAAATTTTTCATCCGTTACGATAGAGATTGCGTTGGCATAGCGATCATAAATTCGCGCGATTGTTTCAATTTCTTCCTTAAGATTCGGACGCAAAAGCCCCTCTGAAGGCGATGCCTTTTTTAATTCCGCGATGAGGCGCGAGCGAGAATCGTTTCTTCCGTCTTTGAGCGCGAGCGCAAAATTACGGTCGCTTGGGGCAAGCGTTGTAATGAAAGAAGAGAGTGGATGCGTTTTTTTCCGTTTAGCAATTTCTTTTTTCTTATACGCGATGATGGAGTCAAGGATGTTCATACCGCATTGCTCGCCGCGATATATTCGGCGAGTTTTGTTTTCGCTTTTCCGGACATCACCGCCTCGCGCGCAAGAACTATACCTCCTTTGATTGACCGCGCTACGCCGTAAACGTAGAGTCCGGCGCCCGCGTTTAAGAGGATGATGTCGCGCCGCGCGTCAGTGATATTTCCGTCAAATACGCCACGGATCACCCGAGCGTTGTATGCGGCATCGCCTCCTTTAATTTTTTCAAATGAAGCTCGTTTTATCCCAAACTCCTCTGGCGTAATGCGAGAGGTTTTGATTGCGCTAGCTTGCGTTAGTTCCCATATTTTTGTTGGCGCGGTTATGGTAATTTCGTCCAAGCCGTCTTCTCCATATACCACCATCGCGCGGGCGCATCCTAGATTTTTTAGTGCGATTATAATTTGTTCACTTGATTTTTCGTTTGAAACGCCAAGAATTTGATACTGCGCGTTTGCCGGATTAGTAAGAGGACCCAAGATGTTAAAAACGGTTTTTATGCCAAGGATTTTTCGAACAGGCATTATGTTTTTCATTGCCAGGTGATACAAAGGCGCGAACATAAAGCCGAGGTTTGTTTTTTGAATAGTTTGCGCGACTTGCTTTGGCGTGAGTTCTATTTTTGCGCCGAGCGCTTCTAACACATCAAAACTTCCGGTGCGTCCAGACGCCGCGCGGTTGCCGTGTTTTGCGACACGAACGCCGCAGGCGGCAAGAATAAAAGCGGATGCGGTGGAAACATTAAGACGCAGGAGTCCCGAGCCGCCAGTGCCGCAGGTATCAAGCAGTGGATTTTGTACTGGCACTTTTATGCTGTGCGCGCGCATCTCTCGCGCCATGCCGGTAATTTCATCTATGGTTTCTCCCTTTGTCGCAAGCGCGGCAAGGAGCGCGGCTTTTAGGGTGTCTGATAATGTGTCCGATACGAGCTCGCGCATAAGAAGAGTTGCTTCTTTTTGCGTAAGGTTTTGCCGAGCTGTAAGTTTTTTTAGAAATGTTGACATCATAGAAACGTGCTTAATCGTTGGATTCACGGTAGTATTTTGCCGCGGTCCGTTTAAGCGTTGCTAACTTTTTTTGAAAAAATTTTAATTTATCTGAATCAGAAGCATTAAAAAGCACATTTGTATCCACCAGTTGAAGATCGCCTTTGCGCGTTAAAAATAAGTTATCTCCTTGGAGATCAAGAAATTGTCCTTTGTATTCCGGATTTTTACTTTGCAAGTGCATCACTTTTGCCTTATTACAAAATGCGACAATCTCGCTTTGCATTCGTTGGCGCACAGATTTTGGTTGCATCATAATGGCATTGAAAGAGCAATTAAGAGAAAAACTCGTATCAACTCTTTTTTGAAGTTCGTTGATTGTAAATTGTTCGCGATCTTCTCTGTTATCGAACGGAATGAAGATGCTTTTCACAACTAAATTCGGCAGAACATCGTGAAAATAATCGGCAACACCGAGAGAGCGCTAAAATCATTATCAGGGAAAAGATCTAACATATCTAGCGGGCGCAACTTGTAGGTTTTGAGCACAAATTCTTCAGGAATGCCTGCAAGTTCAGGATGTTTTTTCCGTAATTGTTCTTGCAGTTCTGGAGATACGCGCATAATGCGTCCATTCACAAAAGAGCCTTCATTAAGTTGGGTGTATGGCATTACTCCTTCGCGAAACTGGATCATAAGATAAAATTTTTAAGCATCTGCTTCCCCCCCTCTGTCGCAAAGGACTCGGGGTGAAACTGAATGCCTTCCAGCAATAATTTTTTATGACGGATGCCCATAATTTCGGCCATGAAAGTTTTCGCGGCTGTTTTTTTATTTTCCGGGACTGTCCGCGCTGTGATTTCAAAGTCTTGCGGGAGCGAGGATGGTTGAACGACGAGCGAGTGATACCTCATCACTAGAAGGCGATCTGGAAGTCCGATGAACACGCCTTTTCCGTCGTGTGTTATCATGCTAGTTTTGCCGTGCATCGGAGCGCGCGCAGGGACGATTTTTCCTCCATAATAGTGCGCCATGCCCTGCATTCCCAAACACACTCCTAAAATCGGAACTGTGTCTGCAAGATTCGTCAAAACGTCTGCGCATACGCCGAAATACTTTCTAGAGGCAGGATTTCCGGGGCCAGGCGATATGACGATGCGGTCGTAACGCGCGCGTTTAATTGCGTCAAGCGTCGTTTCGTCATTTCGTTTTACGTCAAGGGTGAATACTAGACCGCGTTCCGCCAAAATTTCGCCGACATACTGATACAGGTTGTATGTGAAAGAGTCGTAATTATCTAAAATAAGAATTTTCATATTAAGTTTTGAATTCATTTAATACTTGATTCATCGCCTTTCCTTTTCGTTTCACCTCTTCATACTCTCGCTCCGGAGAAGAATCATGCACAACGCCGCTCGCATTTTGCGTATACGCGTAGGAGCCGGAGACAAAAAAAGATCGTATAGGAATTGTAAACGTGCAGTTGCCGTTAAAGCCAAAGTGCCCGACAGCGCCTCCATAAGGCCCGCGAGGCGCATTTTCCAGCCGATCAATAATTTTCATTGATTCAAACTTAGGCGCGCCGGAAAGCGTGCCTGCCGGGAAGTTCGCCGCGAGTCCCGAGAACATGTCCTCGCCGCGCATCATTATACCGGCAAGCTCGCTTGAAATATGCTGAACATGGCTGAATTTCTTGATGTCCATCAAGCGCCGCACTTTCACTGTGCCAAACTCGGCAACGCGGCCAAGATCGTTTCTGTGGAGATCAACCAACATATTATGTTCCGCGATTTCTTTTGGGTCGTTCAAGAGAGCGCGCGCGAGCGCGATGTCCCGCTTCGCGTTTTTGCCGCGCGAACACGTGCCCGCAAGCGGAAACGTTTCCATTTCTCGATCACACAATCTAAAGAGAAGTTCCGGACTTGCGCCAAGGAGCGCGACATCATCGTATTTCAGATAAAACATGTACGGCGACGGGTTCACTTTGCGAAGCGCGCTGTAGATGGAAATGGGAGAGCCTCGGATTTCATATTCTGTTTTGAATCCGATTTCAGACTGAAAGGTATTACCGGAGATGATCTCTTCTTTTACAGCTAAAACCAGTTTTTCGTGCTCTTGCTTTGTGAGCGTATCGCCGATATGGCGGACACGAACGCGAGTTTTTTTGAGCGCGAGTTTGGCTATGCGTTTTATAAACTGTAGCCGATTTTTAGTATAGAAAAAATAAAAAATTTCGCCAGTCATTTTATCAGAGACAAGCCCGTCGGTGTAGATGCCAAAAGCAAGCGTCGGGAATGACGGATGAGAGCGAATTTTAAGCGCGGGTTCAGCGTAATTTACAGCATCGTATCCAATGTACCCGACAAGCCCTCCGCAATACGCGCGCGATAGAACATTTTGCGGCGTTATAGCGCGAAGCGCGTGATAGGCGTTTGCGACTTTTGTCGTTTGGCCGTCTATCGTCAAATTATTTCCGCTGGCTCGCAGAATATGTTCTGGCGAAAATCCTATAATAGAGTATCGCGAAAGCGCGTTCTCGCTCCCGAGTGATTCAAAAAAAAAGCACGTATCAGTGTGATCGTGCAGATTTTGAAAAAGCTCGTAAAAATCGGCTTTGCAAGAAAACGGCACGTAGATTGGTTTTTGCGGGAGGTTTAATTTAAACACATCATCAAACTAACAAAACAGAGCTGAAAAGACAAGTCAATTGTCAATCCAGCAATTTTACTATACCATACGTTTTCAACGTTTTCACATAAATATGTCAACAACCCGCGCGCTTCTCCATAACACGCTCATTCAGTTTATAGGAAAAGCAATCGGCACTGGTTTAGCGCTTTTCGCTTCAACATTGCTCTTCCGGTATCTTGGGCCAGCCGAGTACGGCAAGTTTCACATCATCCTCACGATCGTTCAGCTCTCCGGAATTATCGGGGACTTAGGCCTTTACCTTATAGTCTTAAACGACATTTCGCATCCAAAGCGCGAATCAAATCATGTGGTGAGCCAGCACTTCATGTTCCGGATATACTTAAACGCGATGTATCTTTTTATAATGGCCGCGTTTGCGCTCGTCGCTCCGTACGAATCCGCGATACGGCTCGGGATATTTTTAATGTCGTTTTCCAATATATTTATCTGGCTTTCGCAGATTTTTCAGACGGTTTTTCAAAAACATCTTGTCTCCTCTCGCTCTGCCGTTTCCGAGATTATCGGACGAGGCGTTCTTCTTCTTGCAACAATACTTATGATGCGCTTTCAGGTTGGGCTTGTTCCCCTCACCGTCACTGTCGTCGCCGGCAATTTCGCCCAATTTTTTATCTCATGGCTTTTGGCGCGAAAATATATTGACTTCACATGGCGCGTTGACGCCTCCTATATTATAAGCGTGCTCTCGCGCACATGGCCGGTTGCCGTGTGTATTTGGTTTCATCTTCTCTACTTTAAGGCAGATTCAATTATTCTTTCGTGGTATGTGTCCGATTATGAGGTCGGTATTTACGGCATGCCTTACAGAATTATAGAAACGCTCGTTACTTTGCCGCTCGTATTTATGGGACTGCTCTTTCCCATTTTGAACGACTCGTACGGACGCGGAAGTAAGAAAGCGTTTCGTTTTCATATGCAAAGCGGGTTTGACGCGCTTGCTATCATGAGCGCGCCTCTTCTTTTTGGCACCCCGGTTTTGGCAAAATCAATCGTGCTGTTTTTGGGCGGAAGCGAGTTTCTTCCGTCAGCGCCTGTTCTCTCTATTTTAATGATCGGAGTGTATATGATGTTTATCGGCTCTATCTTTGCTCACACAGTGATCGCAGTTCACGCGCAAAAAGCGATGATAAAATACTACGCGATTTTAGCCGTAGTTATGATTGCTCTCAATATGGCGTTTATTCCTCGCTATTCCTACTTTGCCGCCGCATGGCTCACAGCTATAGGAGAGGTGGCGATGTTTTCCGCCGCGTTTATTGTTGTATGGAAGAAAACTCGTTTTGTCCCGCGTGTTTCCGTGTTGGTGAAGTCGCTTATCTCTGCTATACTAATGGCAGGCGTTCTCTACTTTATTCGCAACGCCTCGCTTTTTATCACACTTCCGCTCTCGCTAGTTTTATATGGAGGACTTTTATACTCAATCGGAGGAGTGAAGAAGGAGACGATTAGGGAAGTGATAAGATTTTGATCATAAATATGCCTAATAGATATGCCCAAACAACCAAAAAAATATCCGTTGAGGCGTATGCGCACGCGGGCAAGAGGCGAATGAACAATCCGCCGGTCGGGCTTGTGTCGTCAGAAACGGACAAGCTAAACGGCATTGCAAAATACGCGCACGATCCGCATATCTCCCCATATCTTTCTTGGGCGGGAAAAAAAGAAGGCAACGAAGTCAATGTCCGAAATGTGAGCTTGCATATTCACGAACGAGTTGACCCTTTGCGCATTGTGAAATCGTTTTTGAAAGAAAAAGCGCTGGAGCCGCAACCCTCGCTTTTTGACGCGTTTGAAAATAAGCTCACGCTTGGGAAAGCGTTTGATTTTTATCATCATACACAGGATTGGACGAACCGCCTTATCGCTGGCGATTCGCTCCTTGTGATGAATAGTTTACTGCAAAAAGAGGGTATGGCGGGCGAGGTGCAGATGATTTATATTGATCCGCCCTACGGCATTAAATACAACTCCAACTTTCAGCCGTTTGTGAACAAGCGCGAAGTGAAAGATCAAAACGACGCGGATATTCCGGCGGAGCCGGAAGTGATTAAAGCGTTTCGGGATACGTGGGAGTTGGGCATACACAGCTACTTAACTTATCTTCACGATCGCCTGCTTTTAGCGCGAGAGCTTTTGCACGAGTCCGGTAGCGTTTTTGTGCAGATAAATGATGAGAATGTTCATCATGTGCGGGAGGTGATGGATGAGGTGTTTGGGAAAGAGAATTTTTCAGGGTTAATTAGTTTTGCTACGACAAGTGGATTTGAATCAAAAACCATTCCTAGAGCAGGTGATTATGTTATATGGTATGCACGAGAGAGAAGCAAAATGAAATATCACCAGCTTTATAATCTTAAAACAGAATATACTAGTGGCTATAATCGAGTTGAGTTGTGGGACGGCGCAAGAAGAAATTTAACCTCAGAAGAAAAAAATAATTTAAATTTATTACCAGAAGGAGCAAGAATTTATTCTTCCGGAGCTCTTTTTAGCCATGGTGCTGGTAGCGAAGTACAAGAATTTGAATTTAACGGAAAGAAATTTGTTCCGCCAAAAGGATCGCATTGGAAGACTACAATTCATGGTTTAAGTGTCCTCGCAAAAGCTAATAGAATTGAAATTTCAGGGAATACATTAAGATATGTAAGGTACTTGGATGATTTTTCTGCCATTGCTTTGAATAATATATGGAAGGACACACAAACATTCACCGAAAAAATATATGTTGTACAAACTAATCCAGAAATTGTTAAACGGTGTATGTTAATGTCCACCGACCCCGGCGATCTGGTGTTTGACCCAACATGTGGTTCAGGGACAACCGCGTATGTAGCCGAGCAATGGGGGCGGCGCTGGATTACTTGCGACACATCGCGCGTTGCCATAACGCTTGCAAAACAACGGCTGATGACCGCGCATTTTGATTACTATCAGCTTGCGCATAACAGAGAAGGCATCGCAAGCGGATTTGTGTATAAAAAAGTGCCGCATATCACCCTTGGCTCTATTGCCAATAGCGAGCCGCCTCAAGAGGAAACTTTGTACGATCAGCCCATGATTGACAAAAGCAAAGTGCGGGTAACCGGGCCATTTACCGTTGAAGCGGTTCCCGGACTTCGCGTAAAGCCATTTGATAGAAGTGAACCGAGGATTACCGCGACAGGAGAAGACATTGCGCGGATTGGAGAAACAGCAAATCAAGCAATATGGCGCGACGAGTTGAAGGCGTCCGGCATCCGAGCTGTTGGCGGGAGCGTTATTAATTTTTCTCGCATTGAACCAATGGCGGGGACAAAGTATTTGCACGCCGAAGGTGAAATTTTAGAACAAAAAAGTTTACACGCCGAAGCGGAGCGAAGGCGTGCGGTTATCTGCTTTGGACCGGATTATGGCCCGCTTGAACCGCGCCAAGCAGAGTCAGCCGTGAATGAAGCGCGCAGTTTGGCTGATAAGCCGGATTTTGTTATTTTTGCCGCGTTCCATTTTGACCCGGAAGCGTCAAAGGATATTGATGAAATGAAATGGCCGGGCGTTTCTATTCTTAAAAGCCAGATGAGCGTGGACTTGCTCACCTCGGATTTGCGCAAAAAGCGATCCTCCAGCCAAAGCTACTGGCTCATCGGCCAGCCGGATATTGAGCTTATTAAAGAGAAAGGCGGCGCATACAAAGTGCGCGTCAACGGATTTGATTACTATAATCCTATAACCGGCGAGATTGATTCCGGGAATACCAGCCGGATTGCGATGTGGATGCTGGATACCGATTACGACGAGCAAAGCATTTTGCCGGTTCAAGTTTTCTTCCCGATGAAAGACGAGAAACGGGATTGGACGCGGCTTGCGAAGACATTAAACGGCGCGGTGAACGAAGCAGTGATGGATTCATTTACCGGCGTTGAATCATTGCCGTTTAAGCCGGGCGAGCATAAGAGAATAGCCGTAAAAATTATTGACGACCGCGGGGTTGAGAGTTTTGTGATTAAGAAGTTGGAATAACAATATGGCGCGAGTAACCTTTGATTCAATTTTTACACAGCATCCAGACGGCAGTCTTGAACCAAGACAGAGAATTCGTGTTGGCGGTGTTGAATTTGGCCCCGGTGTACGATTTAACCGTGGTGTTGCTTTCGCCGGCATTGATTTTACTTTGTTTATTGGGAAAGACTTTGACGTTGAAACTGATTCAAACGGTGTAATTATAATGAATGGAATTTATCAATAATTATGTTAGAAGAAAATAGAAAATTTACTCCAAGCGAAGCCGCTATAATTACCGAAAGTGAACGTAGGAGTGAGCGACTTATAAACGAGAGCTTGAAGAAGATCAACTGGCTGATGGCTGGCGTTGTCATTGTATTGTTTGTAGCAGTCATAACTATGCTCTTGATGGTTGGCGGTTTACTACTAGATGCTTGGCATTTTAACTCTGCTGTTTATAAAGAATACTCTAAAAAAATAGATACCCTTAATGCTATTCAAAAAAGTAATGAAACATTGCTGGAAACTAACAAACAAAATCTACAAACTATTATTGAACAACAAAAGGAGATTCAGAAGCTATTGAACAAGAAATAATTTACATGCCCCCAAAAACCATAGACAACATGATCCAGAAGCGCGCCGACAAGGCGAATAATTACGCTTTTATAGACAGCCAGAATCTCAACCTAAACATTCGCAATCAAGGATGGATTTTGGACTTCGCGCGCTTTCGCGTGTACCTCAAGGAGAAGCATGGATTGTCCTATACAAAAGAAAAGACCCCAGAAGGACGAAACCTTAAGGGGTAACCTTTTCCGTTGGAGATACAATTTCAGTATAACAAAATGAGTGTTATTGTCAAGTTGATCGAATTGAGCCATCTAAAATCTAACTTTGGCGTCAACGGTTGAGTCATATAAAA
>CAYYGX010000030.1:9773-13869 GCA_964471805.1 uncultured Gammaproteobacteria bacterium | reverse complement strand
AAGCAATCTTTTGTCTAAAAGCCAAGTTATAGATTGCTTCGTCGCTTCGCTCCTCGCAATGACAGTGGCTTAAAATGAGGTTTTCGGATTCACGTTATCGCTAAACGATTCAAGGTCTTTGCGCACTTCGTCCAATTCTTTCATAAGACGTTCGCGATACAGCCGTTCATTTTTTTGCATGAGTTCTGGAACGCTAGGGTTCGTTGTTTCATTCTCTGCGCCAGCGCTGGTTGATCGCGGCACTTCACCAAGAGCTGGGGTATTCAAAGCTGTAACGAATCTATCCACCTGCGGCTGTTTTTCAGAATCCAATGAAACTACCGCAAGCTCATCTATATCTGTGGAAACAGGCGCGATTATTTTTTTATCTACATCTGTATCTGCGGTTTCCGCAAGAGCGACGCCATTAATTAGAACACCGTCTAGATCAATCCTTTCCGGAGTGTAGTACGATGCCGGATACGATGTTGCTCCAACTTCTTCCAATACAGCGCTTGTAGCGTCTCCGAGAACCGCTCTATCCTTCAACGCGACTGGCGCAAAATTCAAACCTGATAAAATAATTCCTTCGCCGACGATGAGAAGAAATGATACCCAAATAATTGCGCGATATGATTTCATAGAATTCGCTTGCTATTTTCTTATATTTTACTAGACTTCAAAAATACGGTCAATGCTTTATATATGAAAATAGGAATCGTTGGTTTGCCAAACGTAGGAAAATCATCTCTCTTCACTGCGCTAACAAAAAAAGATGTTCCGCGCGAGAACTATCCATTTTGCACAATTGAACCAAATGTTGGCGTTGTGCTCGTGCCTGATCCGCGTCTTTCAGAACTTTCGCGGGTCTCGCATTCAAAAGAAATCATCCCCGCTGTCATTGAATTTGTTGACATCGCCGGGCTTGTAAAAGGCGCGCATGACGGAGAAGGGCTTGGCAACACGTTTCTCTCTCACATTAAAGAGGTAGACGCGATCGCGCATGTTGTGCGCGCATTTGAGGCGGAAAATGTCGTCCATATTTCCGGGCGCGTCAATCCGAAAGAGGACTCTGAAATAATTCTTCTAGAACTTATTATGAGCGATCTTGATGTAATTGAGAAACGCATCCGGACTCTTCAAGGCGAGAAGCGCAGTGGAGTGAAAGAAGCGGCCGCGCTTATTGAACTATTGCAAAAATTAGATGCGACTCTGAAACAGGGGAAAACCGTGAGTGATGCCTCTCTTACAAAAGATGAACTGGCGCTTGTGAAACCGCTCAACCTCTTTAGCGCAAAACCGATGCTCTATGTGCTAAATACAGATGATTCGTCAAAAATTGCTTCAGCTCTCATAGAAGAGCATTGCCTTCCAATCTCGCGCGAATCAACTATTGTTTTGAATATCCAAGAGGAGGTTGAACTCGCCGGAGTCGCGGACAAGGAACTCAACGATTACCTTACAGCTCTTTCGCGAACCGAAACCGGGCTTGATTCGTTTATACGAGCGTCGTACGCCATCCTCGGGCTCATAACTTTTTTTACAAGCGGCGAAAAAGAAACGCGCGCGTGGACAGTTAGAAACGGAGCTCTCGCGCCGGAAGCGGCCGGAAAAATTCACTCTGATATTGAACGCGGCTTTATACGCGCGGAAGTTGTAAACTGGCGCGACTTTATTTCAGAAAATGGCTGGAACAGCGCAAAAGAAAAAGGATTAGTGCGAATTGAGGGGAAAGAGTATACGGTGAAAGACGGGGATGTGTGCTATTTTCGGTTTAGCGTATAAAAAATTATTTAGAATACAGCTCAACAATCATATTGGGCTGTAATGGTTCAATAAGATCAGTAATGTCCGGTTCGGTTACGACTTTTCCGGAATTGCTCCCCGAGTCCCATAAAAGCCATGCGGGGCGCGGTTTTTTTGCGAGTCCGTAGAGCCGCTCGACAAACGCCGCGCTCTTTGCGGCGCCTGGAGCAAACGCGATAACGTCTTCAATCTTCACGATATAGGATGGAATGCCAACGTTTTTGCCGTTAACGCTGATATGTTTATGCGTAACCATCTGACGCGCTCCGCGGCGAGTGTCAGCAAGCCCTAGCCGATACACCGCGTTATCAAGACGTAATTCCAAAAGCCGTAAAAGATTATCTCCTGTTGCGCCTTTCATTTTTACTGCGAGCTCAAAAAAACGGCGGAATTGCCTTTCTAAAAGGCAGTACATGCGCTTTGCGCGTTGTTTTGCCCGCAATTGCCTGGAGTACACAGAAGGCGCCCTTCTCTGGCCCTTTGCTCCGTGCTGACCCGGCGGATATGCGCGTTTGCCTCGCGCCTGGCATTTTGGCGAGTCGCAAAGCGGCATTCCTTCGCGGCGGCATAGTTTGTGAATTGGTCCAAGGTATCGTCCCATATTTTTGAGATGAATTTTACACTAACATACTGCGCGAAAAATGCAACTTTCGCTATTCTTGCGCGCGGCGGCGAAACGCTGATGATGCCGCTTTTGGCATCAAAAATTTTCGCGCATTCTCTTCCAAATCAATAAACGCGTCAACTTTCTCCAGCAATTTTGCAGAGGTTGTTCGCTTGAATGCGACAAGTTCAACCAAAAGCCCATGATACTGCAGATATTCAACAAGCGGCAAAAAATCTCCGTCTCCTGTAACTAGCACGACAACATTCAGCTGGGACAAAAGTTTTATGGCATCAATCGCAATGCCGACATCCCAGTCGCCTTTTTTCACGCCGCCGGGAAAAATTTGAAGTTCTTTTGATTTAACTTCAAACCCCTGACCTCGGAGCGCTTCAAAAAAACTCCCCTCTTCCGGAATCTGCGCCTTCACTGTATATGCTGTTGCCCTGATTAGTTTTCGCCCCGAGACCGATTCTTTCAAAAGAGCGCCGAAATTGACGTGCCTGTCAAATAAATTTTTTGCCGAGTAGTACATGTTCTGCACGTCTACAAACACGCCTACGCACTGATCAGGATGTTTTATCATAAAGCACACATTGGTGGACCCAGGGAGATTCGAACTCCCGACCTTCTCCATGCCATGGAGACGCTCTGCCGGGCTAAGCTATGGGCCCAAAGCTAAGGAATGTTATAGCACACCTCGCGCGCGCTGACAATTACTATGGACTCATTCGTTTTTTCTCCTTCCGCTCGCGCATAAAAACTCCCGCGAGAATAAAAGCGAGCGCTACGGCGGTTGCGACAAGATATTTGAGTAAGCCAGAGCGAGACTGCGCCTCGGTTTTGTATTCAAGAGCGTCCTCTGAAGGAGTATATTCAATCTCCGGAAGCGCAATTTCGGCTTTTTCGCCAAGAACGCGGCTTTTGCTTGAAACGTCCTCTGGCGCAGAAATTGGAGTAACAACAATAATATCGCCCGGATACCGCGGCAAAAAACGCAATCCGCTTACTGTCTTGTCAATAATGCCTGTTAGAGAAACTAGAATTCCTTCCTGAAGATCGGTTTTGCTTATACCAGTCCCGTTCTTAACCTCAACTCGTATGCGCCCTCCGTCATCGGATGTTATAAAAATTTTCCCCTCCTCTTTCAACACCGAGCCTTTAAGCGTAATTAAACGCCCAAGATAAGCATCGTCAATAAGCGATAAGGCTACCTCTCTCCCAAGTAATGGATCTTCTCCGCGAATCACTGAAATTGCGCCCGGCGCGCGCGTAATAATTCGTTTTACGCCATAGTATGATGAGATAGTTCCGGTCGCCTCAATAACTTGTCCTATATGAAGATCCGGAAACTCGCCGTCCGCTGAATAAACTTGCGCCGCGACTATGCCGTCTTTAGAGCTTATGTAAAAATATGTCTTTGCAAAAATGCCCGGCTCAACAGTTACTATGCCTTCAATAACCGCATCTGTTTTGGAAGGAAGCGTTCTTGTGTCATCCGGAGTCAGCGCCGACGGTTCGCCGTTTTTCAAATGAGAAGGCTCGGACGCATCGCCGACAATAGTAACCCGCGCAAAGTCAGAATCATCGCCAGCGCTATTTGAAACAGTAAGCAAAGCGCGATAATCGCCTTCAAGCAAAAATGCGTGTTTTACCACAGCGCCTTCCGCTTTTGTTCCGTCGCCAAAATTCCAATTGTACGAAAGC
>CAYYGX010000030.1:0-9763 GCA_964471805.1 uncultured Gammaproteobacteria bacterium | reverse complement strand
GCTCTGCTCCGATTGAGTCATACGAACGCGAACCGTCAAAAAGAATTGTTTCGCCGGCGCGCGCGGCGACATTTACCCCAGCGTCCGCGGTTGGCGGTTCAAGCGGCTTAACAGGAAAAACTTTCTCTTTAGGCAAAGGCGAATCAGGTAAAGTTAAAGCAGGAGTTGAAGTTTGAGATGCGGGAGTTAAAGGTAAAGCATTTGCGTCGTATGGTTTCCCTGGAGTTCCGTCTACTTGAACGATAGCCCAGTTTAGAGAAGAATAATCAGCAAGAAACGGATCTTTGCGGGCAAGGATTCCGTCATCTGTTTGCAGATACGAAAATTCCTCAATAACACCGCCGTTTCCGTCAATCACCTCTATTTTTTCTCCTGTTTCTTTAAGCGAACTCCATGAACTGTCAAAAAGCGCGCCGGAAAAATTTTGATGCTTTTCCAAAAATACAGCGGCATTGTTTGCGATAATTGCGTACTCGCGCGTGTCAAGAAGCGAATCAGCGCGATAAGAAGTGAGTTTATGGCGAATTCCATCTGGATCGCTTTGTGTAAAACCTTCAACAAACCGCCATAAGCTTATGTCAAGAACTCGGTCGGTCGTATTGTAAATTTCAATCCATTCTTCGTCCGCCGGGAGCGATGCCGCAATTTCAGTGATGACAACCGAGCGCGGTTCTGCCAAAGCAAAAAACGCTGGCGCGACTATTCCAAAAATAATTATCAGCAAAAACAAGCGAGTTTTTTTATATTGAAATAATGAGCGCATACGAGTCAAGTATACTAAAGCTGTAGCAAAATTGACATAGAACGCGCTGAAGTGATACATTTCAGACGCTTGAGGTCTTGCGCCTCCGTGGCGGAACCTTGGTATACGCGCATGGCTTAGGACCATGTCCCGCAAGGGTTAGAGGTTCAAATCCTCTCGGAGGCACCAAAATTCTGCGCAGTCCTCCCGGGCTTATAGTACAGTGGCAGTACGCCGCATTCGCATTGCGGAGACGCGAGTTCGACTCTCGCTAAGTCCACCAAAATTTCGTTGAGGTAAAAATTTGCTAACCTACTGTTTCCAAGCTGAAATAAATATGAAAACAAAATACTGCATTGAATTCAACCGAAATAAGGCGACCCATGGAGATTTTTGTGACTCCTGTTTCAACGAAACAAAGATATGCCGAAGGTGTCAGCAACCAAAGAGTATTTTTGAATTTAAAAAAAATCAAAAAAGTATCCGCGGCAAGGTCTCAAGGAGAGGTGAATGTAGGGATTGTCGTAGTTGGAAAAAACCTATGTCCCAAAAAGATAGAGAAGGATTTGAAAAAATATACCCACCGCCACCCATATGTAAACCTTTCCATTGTCCTGTTTGTAATAGAACAATAATCAGACAATATAAAAATGATGTTGTGTTAGACCACCTTCATAATACTGGAAAGATAAGAGGATGGATTTGTAGAATGTGCAATAACAGTATGGGGATGATGGAAGATGATGTAAATATATTAAAACGAGCTATAAAATGGCTACAAGGTACTCTTAAAGTAGCAAAAATTTAAAACAGGTTTTTTTGCTTTAATCTTTCTTCAGCTATTTTGCAGTATTCAGAAGAGATATCAATGCCGATGAAATCTCTTTTATTAAGTTTGGCCATTTTACATGTAGTTCCACTGCCACACATTGGATCAAGTACTACATCGCCAAGATTTGACCAACTTGTAATATGGTCTTGCACCAGCTTCTCTGGAAATATGGCAGGATGTTTGTAAGCAATATTGTCGGTTGCGGAATGCCCCTTGCCTATGAGGTATTTCCAAACATTTGTCCGTCTACCATATTTAGAATATCCGGCTCTTTTTAATTTTAATAACGAGCCATCAGACAGTCTTTTTGTACCGCTATCACCATCCCGCTCATCTTTATTTTTCCTGTCTTTTAGGAGATTTATTGTCTTTGGAGTTCCTTTGCTGAACACAAACATATACTCAAAAGTCTGCCAATATGTCTTGTTATTTCCAACAGCACCACGAGGAGTTTTTAGATATATCATTGTATCAAAAAGATTAAAACCCACTTGCTTGAAATATAGGGCTTGTCTAAAAGATGTTCCTGTTTCATCTCCTTTAATTGTTTGATCTCCAACAACCCATACAACAACTCCACCTTTTTTCATAACTCTAAACAATCCTTTTGTCATACCATCAAGATTGAAAGAATACCCATTGTAGTTTCTCAAATCGTCATATGGTGGAGATGTAATAACTAAATCAACTGAATCAGATGGCATTGTCCGCATTACCTCTACCGCGTCCCCGCAAATTATTTTATTTAGTGGTACTTCAGTATATTTTTTAGTTTCCTTGTATTCGGGAAAATGTATCGGTGATCTTACTTCTTCGCGTATAACATCCAGTACTGTTCCTTGTATCAAAACATCTCGCCCATTTCTAAAAATAAGCGGCTCCATGTTTTTATTTGCCGGTTGCAAACGGATATGCCCTATCTCTTTATAAAATTTTTTTAGCGTGGCTTCATGATTATCTATGAGAGCAACTACTTTTTGTCCGTTCTCGGCGGTTGCTTGATGCTTTACTAAAACAATATCTCCATCATTGATATTCTCCTCAATCATACTATTGCCAATTACACGGAGGGCATAAACTTCTGATGAGGATGGTATTCTACTTTTTGGGACAGAGATCGTTTCTTTTGCTACATCAAATAAAGTAAGTGGCTGTCCTGCGGCGATAGTGCCTAAAAGAGGAATTTTCACCAAAAACTCCTTTGCTGGAATGCTGATGGCGCGCGCTTTGTTTTTTAACTTTTTTGTTATCATAATGCTAGTTGGGAGATTATTTTTGCAAACAAACACATCTCACCTTATAGTGCACGTTTCACAAATCCCAAGGCTCTCTAGTTTCTCCAAATACTTAATCACAGTAATCACAAATTCCGAATGGCTCCATGTAAGAGGCGCGGCGGAAAGCTGTTTTCCTGAATAAGGATGAATCTGCTCGGAAAGGATGCCTGTTTGAAGCGCGTGCCGCGCGCACCAATTGAGCCACTGTTTTACGCGATCCAAATCCCGCTCATTTTCGGCAATGGTCGTGTAAATTTGCGCAAGCCATAGAGTTGTAATAAACCACGGGGTTGGCGGAGAGTCAGGCGATGCCCTGTAATACTCGTCTCCTTCATAACGAGGAAGCCCGCCTATATGTGTGTGACAGCAAAGTTTTTCCTCAAGAGCGCCGAGCGTTTCAGACACAAGCGGATCATGAGGAAGAAGCACGCCAAAATTGAGAACTCCGTACAGGCCGGAAGCATCAATTGTTCCGTCACGACCTATTATCCGTCCATTATCATCAACAGAAATCGTCCGGTAGAAATACCTGCGTTCTTTGTTGTAAAGATGGGAAATTATACCGGCGCGCATGCGGAGAGCGGCTGAATTATACACACGCGCATGCTCATCTTTTCCTAAAATCTCCGCGAACTTCGCGGATGCGGAAAGCGCTCCATACACGGCAGAGGACGTAAATGTATGCACGCCGAATTTCTCTTCCCATAAATCATAGCTCGGGCGCGGAAGACCGGTTGTTTCATCGCGATAGGAAACCATAAAATCCGCCGCTCGTTTGATAAGAGTGTTATAAACACTTTCAATAAACTCTAAATCCCGGGAGAGTTCGTAATGCTGAAAAAGAGCAACGAGAACAAGCGCGGTTCCGTCTTCTTGAATCGGCAATTCCGGATGTTCTCCCCGCACCCACGGATGCCATGAACTCCCAAGCGACGCGTCTGGCCGATATTTATGCAGGAAGTATCCCTCCCGCGCAATGATGCGGTTGCAAAATTCAAAAAACCGTTTTGCCACATTATAATCGCCAGCTTTGTCTAGAGCCAGCGCGGAAATCGCGCCGTCGCGCGGCCACATATAACTGTATGTATCGCGTCCGTACTGCAACATCTCCGCATCCCCGGATGCGATAATCGCGCCATTGTTATCAACGTGCGAACGAATAATCAAAAGCGACTTTCTAAAAAGCGTAACGACCGGCTCTTCAAGTCCCATAAACGTAAACTTCCACTTAGTAATCCACGCCCTCCAAAAATCTTCAGTTGTTTTAATGAGATACGCGGGCGTTTTGGTTAAAACATACCGATTTAGCTCATATGCTTCTGCGATAGATTTTGCAACCGTAATCCAATAATCTATTGTTGCGCTTTTTTCTCCTTCAATTTTCGCAGTAATACTAATTATTGAATCAACGCGCCCGTGCTCTATCGCATTTTTTGAAAGTTCTCCGTCCTCGGCGTCTTTGTATGTGCCTTCCCTGCCCTCAATGCCGAAAATGCCTATCGCATAATCGCTCATCTGCTGATTTTGTATTTTTGCATTGATCAGGATGGCGCGACGCCCTTTGTAGTGCACAATCACCTGTTCGCGCGGATCATAGAATCCTGTGTCGCCGCGGTGGGATTCGTAAAGTTCAAATTGATGATAAAGAAAAAGCCGTATTTCCCGTTTTTCCCTCGCGCGATTACTGATAACGATGCGCCGCAGGAAAATGTTTTTTTCGTTATAAACAACGTCGTGAAATGATAGTTCTAATTCCAGTTCTTTGTGCGCGGCGCGAACGATTCCTGAAAGCGCATCTTCTTTTGTATCAATCGCGATATTCCATGCTCCGGAGTCCAGCCAGCTGAAATGTCCGTCAGCCCATAGGCCAATTTTATGCACGCCTTGGGCCGGAATTTGATTTTCAAGCCCGACGTACGGGAAATAAAAATCGCGCACTTGGCCAAAACGGTCAGCGCATACTAAAATTTCTCCGTTTCCTAAAACCATGGAGCGGGACATATATTTAGCGAGTTACAGCTTCAAAAACTAAATGACGTAATTTTTTTGCAGATGCGTCTCAATGGCGCGAACTGTTGAAAGTCGCGTCTTGCACTGGCGCAGTTTTACTGCGAGATCGCGATCGCGCAGAACCTCTTCGGTCCAACGCGCGAAGTCATTTTTCTCTGCGTTGACGTGATGCGCGAACTGATCGTTTGACGCTTTTTTCAGCTCATCTTTTAACTCCTTCAAATTCTTGACAGCCTGCCCGTCGTACAGAAAGAAAAGCGAATCCGATCCCGCGCTTGTAAGATTTTTTTTGGGACGAATGATTGCTATTGCTTGTTTCAGCATTGGTATAGATAATAAATTTATGCGGCTTCCGACCTTTATATTTTTTTATTCTTCAATTCTATCCGCAATTGTACATCATGGAGCGCATTCATGAAAGATATGAACGCGTCATACGGCGATTCGTAAGGGTTAAAATATTTATGCACGTCGCCGTCCGCAAACCATTTTGTGCACATATAATAAAAATGATCGGACGTCTGGAGCCGCCGCCAATTTTCAATCAACTGCGCGTCTTTCGTCTCCAAAACCTGGCTTCGCAAAGAATACAAAGTATGCGCCGCATCGTGCTGAATGGAATTGGAAAGCCATGCTGAAAGGTCGCGTTCCACGTCCGCCCACGAAACAAAATACGGAATGTCAAGAACTCCGCGAGCATTATATCGCGCAATCGCTTCGCTTGGAGTCACAAAATCGTTATCCGGATGTTTCAAAATTTCGCCCGGCAATGCGCGCAAAAAATTAAATATGCCCGTGTCCTCCCATTGATGTTCGCCGAATGTCTCATAATCCATAAAAAGATTTATTAGCTCTCCACTGCCGTTATGAGATGAAATCCATCGCGCGAACTTGTCTGCGGTGAGCGGAAAATCCTGCCATGATCGTTCGGAAAACCGAAACGCGATGTCGTCTGACAGGCGATAATTCTTGAGAAGCAGTTTAATCCCAGATGTTCCGGCGGGCTGATACACAAAATTGGGGCTTCGCCATCCTAAAATATGATCCGCGCCTTCGGCAAGAATTCCGACATAACCCATTTCTTCGGCCATTTTCGCAAGATCGTTATTATAGATGAGTTCTGTATTCCTAAACACGCGCGGTGTAAAAGAAAACAACTGTTTGATCTTATCTCTGTGAGAGGCGACCTGCTCTTCAAATTCATCGCTGGAATATAGAAACGCAAGCGAGTGATAATATGTTTCGGACAGGAGTTCAACTCTTCCGGTTGAAACAAGTTTCTGAAATGATGCGACGACTTCCGGCGCGCACTGTTCTAACTGATCAAGCAGGACTCCTGAAAGCGAAAAACTTACCTTGAACTCCGAATGCTCGCGAAGCAATTCAAGAAGAAGCGCATTTGTCGGCAGATAACATTTCCGCGCCACCTTTTCAATGATGCGGCGGTTATTCAGGTTGCCGTCCCTCTCGTCGTTAAAATATTCCGCGTCCCTCCCGATATCAAAAATGCGGTAGCGTTTAACGCGAAATGGCTGATGGACTTGGAAGTAGAAACAGACGGAGGGCATAGGTTAGCGAGTAGTTATAGACATAACATTCCAAAAAGTCACTAAGTACAGTAACAAGTTTGTCATTGCGAGGAGCAACAGCGACGAAGCAATCCCTTGATTAAGCCACAGGAGAGATTGCTTCGCTTCCGCTCGCAATGACAGAAAAGAATGTGTAGTGTACTTATGGAATGCGTTCTCTATAACATCAGTAAAGAAGACGGTAACTGCCAAATAGTCGCTCATAAATTCTGATTATTTTTGCGGCCGCGTCGCGCCAAGTGTATTTCGCGACTTCGCGTCTACCGTGTTCCTCAAGAGTGTCCTGCAAGGATTTGTGACGAAGTACGCTTATAATTTTATTCGCTGTCTCTTCAACGTCCCAAAAATCAACTTTAAGAGCATGGTTCAAAATTTCAGAAACTCCTGATTGTTTTGATATAATGACCGGAGTTCCGTGAGAAAGCGATTCAAGGGTTGTGATGCCAAACGGTTCAGACACTGATGGCATTACAAAGACGTCTGCCGCTCTGTAGAGCGCGCACAGCTCTTCGCCGCGCGCAAACCCGGAAAAAAATACGCTTCCTGAAATACCCAATTCCGCGGCAAGCAGTATGATCTGCGGCTCCATGTCGCCTGAACCAGCCATCACGAAAAACACATTTTTATTGTGCTTTAGCACAAGATCCGCCGAGCGCAAAAAATAGTCAGGCCCTTTTTGAAGCGTGAAACGCCCGACAAATAGCACCATCTTTTTGCCTGTCGCATTCTTAAATTGCAAGACTGAACTTGGCGTCTCATGGCGATCGGTATGCATATCAGCGGCATTATAAACAACTTCCACAGCATCTGGAGTTATGCTATAGCGATCAACGATCGTGCGTTTTGTAAGCTCACTAACAGCAACCACACGATCCGCTGACTCCATGCCTTTTTTCTCGCGCGCATATACCTCTTCGTTAATATGAGATCCGCCGGTTCTGTCAAATTCAGTCGCGTGCACATGAGAAATTAGAGGTCGCTTTGATACGCGCTTTGCGGTGATTCCGGCTCCAAACGACAGCCAATCGTGGGCATGAATGACATCGCATCTCTCACGTTTTGCAATACTCTCCGCGCGGATCGCGTAACGCGTTACCTCGTCAAAGAGCGTTCTCCCGTATTGCGCGTGACGCAAAAGCGCGCGGAGTTCTTTATACAATTCTGAACTGATATATCCGGAGGACAATGCTTGCGCTTCATAAAATGTAACCGGCATTTCATCTGCAAAGAGAATTTTGAATGACCCTTTTTCAATCCCGATTCTGCGCGGCAAAACAAACACAACTTCTACTCCCTCTGCGCTGAGAGCATGAGCGAGCTTGGCAGACGCAACTCCAAGTCCTCCGCTGTTGTACGGAGGAAATTCCCAGCCAAACATAAGAACTTTCATACGGGAAAAATTTTAACTTTTTTTATTATACCACTCTCACAAAAGCTCAACAATACTTTCCATACGATTCTTGCAAACACAGCCTTCTTTTGATACTATGCTCTATATTGCGGGTGTCGTATAACGGTTATTATACTACCTTGCCAAGGTAGTGACGGCGGTTCGATTCCGCTCACCCGCTCCAGAATTTCACTTTCTGATTCTAATCGAGCAGGCGGCGAGGCTGGCCTTTTTTTGATTTCGCTCGGACGCGGCGGAGAGGAAGTTATCCCCAGTTGACACAAAATGTAGTTGGGAATAAGATTTAAGTAATTACGCAAGTGCTTAACTACTATGCTGACAAAAGAACAGGTAAATAAAATAAAAAAGGAATTATCGGGCAAAAAAGACCGGATGCCAATCATTCTTGGCGCATTGGGCGATCCGGGCAGATTTCGGATTTTCAAGCTGTTGATGGAACACCATGATATTTGCGTGACGGATGTTGCAAACGTCTTTGATATTACAGTATCGGCGGCGTCCCAACAGTTGAAGGTTCTAGAGATGCTTGAACTGGTAGAGAAAATAAGAATGGGGCAGATGGTTTGCTACGAATTAAAGAAAGACAATCCCACCGTTAAACAATTGATACAATTTATAAAGTCGGCAGTATTTTATCATCCAATATGATTTCTAACGGAGTGAATTCAAAAATAATCACAATGATCGGAGTAGGAATTATTGTCGTTATTGCCGCTTTTGTTTTGTCGCGCGCAGTATTTCGCAACGATTTTCAGCCGCCTCGCGGCGGAGAAATTAAAACTGAAACGATATCCGTTCCAAATAGCAAAGCGGACGGCAATGCTTCATTTTCAACAAAAGAAATCATGACAACAAACGGAGTAAAACACAGCGTTCCGCTTGATGAGATTATAGGAGGAGGACCGCCGAAAGACGGAATCCCATCAATAGATAATCCTCAATTCATTTCTATTGCAGAAGCGGGAAAATTCTTAAAAGACAGCGATCCCGGCATTGCTCTTGAGATAAATGGCGCCGCCAGATTTTATCCATTTCAAATTTTGGTGTGGCACGAAATCGTTAACGATACGCTAAATGGTCAGCGCGTACTCATAACGTATTGCCCGCTCTGTCTTTCTGGCATCGTGTTTGATCCTGTTGTAAGAAGCGAGCGCGTGGAATTCGGCACTTCGGGCAAACTGTGGAATTCAAATTTGATAATGTATGACCGTAAAACCGATTCGCTGTGGCCGCAAATTTTAGGCGAAGCAATCATGGGAGAAATGACTGGAACGCGGCTTGAAGTTTTGCCGTCAGACCAGATTCGATTCGGCGATTGGCGAAAGCTCCACCCGAACGGCGAAGTTCTTTCGCGAGACACCGGAACAACAAGATTTTACGGACAAGATCCATACGGGAATTACTACACTTCACCCGGCACTTTCTTCACGGTCGCTAAAAAAGACAGCCGTTTGGGCGAAAAAGAGTTTATTTTGGGAATAGTAGTGAGCGACAAAGCCAAAGCGTACTGGCCGCCAGCAGTTAAAAAGGCAGGAAAGATTGAGGATGTGTTGCAAGGAAAAACCATTGTTTCTCAATACGAAAAAGATATTGACGCAGTGCGGCTTTTCGAGAAGAAGTTCGACGGAACGCTTGAGCGCATCAATCCGTTTGGATCATTCTGGTTTTCGTGGGTTGCCGCGCATAATTAATTATTAAAATTAAAAAACAGATCCTCTATGACTAAAGTAACTATTTACACGACTCCAACGTGCGTGTATTGCAAAATGACCAAAGCGTTCTTTAAGGAGAACAATGTGCAATATGACGAAAAAGATGTTTCTACTGATGCGGCGGCTCGCGATGAAATGATCGCAAAGTCCAATCAAATGGGCGTGCCCGTCCTTGACATCGACGGCCAAA
>CAYYGX010000029.1:11499-13949 GCA_964471805.1 uncultured Gammaproteobacteria bacterium | reverse complement strand
GCTTGCTAAAGACGATGCCGCGTTCCTTGTTTCCTCTATAACAATTGCTGAAGTGTTTGTCGGAAAAAGTTCGCAGGATAAAAAAGAACGCGATGTGATTGAGAAAATGTTTTCTGTTTTTGAGATCATTGATGTTACGCGTACGATCGCGCAAAAAGGAGGTGAATATGCGCGTGACTATGCCGTTCCTCTGCTAGACGCCTTGATCGCGGCGACCGCGTTTGAGAGCGGAGCGGTCATCATCACGAAAAATGCAAAGCATTTTAAGAAGATACAGGATGTTGTATTGTATAAATTTTAGTAAGCTTTTTAACTAACCCGCCGCCCGCGCGAGGCCATGAAAATGGCTTTGCGGGGAGGGAGAATGATATGAAGAATTTAGTTTTGTTTGTGATGTATAGTATATTTTTTTCTGCTTTTTTCTTTGTGAATCTGTCGGCTTATGGGGCATTTACTAATAATAGGCCAGATTGTGCTGTACAAGCTAACGGAGGTTTTACAGGAGAGTTAGGTGAAAAATGCGGTATTCGGGCAGCGAACAACGTCATTATTAATTGTAAAGCAGGTTTAGTTTGTAGTTCTAATGAATTTAATCCATGCACTACGCGTGTTTGTTTAGTGCCAGTCGGAGGTGATTGTGCGACTAATAAGAGTTTTGAATGCGAAGGCGGGAGTATCTGTAATCCCACCACAACAGATTGCGACATCTCGCCCGACGACGACACTGCCTCTTCCTCTGATCTCCGGGACACCATCCGCCGGATTCTGAACGTCATTCTCGGATTTTTGGGCATCATCACGGTTGTAATGGTGATTTACGGCGGATTCGTTTGGCTCACCGCGGCTGGAAACGAAGACGCGGTTGGAAAAGGCAGGCACACGCTTTTATGGGCCGCTCTTGGCGCCATTTTGATCGGCATCGCCTGGACCGTGTCCTCATACATCTTGAGCGTTGCCGAGAAGGTGGGGTAGAGTATAATTCAATTTATATTATATTTTATAAAACATTGGTATTGTGAATACACAAAAACTCAATGTTCATGTGCTATTATGAAAATTTATTTTTTACTTACAGTCATGAGCGCTATAATTTTTATAGGTACTGCGCAAAATGCATTTGGGCAGGTTGTTTTCTCATGTCAAACTGATGCAACTAAAGCAGCGGGAAGAGCTGACCTTAGGAAAAGGTGTGGAGTGATAAATGCAAGCGGGGTTTTAGTTGAGTGCGGAGGTGAAACTGTATGTACATCCAACGAATTTAATACATGCACAACGCGGGTTTGTTTGGTTGGGGTTGGAGGTACTTGTGTTGATGATACAGTATGTGAAGGCGGTTCTGTTTGTAATATACTTCCCGGTCAAACCCAAGGTCATTGCGACATCTCGCCCGACGACGACACTGCCTCTTCCTCTGATCTCCGGGACACGATCCGCCGCATCTTAAACGTCATTCTCGGATTTTTAGGCATCATCACTGTTGTAATGGTAATTTACGGCGGATTCGTTTGGCTCACCGCGGCCGGAAACGACGACAATGTGGCAAAAGGCAGGCACACGCTTTTATGGGCCGCGCTCGGCGCGATTTTGATCGGCATCGCGTGGACGGTCTCTTCATACATTTTGAGCGTAGCGGAAAAGGTGGGGTAGAAGTTTTATGACTCACGAAGATTTGGGACAAATAAAATCATTAATCCACACTGAGCTTGGAGAAGCCGTTGAGAATGTTATTTTGCCTGCGGTTGAAAAATTGACAAGAAGTATTGTTCAGCAAGAAGTCAAGGAGATTAAGGAAGATGTCAAAGGTCTCAAGGAGGACGTTGCTCATATTAAGAATCACTATCCAGATAAGCACTATCTTGATGACAGGATCAACGAACTGCGCGGTGATATTATTTCATGGAGAAAACATGACGGCGCGCGTTTGGATCAATTGATCGCATTTCAACACAAGAAAGGGCATCTTGCAAAAGATGAGGTTGTCGTTTTAGACGATATGCGCGGTTTCGCTCCGTTACCGGTTTGAGATCTGTATAAAAGAAGTCCTGGCTCTCTTGCCAGGATTTTTTGTTTGGAGTAAGGTGAGGTGTTTTAAGTATAAGAATCTTATGAGAAGGTTATTTATTATTACTGCCATTTTTTTATTCAGTTTCTTTTTGACTGGAAGCCCGAGCCGAGTTTTTGGCATTACGCATGGCACGGTGCCGCTTGGCTGGAAGTGCAAAACTAGCTCCGAGTGCGCGCGGAATATGGGTTGCAGGAAATCAAACCTTGGCGATTTCTCTGTATGCAAAATCACTGTGCCGACAACCTCCGGTTGCGCCGTGAATTTGGGCGAGAATATGTGCGCGGACGGGCTCGTGTGCGAAGAAAATCGGTGTTTGCCCACGTATGGTTTGGAAGATTTAGAGAATGGAAAATTTCGTGTTCCGATTGAAGAGCCGGAAGAAAAT
>CAYYGX010000029.1:7283-11392 GCA_964471805.1 uncultured Gammaproteobacteria bacterium | reverse complement strand
GGACGGAGTTTTGCCGATCCGCGCCTATGCGACGCTTTCAACCGGAAAAAAAATTGTTAATTTCGCGCTTGCGATCGCGTTTCTTGTCGGCTTAACAACTGTTATTAAAGGATGGCTCACATATACGACCGCAACCGGCTTTATTCCGCAGGAGAAAAAAGGATTCGCGCTTTTGACCATAGGAGCCGCGACAACGATAGGGAGTGTTGCGCTGTGGCTCGTCGTGAGCTAGCGATAAGTTGTTGCAGAGATAAAAGTGTGATACAATAAATAAACTTGAAACGTAAAACTTAAATTTCAAAACCACCTTAGTTTTGAGTTTTGACATTTGAATTTTGAGTTTCAAAAATTATGTCTGGTCACTCCAAGTGGACGCAAATCAAACATCAAAAAGGCGCTGAAGATAAAAAGCGCGGCAAATTATTTTCTGTTCTTTCAAAACGAATCTCAATCGCCTCGCGAGCAGACAAAAATCCAAAGACTAATTCCGCGCTTCAAACAATTATAGATAAGGCGCGCGCCGCGAATATGCCAGGGTCTACAATCGACCGAGCCATAAAGCGCGGAGCAGGGGAGTTGCCAGGACAGGGCGAAGTTTTAGAGGTTGTGTACGAAGCTTATGCTCCAGGGGCCATCCAGCTTATTATTACCACTACAACTGATAACCGTAATCGCACAACCGGGAACATTCGCCGCCTTCTTACGGACTCTGGAGGATCACTCTCCGGAATCGGATCTGTGCTGTGGAATTTTACGCGCGATGGAGAACGTTACGCGCCAAAAACTACCCAATCAGTTGACTATGATACCAGTAGAAAAATAGAAGAACTTGTTGCGGCTTTAAGAGAGGATGAAGACGTGGAGGAAGTGTATACGAATTTACTATGATTATTCTTGGGCTTGATCCCGGATTTGCGAGATTAGGCTATGGTGTTATAGAGAAAAGACGGCATTCGCTTGAGCACATCGCTCATGGCCTCATTGAAACAAGATCTAATCAAATACATATGACGCGCCTTCTCTATATAGAAAAGATGTTGACGCGAATTCTTAAACAGTATCAGCCGGAAATCGTTGCGGTTGAAGAGTTGTTTATATACAAAAACGTGAAAACGGCCATTAAGGTTGGCGAGGCGCGCGGCGTGATTATGCTTACGCTCGGAAAACAAAAAAAAGAGGCGCGCGAATTCACTCCTCTTCAAGTGAAACAGGCGCTTACAGGTTATGGAAGAGCCGATAAGGGGCAGATGCAGAAAATGGCGCAGAGTATACTTCATATGTCTCAAATTCCAGATTCTGATGATGCCGCCGATGCTTTGGCGGTTGCGATCTGTTGCGCGCATACGTTTCGAAAATAATAATTTCCGAATTTATGAAATTTTACCTCAAAACATGGTTTATATTTCTTCTCGTAATAGTTGCGGGAGGGCTTGCGATTACTGTTATTATTCTGTCAAAAGTCATTGGCGAATTTGATTTTTTTGCGGCGGCTGGAAATTTCGGAGCAATAGAGGAAAAACAAAAAAATGATAGAGCGATTGGATTTAAGGAAGGAAGTCCGACACGCGGCAATCCAAAAGCAAAGATTACAGTTGTAGAGTTTTCCGATTTTCAGTGCCCTTTTTGCAAAGAATCGTTTGGCATATTGCGGGAGATATTTCAAAAATTTCCGGACGAGATGTATTTTCAGTATCGGCATTTTCCTCTTGAGGGAGCGGACGGATCTCATCCGCTTGCACGTGAGGCCGCTGAAGCGAGTATGTGCGCAAACGCGCAAGGCAAGTTTTGGGAGTATCATGATTTGATATTTCAAAATCAGAATCGCTTGACGATTGATTCTTTTTTTCCGTTCGCGTCCGCTCTTCAACTGGATACAACAGAGTTTGCTGTATGTTTTCAAACGCGCAAGTTTGCCGATCTGGTAGCGCAAGATTTTGAAGATGCAAGGATTTTGGGCGTCAAAGCGACGCCGACATTTTTTGTAAACGGCGTCAAAATTGAGGGTACGCTTCCGCTTTCAACATGGGAGCAGTTGATTAAGGAGTTAGGTTAGATTTTTTCAACTGTAGAACTTGCTGAACTCCCATCATAATCGTGCCGGTAAGCCAATATAGCATCACGCCGGCCGGGAGTTTCCAGCCGATGAACACCGTCAGAATCGGCATCATATAAACCATTTGATTGTTTAGCGCGGCCTGAAAAGCCTCATCTTTTGCCCCGTCTTTTGATGTTAGAGGACGCGCTCCGACCATCATTTTTGCCTGCCAAAATTGAGCAATCGCGGCAAGAATAGCAAGAGGAATAAAAGGTTTTGTAAGATCAACAAGAGATAAGAAATGCGTGTTTATTGTTTCCGGTTTTGAGATAAAAGAGTAGACATCAATGAGAGCGCTCGTCTGCAATCCTTTTCCGAATGCCTGATACATAGCGAGGAGAATCGGCAGTTGTATGAGAAGCGGAAGGCATGACGAGGCCGGGTTTGCGTTATTTTCTTTATAAAGCCGCATAGTTTCCTCGCCTTGCTTGATTTTATCATCTTTATATTTTTCCTTGATCTCGTTTAATTTCGGTTGCAGTTCTTTCATCGCTTTTTGTATCGCGATCTGTTTTTTTGTCAGCGGCCAGAGTACAAAGCGCACGAGAATAGTGAGCAGAATAATAGCAATCCCCATGTCTTGAATGGGGAGAATCGTGTAGAGAAATATGAGTAGATTAAAAAGCGGAAGATAAAAGAGGGTATGAAAAAATTCTAACATAGGCGTTGTTAATTCAAAATTCGTTGAACTACGTAGTCAACTCCTCCCTTGCTCCAAGGCGCGCATCGGAGAAGTCGTCGTATACTTAAAAAACTTCCTTTGAAGAGCCCGTATCTTGCAACCGCATGATACGCGTATTCTGAACAGGTCGGATAAAATTTGCATTGCCCGTACGGCTTTAGGAATGATAACGGCCCGTGGTCAAGCGAGAGAGTTTTTTGGTACAGACGTATTGCGGAAAGAATTAAAAATTTCATGAATTAATAAGCTTTGCCGCGATCCGGACAAGTTTGCTTTCAAGTTTTCGTTTTGCGGTGATGCGAGTAAACAGAACAGTCCAACTAGTATATTGAAAAACCGATAATGCGCTTCCGAGAATGGCGATGAGGACGATTGATGTCCATGCGATGATCGTTGCGAAATGCCCGACAGGGTAAACAAGCGGGTAAGCCGTTAAGGCAAGGGCCGTTATGATCGGAAAACTTATCAGAACAGCGAGAATCCATGTAACAAATCCAAGGGCAAAGTTTAGAATAAAGAGCAAGAGCGCGTTTTCAAGCGTTAAGAGCCAGTTAGTTTTGAAAAGCGCGATACTGTGATGAAACGCGTCAAGAGGAGTTTTATTTTTTGTTATGATGAAAATGAGCGTATATTTTGCGAGCAAAGACACGATAATCGCAAGCGGGGCGAATACTAGAGCTCCAGTGATTAACGCCGCGCGCGAGATTGAAAACGATGCGAGAGACGAAAACAGCATAAAAATTGGCGTAGAGATTATGAATGCCAAAATTAGCCCGCCTCCTTTAAACACAAGATTTGCCGCAAGAAGTTCAAAAAATTTTCCGCGCGATTTGATCCACGCTTTTTTAATATTGACAGTATGTTTTTTTTGCACTGCGTTATAGACGCTTTCTATGATAGTTCCCTGCGCGGTAGTGGTAATGTAGATGAGCGCCATAAAAATCAGAATCAGAAAAAAGCTTGTGATCGGGAAGCGAAAACTTAAGAGGTTTTTAACTGCGTTGAAGAATCTCGCTGTGATTATGCTTGTCGTAAAGAAATCTGGAATACCGGATAGCCCGATTGATTGTCCGCGCTCAACAAAGAAATTTTTAATGAGAATATCGTACTCTCCGCCGTTTCCAAGAAGAGCGAGAAAAAATCCTAAATACAGAAGTTTTTTGTTTTTGATTGTGAGAGCTAGCGATTTTTTGAGTACAGAGCGATATGTGGGCATATTACAAGTTCAACCCAGACTGTCCGAGAATTGTCATTGCGAGGAGCAGGGCGACGAAGCAATCTCTTGTTTAAGCCATAAATAGATTGCTTCGCTTCGCTCGCAATGACAAAAAA